>JBFYJK010000033.1:0-20758 GCA_041311445.1 Candidatus Nanopelagicales bacterium
CTGTGAAAATAAAACGCTTCATCTTTGGATTCCAACGACGTGTCTGATGTCCGAAGTGAACACCGCTGTCGAGGAGTTCGCGCATTGTTACTACTGCCACTTGGGCACGCTCCTTTTTCAGATTTCTGTTTACAGAAACCTGCACTCGGTTGTCGAGCTAAACGATTTGTTTGGCTCCCTCGCATCGTTTGAACTGTGCTCACCTAAGTGAGACCGAGGTTCATCCCCGATCAGATAAATCTGGAGGGTTGATGCTGTGATGTCACGGATTGCTCCATGCGGGAGGAATTCTACCTATATATATGGAGTGCCAAATACCGCGGGCGGCTCACCCTTTTGAGCACAAATAGAGCGAATTTATGGGCGCCGAAGTATCCGCCTTGCAATTGCTTGTGACCCAGGAGCTGATAGGCGAATTGCTCGATTGCCCACCCATCATTCCGCCGCCCATTCCGCCTTGACCACTAACTAGTACGTAGCGAACGTCGCCAGATGAGACTAGCTCTTTGAATTTCGCAAGAGTTGGAGTTGGATCTTGCCCATCGAATCCACCAATCGGCATCACGTTTTCACCAGTGGCAGTGATGTAAGACGCCGCACTCTGTGCACCAAAAGTAACCAATAAATATTTCGCACCATTACGATTTTTCTGCAGGTACTTAACGGCAGTAGTTACATTCTGTTGACCAAAGCCGCCACCAAATCCGCCAGCGAAATTTCTTTGACCTCGCTGTCCATCTTGGAACCCACCCTGCTGCCCAAGTTGATCAGGTTGTCCTCCAAATTTAAATCCATTTGGCGCTCCATTTGGAATGCGATTGAAATCCGGTCTCTGGCGATTGAAATTGCCATATCCGTTTGACGGGAAATTCGGGCGATTATTTCCAAAACCGTTTCCTGGTTGTCCGAAACCACCTCGCGAACCTTGACCGCCAGGGCCACCGAATCCACCCATTGCACTTACATTTCCTGCAACTGGGTTAATTGAGTTGGTGAAACTATGCGCATCAAAGGCCCATGCCGCCGGAGCGAAAACAAGAGCTAAGAGAGAAACAGCGGTCACGAACGCTTTCCGTTTAAATTTCAAGGTAATAAAAACAATTGCTGCAATTGCAAAAGCTAATTGAACAAATGAAGTCCAACGCAAGTAATTTTGATAGTAGCGTGCAACAAATAACGAAGATATAGCCGCTGCGATTATTAGCAAACTTGAGATATTTTCGTTCTCTCGCTCTAATGCGGTTGTTAATGCTCCTGAGATTAATAGGGCCACCGGTATCGACAAGGAGCTGGTGTAGAACTGATGAATACCTGCCACCATTGAAAACATGCTAAAAAAAGTTACCAACCACAACGTCAAGAAGACGGTGGTTGCGCCACGTTTTTTCATCCAAAACAAAAGAAGTATTGATAGAGCCGCCGTTGGAATTAACCAGGCGACTTGACCTGCTACAGCGCTACTAAAAATTCTTCCCCAACCTGCGCTGCCGCCAAAAGGTGGCGTGAATGAACGGAAATTTGGATCATCTGTTGCCGATGAAAGAGCTTTAGTAGTCGCGCTAAAACGACCTAAGCCGTTGTAACCGAAGACCATCTCAAATGGGTTGTTGTGATAGGTGCCGCCGATATATGGGCGATGCGATGCAGGAACGAACCAAGCCACCAAAACCCAAGTAAGCGAAGCAATCAACGACGTTGTACCAGCAAGAAGTAGATCAATAATCTTCTGACCAAGAGATTTAGTTGTAAATAACCAAGCGATAATCAACGCCGGCCATAATGCCCATGCTTCCAACATATATGCATGGAAAGCCAAAGCAATAAAGAGGCCAGTTATTACTAAGTCACGTCGAGCTTGTGACTGCAGCGCCTTAATTGCCCAAAGTGCAGATAGTGCGAGCGTAAAGAGAAACGCTGATTGCGGTTGATTAGCGCGACCAACGGCAACGACAATTGGTGTTGTTGCTGCAATTGCACCCGCAATCAAACCTGCTCTGTATCCATAAAGTCGCTTGCCGATTGCAGCAACCACGAGCACAAATCCAATAGTCAGCAGCGCATTTGGAGCGAGAATGGCCCAAGTACTAAATCCGAAAAGCTTTACAAATATCGCCGGCAACCAATACGAACCGGGAATTTTATCTAGCGTTACCGTCCCGGCAGGATCTATCGCTCCAAAGAAGAAATTTCCTAAATTCTTGCTCATGCTCATCGCAATTGATGCGTAATATTCAGAACGTTGGGATTTTGCCAAACCATAAAATGTTGTGAAGCCAGAGAATAGAGTTAATAGCAAGAGACCAAAGTGGTAGGCATTCTTGAATAAGCCCCAATATGTAACTCGCGCCATTGCTTCTAATACGATTCTTGAAGACATTTTGCTAACGCCGGATTCGCGTTCTTTAAAGGTAATTGGATATTCAGCAATTAACGCTTGATTATCATGTGCCGCTTTGGTCATTTCAATTTGAAAGCAGTAGCCCTCACTCTTGATTTCCTGCACATGCATCCGTTGAATCAATTCAGCTTTGTAAATTCTAAATCCTGCCGTGGCATCGTTAACGCCTAAATTCATCAGTGCTTGGGTGTACTTGTTAGCAATCCTTGATAGAGCCTCGCGGCGTTTGCTCCAATTTTCAATTGCGCCATCTTTTATCCAGCGAGAACCAATTATTAGCTCCGCTTCTGGGTTTTCATCGCTATAGGTGAGCATTGATTCTAAATCCGAAACTTGGTGAGATCCATCTGCATCCATTTGAATAATTCGTTCATAGCCCTGCTCAAGTGCCCAGGCATAACCTGCGCGATAAGCATTTCCAAGTCCTAATTTTTCATTTCGCAATAAGAAATTTAATTTCGCACCATTGGTTGCTACGCTCTCTGCAATTTCAATTGTGCCATCTTTGGATCCATCATCAACTATCAGCACATCCAAATTCAGGGCGAATAGCAACTTTAGAAGTTTCGAAATATTTCCGGCTTCGTTATATGTAGGAACGATTACTAAAGTTGAATTCATGCTGGCAGGCTCTCTGAGTAACCTGAGAAATCTATGTGCTCGGTCTCTAAATTCGCGCCGAGTTTAAGCACGTGGGTGTGCCTGCTTAAATGCTGAATGTAAACGCTCTGCGGATACATGGGTGTAAATCTGAGTAGTAGATAACGATGCGTGGCCGAGAATTTCTTGAACTGTGCGCAGATCCGCGCCACCTTCTAGTAAATGTGTAGCTGCCGAGTGGCGAAGCGCGTGCGGGCCTAGTTCGATAGTTTTGTAAACCACTTCCCTGACCTGACGTTGATCGATGCGCTTGCCGCGTGCACCAAGGAAGATTGCGTTCTCGCTCTTTTCATTGGCCAATTGCGGACGAACAGCTAGCCATTTTTCAAGCGCTGCTATTGCTGGACGGCCGATCGGAATAACACGTTCTTTGCTGCCTTTACCGATTACCCGAATTGTTTGGCGCTCATAATCGACATCGCGAAGATCTAATCCGCAAAGTTCAGATACACGCGCTCCTGTCGCATAAAGCATTTCAACCATAGCTAAATTGCGCACGGCAGTTAATTCGCCAGTTTCTTCAGCGGCAGCTTCCAAAGCTTGCATCGCGATATCTGCGGTTTTCGCATCAACAATATCCGGCAGGATGCGGTGGGCTTTAGGCGTTGCTAAATTGAAACCGACATCAGTTGGAAGCAAACCTTCTTTATGCGCCCATTTTGTAAATAACTTGATTGAGGTAGCGCGACGAGACAAAGTGGTGCGCGATGCGCCTTTGCTCTGCTGGTTTGCCAACCAACTACGTAAGTGGCTGATATTTAAAGTATTCACATCTTCAACACCCAGTGCCTTTAGATGCGCGGAAAGTGATTCTAAATCGCCAACATATGCGCGAATGGTGTTGTCAGATAAAGAGCGTTCGCGATTTAAGTAAGTAGTAAATGCTTCAATCGCGTTCTGCATGAAGCAAGGTTACTCTGGTTGGCGACCTTGGCGGATAAGACCGTAAGTAAGCGCGTCTTCCAAAGCCATGGCAGATGCTGCAATCACATTCTCATGAACACCTACTGTGTTCCATGAACCGTTCTTATCTGATGTTTCGACCAATACGCGAGTAATCGCGCCAGTACCTAGATTGCCTTCAAGAATACGAACTTTGTAATCTGTAAGTTCAAGCGATGCAAGCTCTGGATAAAGCTTAGAAAGACCCGAACGTAGCGCTGTATCAAATGCGTTAACCGGACCATTTCCAGATCCAGTACAGATAAGTGATTCACCGTTAGCCGAAACTGTAACTTCTGCTTTGGTAACGATGCTGCCATCTTGATCGCTTTCAACGCTGGTTAACCAGTGTGAAACGCTAAAGAATGTAGGGCGCTTCTTTGCAATCTCTTCACGTACAAGTAGTTCGAAAGATGCATCTGCTGCTTCGAAGGTAAAGCCTTTTGCTTCCATCTCTTTAACGCGTTCAACAATGCGAGTAATAAGTTCCTTGTCGCCACCTAAATCAACGCCAAGTTCCTGACTCTTCAATTCGATCGATGCGCGACCAGCCATGTCAGAGACCAACATGCGCATATCGTTACCAACGCTTGATGGATCTTCGTGCTGATAAAGCATTGGGTCAACTTTGATCGCTGATGCGTGCAGACCAGCTTTATGTGCAAAAGCTGAAAGACCAACATATGGCTGACGAGCAGATGGCTTTACATTTGTAACTTCAGCGATTGCATGAGAAATTCGGAATGATTCGCGAAGTAAATTATCTGGAAGCAACTTCTGCTGCTTCTTAAGTTCCAAGTTAGCAATAATTGAAACAAGGTCTGCATTGCCGGTGCGCTCACCGTAACCATTGATTGTTCCCTGAACGTGAGTTGCACCCGCTGCTACAGCCGCCATTGAGTTAGCGATCGCGCAACCGGTGTCGTTATGGCAGTGAATACCAAGACGTGCACTCGATGCACCCAGGATGTCATGAACTACATCTGCAATTTCATCAGGAAGCATGCCGCCGTTGGTATCGCAGAGCGCGATTACATCCGCACCTGCTTCAGCTGAAACGCGAACAACTTCAAGCGCATATGCGCGGTTTGCGCGATAGCCATCAAAGAAATGCTCTGCATCGATAAATACGCGCTGACCTTCACTCTTTAGATGCTGGATCGAATCGCGGATCATATTTAGATTCTCATCAAGTGTGGTCTTTAGAGCTAAATCCACGTGACGATCATGAGACTTTGCCACCATTGTTACAACGGGCGCACCAGAGTTACGTAGCGCTGCAATTAGTGGATCATCTGCTGCTTTTGTATTTGCGCGACGAGTCGCACCAAATGCCACGAAAGTAGCGTTCTTTAACTTTAATTCTTTCTTGGCTAGCTCAAAGAATTCAGTATCTTTTGGATTAGCTCCCGGCCAACCGCCTTCGATAAATCCAACGCCTAGTTCATCTAGATGACGCGCAATCTGAAGCTTGTCATGAACAGTTAAGTTCAGACCTTCTTGTTGTGCGCCATCACGAAGAGTCGTGTCATAGACGTGAAAATTATCGGGCATCTTTGTCATTACTTAACGACCCTTACCCAACCATGGTTATCAGCAATTACGCCATGCTGAATATTAAGTAGCGCTTCGCGAATCTTCATAGTTGCAGGACCAGGATTACCGTCACCAGTTACCCATGTGCCCCACTTTGATTTCGCTGCGCCGATTGGCGAAACAACTGCCGCAGTTCCGCAAGCGAAAGTTTCAGTGATCTCGCCAGAAGCGATTCCGTCTTTCCAATCATCGACAGAGAGCATTACCTCTTCGGTTTCAAAACCTAAATCGCGTGCAACAGAGAGAATCGAATCGCGAGTAATACCAGGAAGCAATGTTCCGGTTAGTTTTGGAGTTACGACCTTATTTCCCTTTACGAAGTAAAGGTTCATGCCGCCCATCTCTTCAACCCATTTGCGCTCTACTGCATCTAGCCAAACAACTTGATCGCAACCTTCGGCTGCTGCCGCCTTCTGCGCGACTAGAGATGCTGCGTAGTTTCCGCCGCACTTTGCTTCGCCTGTACCGCCAGGTGCTGCACGAACGTATTCAGTTGAAATCCAAACGGTTACCGCCTTGGCAGGATTGAAATATGCACCTGCAGGCGTTGCGATAAGAATGTATTTAGCCTTATTTGTTGGGCGTACACCTAAACCAACTTCAGTCGCGATCATAAACGGGCGGATATATAGCGATTCTCCGACTTTATTGGGCACCCAGCCAATATCTTGCTTAACAAGCGCTTCTACAGTTTCAATAAATGTAGCAACTGGAATCTCTGGAAGCGCTAAGCGCTTTGCGCTGCGATTGAAACGTTCCGCATTTGCTTCAGGGCGAAATAGCGCAACACCACCATCTGGTTGGCGATATGCCTTCATGCCTTCAAAAATTTCCTGGCCGTAATGGAATACCGCTGTCGCTGGATCAAGAGTTAACGGGCCATATGGCTGCAGTACAGGTTCGCTCCAACCGGTCTGTTCATCCCAATCAACTGTAACCATGTGATCGGTGTAGTACTTACCGAAACCACCTTCAGCAACTTTCGCATCACGTTCTGCTGCAGGAACTGCGTTTGGATTTAGTTGGATTTTCATTATGAAAGAGCCTTTACTAGTGCGTCACCGATTTCTGACGTCGAACGCTTAGTATCGCCGCGATTTAGTAAATCTGCTGCAACCGCTGCTTCAACTTCACGAGCAGCAGCACCCAAACCTAAGTGATCCAACATCATTGCAACTGACATGATGGTTGCAGTTGGGTCAGCCAATTGCTTGCCAGCGATATCTGGTGCTGAACCGTGAACAGGTTCAAACATCGATGGGAATGCGCCGGTTGGATTGATGTTGCCTGATGCTGCAAGACCGATACCGCCACAGATTGCTGCGGCAATATCTGTAAGGATGTCGCCAAATAGATTATCTGTAACAACCACATCAAAACGTTCTGGGTTAGTTACAAAGAACATTGATGCTGCATCAACATGTAGGTAATCAGTGGTCACATCTGGGAACTCTTTTGCAACAGTTTCAAATGTGCGAGTCCAAAGCCCACCAGCGCGAGTAAGCACGTTGTTCTTATGAACAAGAGTTAATTTTTTGCGTGGGCGTCCCTGTGCACGAACAAATGCATCACGGATTACGCGTTCTGCGCCACGGCGGGTATTTAGCGATTCCTCTGTAGCAATTTCAGCATCTGTACCGAAAGCAAGTGTTCCGCCAGCGCCTACATATGGGCCTTCGGTGCCTTCGCGAACCACAACGAAATCAATTGGTTTTTCAGTTGCAAGTGGACCTTTAACGCCAGCATGTAACTTTGCTGGACGTAGGTTGATGTAATGATCAAAAGCAAAACGAAGCTTTAGCAAGAGACCGCGCTCAAGAACGCCAGAAGGAACTGTTGGATCTCCAACTGCGCCAAGAAGAATTACATCTGACTTTGCAATCTCTGCCATTACCGAATCAGGAAGAACTTCACCGGTACGGTGCCAATAACCTGCGCCAAGATCATATGAAGTCTTATTGAAAGTAACACCGTGCTTTGCACCAACTACATCTAGAACTTTTAAGCCTTCAGCAACAACTTCAGGACCAATTCCGTCGCCAGCGATAACAGCAAGATTGATTGTCTTCGACATTATTTCTCCAGGTCCACGGTGCGAGCTAAATCTGCACCAGTTGTTTTCTTTACATCTTCCAAAATATTCTCTGAAACGTGATCGTCAACTGTAAGCGCCATTAGCGCCATACCGCCTACTTCGCGACGAGAAACTTGCATACCCGCAATATTGACGCCAGCTTTTCCAAGTTCACTACCCATTGATCCAATAACGCCTGGCTTATCCATGTAGCGCAAGAAGATCATGTGCTTTCCTGGTGATAAATCCAGACCGAATCCATCGATAGAAACAATTTTCTCAACTTTGCGAATGCCGACCAAAGTTCCTTCGACAACAAAATTGATGCCGTTAGCCATTGCAACTTTAAGTTGAATTGAACTGCGGAACTGTTCGCAATTTGGATCGTTCTTAACAGTTGCGCTCATGCCGCGCTCTTCTGCGAGCTTTGGCGCGTTTACATATGTAACATCTTCTTCAACAGTGGTCTCGATTGCGCCTTTAAGCGCACTTGTTGCAAGAACCGCTGCATCATATGCCGCAATTTCGCCTAAAACATTAACTTCCATGGTTGTAGGCAGGCCACCAGCGTAAGCAGTAGCGATTTCAGCCATCTTTTCGACCAATGGCAGTGAAGGGCGAATCTCTTCGTGGACCGCGCCACCCTTTACGTTAACTGCGTCTGGAACCAAATCTCCAGCAAGTGCTTTACGAACAGATACGGCAACGGCAATACCAGCACGCTCCTGCGCTTCATCAGTCGATGCGCCTAAGTGCGGTGTTGCTACAACTTGATCTAATTCGAATAGTGGCGAATCGGTGCAAGGCTCTTTTGCAAATACATCTAAACCAGCACCAGCAACGCGTCCTTCTTTGATTGCGTTGTAAAGCGCTGTTTCATCAAGAACGCCGCCGCGAGCTGCATTGATAATTCGAACTGAAGGCTTAACTTTCTTAAGCGCCTCTTCCCCAATTAGGTTTACAGTCTCTTTTGTCTTTGGCAAGTGAATAGTGATGAAATCAGATTGCTTTAGCAGCTCATCAAGAGTTACTAATTGCACTCCCAATTGCGCAGCACGTGCTGGTTGCAAGTATGGATCGTATGCAACTACGTTCATACCGAACGCTTGCATGCGATGTGCAACTAACTGACCAATTTTTCCAAAGCCAATAACGCCAAGAGTCTTTTCGAAAACTTCTGCGCCAGTGAACTTTGAACGAGCCCACTTGCCATTTCGTAGAGCTGCATGTGCTGGCGAAATAAAACGCGCACTTGCTAGCAATAATGAAATCGCCAACTCAGCAGCAGAGACAATATTTGATGTTGGTGCGTTAACAACCATTACACCTGCATCAGTTGCTGCAGGAATATCTACGTTATCTAAACCAACACCAGCACGGGCAATTACCTTTAAACCTTTTGAAGCGGCAATCGCTTCTGCATCCATTTGAGTTGCAGAGCGAATTAAAACCGCATCGACACCAGCACTAAGTGCTGGGAGCAACGCGCTTCGATCTGCACCATCAACATGGCGAATCTCGAAGTCCGGCCCCAGCGCCTGCATCGTTGCAGGGCTGAGTTCCTCAGCAATTAGTACTACTGGCTTCATGAAAGTACTTATAAATCAACGCTTAGCGCGCTGCTTTACCTTCTTGGTAATCATCCTTGTTTGAAGACTTGATCCAAGAGAACATCTTGCGAAGTTCGCGGCCAGTAGCTTCGATTGGATGAGCTTCGCCCTTAGCGCGTAGCGCCTTAAATTCTGGAGCGCCTGCTTCTTGATCATCAATGAAACGCTTTGCGAATGCACCTGACTGAATGTCAGCAAGTACAGCCTTCATGTTCTCCTTAACTGATGGATCAATAACGCGTGGACCTGAAACGTAATCGCCATATTCAGCGGTGTCAGATACTGACCAACGCTGCTTTGCAATTCCACCTTCGTACATCAAGTCAACGATCAACTTAAGTTCGTGTAGGCACTCGAAGTATGCAACCTCTGGCTGGTAACCAGCTTCGGTTAGAGTTTCGAAACCGTACATAACAAGCTGTGAAGCGCCGCCACAAAGAACTGACTGCTCACCGAATAGATCGGTCTCTGTCTCTTCTGTGAAGGTTGTAAGAATTCCACCTGCACGTAGGCCGCCGATTGCCTTTGCATATGAAAGTGTTAATGGCCAAGCGTTCTTTGTTGCATCTTGTTCTACTGCAACGATTACTGGAACGCCACGACCTGCTGAGTATTCGCGACGTACAAGGTGTCCTGGACCCTTTGGCGCAACCATGCAAACATCAACATTTGCTGATGGCTTGATGTAACCGAAACGAATATTGAAACCATGTCCAAAGAAGAGCGCATCGCCATCTTTTAGATTTGGAAGGATTGATTCTGTGTAGATATGACGCTGTACGTGATCTGGTGCGAGAATCATGATTACTGTTGATTCTTTCACCGCTTCAGCTACAGAAGTAACACGTAGTCCTTCTGCTTCAGCCTTTGCACGTGAAGGTGAACCTTCCTTAAGGCCAACACGAACATCTACTCCGCTATCGCGCAGGTTAAGTGCGTGTGCATGTCCTTGTGAACCATAACCAATGATTGCGACCTTGCGACCTTGGATGATTGATAGATCTGCATCTTCTTCGTGATACATAGTTGCCATTGGTTTTCTTTCCTTTTTCTTTTGTTTTCTCGGCTAGGGGTTAATTCTGGTAGTCCGCTTGGCGGTCTGTCGAAATGGATTGGATATCGAGCGTCTGATCAGCCAGGGCTGAGGCTCCATGTGAGAGCGCAACCACACCTGATTGAACGAATTCGATGACGCCAAACTGCTTTAGTGAATCCAAGAGCTCTTCATTGAGCGCTGGCGAATTGGTTGATTCGATAATCAGCGCATCTTCGCTGCTATCGACAATCTTCGCTCCGAATTTTGTAACGATTGATTCAACGCGTGGATTGTTCTTTACCTTTACCAATACCAACTCTTCTTGAGTTGATTTAGCAGGCTTGATCTCTGAAACGTGAATAACGTTGATCAACTTATCCAACTGGCGAATAACTTGTTCTAGAGCGTGACCTTCAACGTTAACCACAATTGTCATACGTGAAATTGCTGGATCTTCAGTTGGGCCAACAGCGAGTGAATCGATGTTGTATGCGCGGCGAGCAAATAGTGAAGCTACGCGAGCTAGAACACCAGATGAGTTATCTACTAAAACTGCCAAAGTATGTTTAGCCATTTTTATAACTCCTGTGAATCCCAGTCAGGCGCGGTTTCACGCGCGATCATGATGTCGTCATTTGAAGTTCCGGCTGCAACCATCGGCCAAACCATTGAATCGCGGTTAACGCGGAAATCAATTACTACTGGTTGATCGTTGATTGACATTGCCTTTTCGATTGTTGCATCAACATCAGATGGATCTTCACAACGAAGACCAACGCATCCCATTGCATCTGCAAGCTTTACGAAATCTGGAACCATCTTTGATTTCAAATCTGTATTTGAATAACGGCCCTTATAGAAGAGTGTCTGCCATTGGCGAACCATTCCAAGAGATTCGTTATTTATAATCGCTACCTTGATTGGGATATTGTTTAGCGCGCAAGTTACTAATTCCTGATTAGTCATCTGGAAGCAACCATCGCCATCAATTGCCCAAACCGTGGTGTCAGGTGCGCCAACTTTTGCACCCATCGCTGCAGGAACTGCGTAACCCATAGTTCCGGCGCCACCAGAGTTAAGCCAAGTACGTGGCTTCTCGTAATTAATAAATTGTGAAGTCCACATTTGGTGTTGACCAACACCTGCAACATAAATTGAATCCGAACCAGAGATCTGACCAATTCGTTCAATTACATATTGCGGCGCAAGTGAGCCATCTGCAGGCTTGTCGTATCCAACTGGATAAGTCGCCTTCAATTTATTAAGCGCACTCCACCAAGCACCCATCTCTGGCTTCTGCTTAATTGCAGGGATTAACGCCTTAATAACAGCCTTTAAATCACCGTTAATAGGTACATCAACGCTGCGATTCTTACCTAATTCGGCTGGATCGATATCAACGTGAATTACTCGCGCCTTTGGAGCGAATGAAGAGAGCTTGCCGGTTACGCGATCATCAAAACGCGCACCTAAAGTAATTAGCAGATCTGCTTTCTGCAGCGCAGTTACAGCTGAAACTGAACCGTGCATACCAGGCATACCCAAATGTTGTGGATGCGAATCAGGGAATGCGCCAAGTGCCATCAAAGTTGTAACAACTGGTGCACCAACTTTCTCCGCCAACTCTTTTAGCTCTGCTGAAGCGTTAGATTTAATTACGCCGCCACCAACATAGAAAACTGGCTTCTTTGATTCTGCGATTAGCGCCGCAGCGTCAGCGATTGATTGCGCGTCTGGTTCTCCGGGAATGCGATAGCCAGCGAGTTTGATCTCCTTTGGCCAATTAAATTCTGTCATCGCCTGCAGCGCATCTTTTGCAACGTCGACCAGAACCGGTCCTGGACGACCTGTTGTTGCGATATGAAATGCCTGCGCAACTGCGGTAGGAATTTCGCGCGGATCAGTTACAAGGAAGTTATGTTTTGTAAACGGCATTGTGATGCCGCGAATGTCTGCTTCCTGGAATGCGTCAGTTCCGATTGCAGGTCCTGGAACCTGACCAGTAATTGCAACAACTGGAACTGAGTCCATCGCTGCATCTGCAAGGGGTGTAACTAAGTTAGTTGCGCCTGGACCAGATGTTGCAATGCAAACACCAGCACGACCAGTAACTTGCGCATAACCTTCTGCAGCATGGCCTGCACCTTGTTCGTGGCGAACCAAGATATGGCGAATCTTTGAATCAAAGATTGGATCGTAAGCAGGCAAGATCGCGCCGCCAGGTAGACCGAACATGACATCGACGCCAGCTGCCTCTAGTGACTTGACTAGAGACTGGGCTCCTGTAATTTGATTGCTCATCTGCTGCTTACTCCTTTCGTTGTTTCTTGTTAAAGTAAAAAACCCACTGACTCTTCAGTGGGCGCGTAACTTTTGGGTACGCGCTATCGAATAACCACCACGACTGATGAAGAGACGATAGATACCTTACGCATGGATGAATTCTCTCCTATATATAGGTGAGCGTCAATAGATGAGATGAGCATCTCAAAATACGGACACTCATCTCAAATATTAGTTAGTCGCAGACCGCGCCTTTTGATGCGCTTCCGACGAGCTTTGAATACTTATGTAGCACGCCACGGCTGTACTTATGTGGCAGCGGCTTCCAACCAACTTTGCGCTTTTCAAGTTCGGCGGCATCAACTAACAAATCCAATTTACGATTTGTAATATCGATACGGATTAAATCGCCATCTTTAATAAATGCAATCGGTCCCCCATCGACGGCTTCTGGAGCAACGTGTCCAACACATAGACCAGTAGATCCGCCAGAGAAACGACCATCAGTAAGTAGCAGAGTTGATTTACCAAGTCCTGCACCTTTGATTGCGCCGGTGATCATTAACATTTCGCGCATACCTGGACCGCCCTTTGGTCCTTCGTAGCGAATAACCACAACATCGCCAGCTTGGATAGTTCCGTTTTCAAGAGCTTCCATTGCTGCCTGTTCGCGTTCGAAAACTCGCGCTGGTCCTTCGAATGTTTCGATTCCGATACCTGCGGTTTTGCAGACTGCGCCTTCAGTTGCAAGCGAACCACCAAGAATGGTGATGCCAACATCTGTAGAGAGAGGTTGATTGATTGCGTGCAGAACATTTCCGTCAGCAAGAGGCGGATTAATATCTGCAAGATTCTCTGCCATCGTTTTACCGGTAACAGTTAAGACATCGCCATGCAGGTAACCTGCATCAAGCAACATACGTAGAACAACTGGAATTCCGCCGACTTTGTCGACATCGCTCATTACATATTTGCCGAATGGCTTTAAGTCGCCAAGTAGTGGGACTTTTGAGCCAATGCGATGGAAATCTTCAAGAGTTAAATCAACCTCTGCTTCATGTGCAATTGCAAGCAAATGCAGCACTGCATTGGTAGATCCACCTAGCGCCATCACTGCAGTAATAGCGTTTTCGAAAGCTTTCTTAGTCAAAATATCGCGGGTGGTAATTCCCTTTTCGATTAAGTTAACAACGGCTGCGCCAGCTTTTTCAGCGTAAGTATCGCGACGACGATCTACAGCGGGAGGCGCTGCAGAGCCAGGTAGTGAAAGTCCGATTGCTTCACCAACGGTTGCCATGGTGTTTGCGGTGTACATGCCACCACAAGCGCCTTCGCCTGGGCAAATTGCGCGTTCGATTTCATCAACGCGATCTTGAGAAATTAAGCCACGTGCACATGCACCAACTGCTTCGAAAGCATCGATGATGGTTACATCTTTGCCATCTACTTGGCCAGGAAGTGTTGAACCTGCGTAAACAAATACTGAGGCAACATCGATACGAGCTGCTGCCATCATCATTCCAGGAAGAGACTTATCGCAACCTGCAAAAGTCACCATTCCATCAAGACGCTCTGCCTGCATAACTGTTTCGACAGAGTCTGCAATAACTTCGCGAGAAACTAATGAGAAGTGCATTCCTTCATGGCCCATTGAGATGCCATCTGAAACCGAGATAGTTCCGAATTGCATTGGGAAACCGCCAGCATCGATAACGCCTTTTCGTGATGCTTTTGCTAATCGATCAAGAGAGAGGTTGCATGGTGTGATCTCGTTCCATGATGAGACGATGCCGATCTGAGGCTTTACCCAATCTTCATCCCCCATGCCAACTGCGCGAAGCATTCCTCGAGCTGGAGCGCGCTCCAATCCATCAGTAACTAGACCTGAGCGCGGTTTCATCTTCGACATGGCGCAAATCATATTGGCATTTCACGCTCATTGAAAGCAGGGCATAAAGCAAGTTTCTATAGCGTTAGCCACTGTAACTGCAAGTAAACCTCATTAAACCTATTTATTACGGAGAGTATTTTGAAAATCGTAGCGCCCGAAATTATTTTTAGAGATCGTTGGCGAACCCTATTTGTTGTAGCAATCTCACAGCTCATGGTGGTTCTTGATTCATCAATCGTGAACATCGCTATCCCAAGCGCAAAGGTTGATTTGGGAATCACCGATGCAAATCAACAGTGGGTAATCACTGCTTACACTTTGGCGTTCGGTTCACTCCTACTCCTTGGAGGACGAATCGGAGATTTCGTCGGTCGCAAGAAAGTTTTCATTATTGGCCTTGCTGGTTTTGCAGGCGCTTCAGTACTAGGTGGACTCGCATCTACACAGGGAATGCTCTTTGCTTCACGTGCTCTTCAAGGTGTATTTGGTGCCCTTCTTGCCCCTGCCGCACTTTCAATTATTAGCGTTACATTCACAGTACCTGCAGAACGCGCAAAAGCATTCGGAGTAATCGGTGCAATTTCTGGTGGTGGCGCAGCTATTGGTTTGATTTTGGGCGGAACTCTTACTGAGTACTTCTCATGGCGTTGGTGCCTTGGTGTGAACACCCCAATCGCGATTGTTGCTGGAATTTTGGCAGCGAAATTTGTTCATGAATCACATGCAGAAGGCGATCGCAGTTATGACATCCCAGGTGTTATTACTGCGACTGCTGGTCTCTTCTCATTAACTTATGGATTCAACAATGCTGCAAATGATGGCTGGACAGATGGCCACACAATTTCATTCTTAGCAGCTGCAGTTATTCTTTTGGCAATCTTTGTTGTAATCGAACGTAAAGTTAAGAATCCGCTACTTCCACTTCGCGTCGTTTCAGAACGCAACCGTGGTGGTTCATACCTGGGTTCACTCGTTGTAGGCGCAGGCCTATTCTCGATGTTCCTATTCCTTGGTCTTTATCTTCAGGTAATTTTGGGTTACAGCCCACTTAAGTCTGGCTTTGCATTCTTGCCATTCACTGCTGGAATCATCGTCTTTGCTGGAATTTCTTCACAGTTACTACCGAAGTTTGGTCCAAAACCACTTATGGTTCCAGGTTTATTAGCGGCCGCTGTAGGTCTGTTACTGCTTACACGTATTACACCGGAGACTTCATATGTAACACATGTGCTGCCTTCATTGTTAATTATGTCTAGCGGTATGGCGTTGGTCTTTATTCCACTTACTTCTACTTCACTTCATGCCGTAAGTAATCACGACACCGGCGTGGCAAGTGCGATGGTAAATACCAGCCAGCAAATCGGTGGATCACTTGGTACAGCTCTGCTAAACACTATCGCCGCGACAGCAGCGACTAATTACGCAGCAGCACATACTTCGCTCGGAAAAATGGTTCAGCCATTTGCAATGACTCACGGATTTACAACAGCATTTAAATTTAGTGCTGGATTATTAACCGTAGGCGCAATCGTGCTCTTCCTCTTTATCAATATTGGTAAAGAGTCATTAGTTGAAACAGAAGGCGTTATTACCCACTAATAACTAATTAAGCTTGACCCAAATGGCCAAGTAGGAGCTCGCGAACTTTCGCAGCATCTGCTTGGCCTTTTGTTTCCTTCATTACTGCGCCAATAAGTGCGCCAGCTGCTGGTAGATGTCCTCCGCGAACCTTTTCAGCCACATCTGGCATTGCAGCGCAGACCTTTTCGATAGCTGAAAGAAGTGCGCCATCATCGCTTACGACTTTGAAGCCGCGTTTTGCAATAACTTCTGCAGGGCTACCTTCACCATTAATAACGCCATCAACAACTTGGCGCGCTAACTTATCTGTAAGTTCGCCCTTATTGATTAGCTCAATAATTTCGGCAACATCTATAGGTGCAATTGAAAGTTCTTCAACTGCAACTTCTTTTTCATTTGCAATACGAGAAATTTCTCCAAGCCACCAGCCGCGTGCCTTTGTTGGATCTGCTCCAAGATTTACTGTTGCTTCAACAGTGCCAAGTAAATCTGCATTGATCATTGCAGCCATTTCCTTATCAGGAACTGACCAAGCTTCTTGAAGACGCTTGCGGTGTGCAGATGGCTTCTCTGGCAGCGACTTTCGTAGCTCTTCTACCCATTCAGCGCTTGGTGCTACTGGTACTAAATCTGGGTCCTGGAAGTAGCGGTAATCCTCTGCTTCTTCCTTTGAGCGACCACTGCGAGTTAAACCTGTATCTTCTTGGAAGTGACGGGTCTCTTGCTTAACCTTCTGGCCAGCATTAAGTAGCTCAGCATGACGAATCATTTCGCCACGGATCGCGCGTTCTACAGAACGAAGCGAGTTTACGTTCTTTGATTCTGAACGAGTTCCTAAAGTATCCGCACCGATCAAACGAAGTGAAACGTTAGCGTCACAACGAAGTGAGCCTTGTTCCATCTTTACATCCGATACGCCGATGCTGCGCAAAATATCGCGAAGTTCAGCAACGTAAGCCTTAGCTACTTCTGGGCCGTACTTTCCGGTGCCAGGAATAATCTTGGTAACGATTTCAATCAGTGGAATACCCGCGCGGTTGTAATCAAGCAATGAGTAATCAGCGCCGTGGATACGACCAGTTGCGCCACCCATGTGCAGTGATTTACCTGTGTCTTCTTCCATATGTACGCGTTCGATTTCGATGCGGAAAGTCTTCGCGCCTTCTTCGGTATCGATCTCTACATCTAAGAAACCATCAAAACAGATTGGTTCGTCATATTGCGAAGTTTGATAATTCTTAGGCATATCTGGGTAGAAGTAGTTCTTACGCGCAAAGCGGCTAAATGGCGCAACTTTGCAATTAAGAGCTAAACCAATCTTGATTGCAGATTCAATCGCCTTCTCGTTTACAACAGGCAACGAACCTGGCAGACCTAAGCAAACTGGGCAGGTCTGAGTATTTGGTTCCGCACCGAAAACAGTTGCGCAACCGCAGAACATCTTTGAATTGGTATTTAGCTCTACGTGAACTTCCAAGCCCATTACAGGTTCGTACTTAGCTACGACATCTTCATATTTCAATGACATTACTTAGCACCTCCTAAAACTGGAGCTTTAGAAAGCAATGGAGCGCCCCACTTTGAAAGTAGCGCTGCCTCAAGTGCTGCACCGACGTTGTATAAACGCTGGTCTTCCATTGCTGGCGCCATGATCTGGAAGCCAGTTGGCAAGTTATCTTCATCTGCAAGACCAGATGGTAATGACATGCCGCAGATACCAGCCAAGTTAACCGGGATAGTTGCAACGTCATTTAAGTACATCGCAAGCGGATCATTGCTCTTCTCGCCGATCTTAAATGCAGTTGTTGGCGCAGTTGGTGATACCAAAACATCAACACCGGCAAACGCCTTTGCATAATCTTGCATGATTAAGGTGCGAACTTTCTGCGCGCTACCGTAATAAGCATCGTAGTAACCGCTTGATAGCGCATAGGTACCTAGGATGATGCGGCGCTTAACTTCGCGGCCGAATCCTGCTTCGCGGGTTGCATTCATAACTGATTCGGCATCGCCTTCGCCAACCCGCATTCCGTAACGCATCGCATCAAAGCGAGCTAAGTTAGAAGAACACTCTGATGGTGCGATTAAGTAGTAAGCAGCGAGTGCGTATTCAAATGACGGGCATGAAACTTCAACAATTTCTGCGCCCAGTGACGAGAGCAGTTCGATTGATTCATTAAAGCGGTTTAAAACGCCCTTTTGATAACCATCGCCTTGAAGTTCTTTGATAACGCCGATCTTTAAGCCTTTTACATCTGCGCGCTTTGCAGCTTCAACAACCTTTGGAGTTGGTGCGCTAATTGATGTTGAATCTTTAACATCATGGCCCGCGATAGCTTCATGAAGTAACGCAGCGTCTAGAACGGTACGAGCACATGGTCCGCCCTGATCTAATGAAGATGAGAACGCAATCATTCCGTAGCGAGAGACCGCACCATAAGTTGGCTTAACGCCGACGGTGCCGGTAACTGCAGCTGGTTGGCGAATTGATCCACCGGTATCGGTACCTAGTGCTAAAGGCGCTTCAAAGGCTGCAAGTGATGCAGACGATCCACCGCCAGAACCGCCAGGAATACGGGTTAAATCCCATGGATTATGTGTCGGATGATAAGCAGAGTTCTCTGTTGAAGAGCCCATCGCAAATTCATCCATATTGGTTTTACCAAGAATCACAAGACCGTTCTTCTTTAAATTAGCGGTAACGGTTGCATCGTATGGTGGACGCCAACCTTCAAGAATCTTTGAACCTGCAGTTGTAGGTACGCCCTTTTGAGTAAAGATATCTTTAAGCGCAACCGGAACACCAGCAAGTGGTGGCAATGTTTCACCTTTAGCGCGCGCATCATCAACAGACTTTGCCTGTGCAAGTGCGCCTTCTTTATCTAAATGCAGAAATGCTTTTACTTGGCCATCTACTTCAGCGATACGTTCGTAATGAGCGTTTACTAATTCAACGGATGAAATTTCTTTTGCAGCAAGTGCTGCTGCCATTTCGGATGCGTTCTTGCGAATCATTCTTCACCCAAAATCTGCGGTACGCGGAAGCGCTGCTCTTCTTGTGCCGGCGCTCCACTTAGCGCCTCGTCTGGTGTTAGTGAAGGGATAACTACATCTGGACGAGTTACGTTGTTAATTGGAAGCGGATGCGATGTTGGTTGAACATCTGCAAGTGGTGCTCCCTGAATTCGATCGACAGCGCCCAAAATAACTGCGAATTCAGATGAGAGCGCATCCATCTCTGAATCAGTTAATTCGATGCGTGCGAGCTTTGCTAACTTGGCAACTTCAGCACGTGTAAGGCTAGACATGCGTGAATTCTAATTTGTAAGAAGATTATTTACTAATCAATGCCGAATCTGCCCAGTACCAGTGACCACCCAGGTGGTGGTTGTCATCTGCTCTAAGCCCATTGGACCGCGGGCATGAAGTTTCTGATTGGAGATACCGATTTCGGCGCCAAAACCCATCTGTTCGCCATCAGTAAATCGAGTCGAAGCATTGATCATTACAGCGGCGCAATCAGAAAGCTTTACGAATTTATCGGCTGTCTCTTTATTTTCAGTAACGATTGATTCGGTGTGATTGGTGCCGAATTTAGCGATATGTGCTGATGCATCCTCAACAGAATCAACCACGCCAACATTCATCTCAAGCACGCCATATTCGGTTGCCCAATTCTCTGCGGTCGCTGCCTGTGCACGAATTCCAAGAATTTCGGCAGCCTTCGCTGCGTCTGCATCTGCGTGCAGCACTACCCCAGATTCATTTAAAGCTTTAAGTGCCATAGGCAAGAATTTTGGTGCAATATCTCGATGAACAAGAAGTGTTTCAGCTGAGTTGCAAACTGATGGACGATGAGTCTTTGAATTGATAAGAATTGGAATTGCCTTTTCCAGATCTGCATCTTTATCAACATAAACGTGACATACACCAGCGCCAGTTTCAATTGTTGGCACTGTTGCTTCATCAACGACCATGCGAATTAAGTTTGCAGATCCGCGAGGAATTACTAAGTCAACGTGACCACGTGCTTTAAGAAGTGCCGTTGTGGTTGCATGATCATTTGAAGGAATTAATTGGATTACATCTGGTGAAATCTTGGTCTTTGAAAGTGCATCGCGCATTACTTTTACCAAAATCTGATTGCTGCTATCTGCTGATGAGGAGCCGCGAAGTAACGCTGCATTGCCACTCATCAGAAGAATTACGGCAGCATCAACAGTGACATTTGGACGCGCTTCATAAACCATTCCAACAACGCCGAATGGCACTGAAATCTGTCTTAGATGTAAACCATTTGGAAGAGAGCGTTCGCGAAGAGTCTGGCCCAGTGGATCTTCAAGGGCCGCTACTTGTCGTGCGCCATTTGCAATTCCCTTTACGCGTGCATCAGTTAATAAAAGTCGATCTAGAAGTTGGCTATTTAGCCCATCGCGCTGCCCGCGCTCCATGTCTGCTTGGTTAGCTTCTTGGATTTCAAAGGTACGAGCTTCAATTTCATCAGCAATCGCGTTGAGTGCGGCAGCGCGTTCGGCGCCTGTTGCGGTAGCCAGAGTGCGCGCAGCCATACGGGCCTTATCGGCCAAATCGTTTACTAATACTTGCGCATCCATGACGAGTATCTTACTTGAGGCTACTCTATTCGCGTGTTCAAATTTCTAAAGCGCACCGTCGCAACTGTTCTAGT
>JBFYJK010000066.1:0-2721 GCA_041311445.1 Candidatus Nanopelagicales bacterium
TTCAAGTCCTCTACGCGGCGAGATTGCAATCGAAGCAGCGCAGAAACGGTCTGCAGGTTGTTCTTCACGCGGTGGTGAATCTCTTTAATTGTGGCATCTTTTAGAAGCAATTCACGCTCACGGCGACGAATCTCAGTAACGTTATGAAGCAAGACCACGCTACCTAATCGTAAGCCGCTATTTAATAGTGGAAGCAAAGTAAGTTCGATTGTTCCGCCGCGAGATTCCAGTTCGATCTGACTAACTTCATTCAAATCTATCTGCTCTTGGAATTGGTTTACAGCTTTATGGCTAATTGCTGATGCGATCTCAGATAATCGCAACTCTTCAAGTTCGCTCTCCCAGCCTAAGCGGCTGAAAGTTGAGCGACCATTTGGGCTTGCATATGTGATGGCGCCGTTCTTATCTAAACGAATAAATCCATCGCCAACACGCGGAGATGGATTAAGCGAACTAATAGCAGTCGCAAATGGGAAAGAACCTTCTCCAACCATATCTAAGAGTTGCTGCGCAATTGCTTGGTATTCGCCTTCTAAACGACCAGAACTTCTAGTTGCATCCGCGTTGCGATGGCGAGCGATATTTGCAATGACTTCACCATTAAATTTAATTGGAAAATAATCCACTCCTTCACCTTTGAAGAGTTCGGTTACTTCATCCCCGACGAAATCTTTAGGAAATACAGTTGCTGCAGTTGCCGCACGCACTTGCGCTACCGCTAACTGATTTCCTGATTTATTCTCAACCCAGATAGCTAGATCGGCAAAACTTAAATCTGCTATCAAATGCCAATCGCTTGCAATTCTCTTTAAATGGTTAATCGCATCTGTAGATAAATTGCTCTTATCTTTCAGCAGTTCATCAATTTGCAGCATTACTTGTAGCTATCTAATTGATGTGAAATCTCTTCAGGGGCGAACCAAGAAAGCTCTTCGCCATCTTCAGAAATCAGTAGCGCTGCAACTTGCTTGAAATTTAGAGTTATAGCTTCGCCGTTTAGCTGCTCTTCGCTTAAATCAGCCGCTATAACAAATCCGGTTTTGCCTTGATTTAATTCAATCGCATCGTCTGCGGCCAAGAGGCTTACCAGGTGTTCGCGCTCTTCTTCGTCTACTCCGCCATCGAATTCGAATTGGTCTGGAGTCAAGTAATCCTCAAAAGTAACTGCAGCCTGCAGGAGCTCAACGATCTGCTCAGGAGTTGTGGCTACATAAACGCGCATTAGCCAAGAGTAGCGATGGATTTTCTGGCTAGCGAATTAGGGCTGCTCTCCATAAGCGCGCTCTTGGAATCAGCCGCGCTTTCAAAGGCTTTTAAGTCCCACGGGATATTTACGACCTTCTGTCTTGGATAGAGCTCGGCAATCTGCGCACGCCACTTCTGTTGGGACTTGGTACGTTCGGCGAAATTAATAATTAAAGTCGAAGGAGTTAGATCGAGCTCTTGCAACCTTGCCAAAGTATTAAAACCTGCCTTTGTCACCAGATAAATCTCATCTGCGCGTTCAAGTAATGGATGGCGCAAATTGCTCCCTAAATCAAAGATAAATGCCTCGCAATCATTATCCGAAGGTAAGCCTTGGGTTGCGAAGAGATTATTCGCAACCTTCTCAGAGCGCTCCTCTATTCGATGCAAACCTAAAGCTCGCGCCACATCCGGATTCTTCATATCTAAATCTGAGAGCTGCACTTTGGATTTGAGGGCCATTTCGAAGGCGAAGTTAATCGCAAGTGTTGTGGTTCCGACGCCACCGGAAAGTCCTACAAAGCAGATGACTTTTGCAGCACCTGGATTAAATTCAAATGAAACAGCTTTCGATTCAGGTTGCAATAACGCGGAGATCTCTTCGGTTGTCATCGATTTATCAACAATTACGCGTTTATAAGCAAAGTCAATCTGTCGAGTGCAGACCAAAGTTATATCTTTCGCCTGTTCTGCAATGCGGACCTGATCTAACGAAACTCCCCTTACCGTTAATTCCCCATTGATCGCGGCAATTGCTTTTATGACTGCGCTCTCTAAATCAGGATCTGCAATATATGTAACGAACTTAGCCATGATTTACCACGACCACCATTCGTCCACGTCTGGTCGCATTTAAAGCGCGTTCTACAAAATCATTTGGAATGGCTACGGTAACTATTGATGAACCACCTAGATTCTCACTCTTGCGATTTAAGTCAACAATAAAGACGCCATCAATTACTAATTCGCTGGGAATATCTTTGCCATCACCGGTGTCGTTAACTACTTGATATAAGTTCACGGCATCTCCGATGCGAACCTGTGAAGGTAAATCTGCCGTTGCTGCTGAAAATGAGAGAAGTTTTACATTGCTCTCTCCATTGCTCTCAACTAAAGCGCTCTGGTTTAGATATTCGCCAACTGCAACATGTTTAGCGACTGAGTAGCCAACGGGATTCTGATTGCCCTGAATGTAGCCACTCGCCTCTTTACTAAATGATCCTTTAGCTTGGATGAAGTCTGTGGTGTCGACAATATGTCCTGGCGTGAGTTCTTTGGCAGCGACCCAATAAGTACCACGGTTATTCGCTAAGAATGCGAGCGTGATTGCCACCAGAAATGAGGCGATGATTACGGCGATTGCGACGATGTTCTTGATATCTATACGGTTTTTCATGGTTGCAGGCTAAGAAAACTGTGCATATCTGAACTTAAGAGTTAAACAGTCCTACTTAAGTACTAGATAAGTTGGATTTA
>JBFYJK010000086.1:0-32001 GCA_041311445.1 Candidatus Nanopelagicales bacterium
CCGATCACAGCTAAACGTGCGCCAACTGCGACAGTGGTATCTGCTGGAACATCAATTGAAGTGATTACACCTGCTGCAGGTGAAGGAATTTCGGTATCGACTTTATCTGTAGAAACTTCTAATAGCGCTTCATCAACTGTAACGCTATCGCCAACGTTCTTTAACCAACGTGTAACGGTTCCTTCGGTAACAGATTCGCCAAGAGCCGGCATTGTTACAACAGTTCCTGAACCGCTAGCTGCTGGCGCTGCTTGAGCAGGTGTTGGTGTTGCAACTGGGGCCGCAGCAACTGGGGCAGGAGTCGGAGTTACTGCAACTGGTTCTGGAGTCGCAGCGACAGGAGGAACCTGTGCCACATTTACATTGGAAGTTGGCGCGGACACTGCAGAACCATCAGCAGAGATAATCGCTAATTCAGTTCCAACTGCAACTGTCTGATCTGGTCCAACCACAATCTTCTGCAATACGCCAGCCGCAGGTGAAGGAATCTCGGTATCAACTTTGTCGGTCGATACTTCTAGTAGTGGTTCGTCAACTGCAACTACGTCGCCTTCATTCTTGAGCCAACGTGTAACTGTTCCTTCTGTAACTGATTCGCCTAGCGCTGGCATTGTTACTGAAAATGACATCTAACCGTTTCCTTCTTTTCGTTTCGAGCCGGGTAATTATCTATCGTTTAAGCGTGTGCGTGAAGTGGCTTGCCCGCTAATGCTAGGAAAGCTTCGCCCATTGCCTCATTCATGGTTGGGTGAGCGTGGATATATGGTGCAACATCCTGCGCATCTGCCTGCCAGTTGTAAATAACTTGAGCTTCACCGATTAGCTCGCCAACGCGATCACCAACCATGTGGATGCCAAGAACTGGTCCGCCCTTTTGCTGAACAATCTTGATTGAACCAGCAGTCTTCAAAATCTGAGACTTTCCATTTCCGCCAAGATCGTATGAAATCTCTTCAATGTCATAACCACGTTCTTTCGCAGTTGCTGTTGTTAAACCAACTGAAGCAACTTCTGGTTCTGAATATGTAACGCGTGGAACGCCATCGTAATTAATTGGTTGTGGATTTAAACCAGCAATCTCTTCTGCAACCATGATTCCTTCTTGGAAACCAACGTGTGCAAGTTGGAGTGTTGGAATCAAATCGCCGACAGCCCATACGCCTGGAACATTGGTGCGGCACTTGTTATCTACAAGCACGTATCCACGATCCATTGTCAGGCCTTGCTCTTCATAACCAATACCTGCAGAAACCGGACCGCGTCCAACTGCAACGAGAAGTACTTCTGCAGTAAATGACTTTCCGTTCTCTAGATTTACAGTCACGCTATCTGCATTAACAGTATGTGACTGGAATCTGCTGCCAACTTCGAATTCAATCTTACGCTTACGGAATGCGCGCTCAAGCTGCTTTGAAGAAGTTTCATCTTCAAGCGCTACAAGACGAGGCAGACCTTCGATGATTGTTACCTCTGCGCCGAATGACTTCCATACAGAAGCGAATTCGCAACCGATAACTCCGCCACCAAGAACGATTGCGCTCTTTGGAACATAATCCATATTGAGAGCTTGATCAGATGTAATTACGCGCTTGCCGTCGATATCTAAACCAGGAAGTGTGCGTGCATAAGAGCCTGTCGCAAGAACAACGTTCTTGCCGGTGTATTGAGTACCGTTAACTTCAACAGTGTTAGGTGAAACTAATTTTCCCCAACCTTCAACAAATGTAACTCCGCGAGATTTAACTAAACCAGAGAGACCCTTATATAGGCGAGAGATCACGCCATCCTTGTAAGCATTTACGCCAGCCATGTCGATCGCGTTGAATGTTGCATTGACACCGAAGTCAGCTGCATGGCGTGCGCTATCAGCGACTTCACCAGCATGAAGCAGCGCCTTTGTTGGGATACATCCGCGGTGCAAACATGTGCCGCCGACCTTATCTGCCTCAATTAAAACTACAGATAGTCCTAGCTGCGAAGCGCGAAGCGCACATGCATAGCCACCAGAACCGCCACCAAGAATTACAACGTCATAAGACATTTAGCTCTCCAAATACCCAATATGTGGAACCCGTACAGGGCTATCCTGCCACTCACGCCTATATATAGGTAATCCGCAGTAAGTGACTTATGAGCTAGAGATTTGGACTACTTGGCCATCTCAATAAGTGAGCGAACGCAAACGCCCGTAGCCCCAACAGGAGTGTGTCCGTGGGCTTTTCCAGTATTTAGTTCAACGCCGGCAATATCAAGGTGTAACCAAGGTAACTCATTGGAAATGAACTCCTTGAGGAAGAGGCCAGCAACAAGCGCGCCACCCATACGTTCGCCGATATTGGCGATATCCGCAATTGGAGTATCTAATGATGCGCGAAGTTCTTCAGGAAGCGGAAGTTGCCAGAATTGTTCGCCGGTTACATCGGTGACATCTAGAAATTCTGCACAAAGATCATCGTTGTTTGTCATGACTGCTGAATAACGAGTTCCGAGTGCAACAACTTTTGCACCGGTAAGAGTTGCAACATCAACAATCGCGTCGAGGTTCTTATTTTCTTGAGCTTTAACAATCGCATCTGCGAGAACTAAACGTCCTTCTGCATCTGGGTTTAGTACTTCAACTGTCTTGCCACCATAAATGGTAATTACATCTGATGGGCGAGTAGCGGTATCTGAAACCATATTTTCAGCAAGTGCAGCCCAGGCATCAATTGCAACTGGCAACTTAAGTTCTGCAATAGCAAGAATCGCTCCAACTACAGATGCTGCGCCAGTCATGTCAGCCTTCATCTCATCCATATTCGCAGCTGGCTTTAGCGCAAGTCCACCTGAATCAAAAGTGATTCCCTTGCCAACATACGCAAGTGTTCGCTTTGCCTTTGCTGGTTTGTAAGAGAGCGAAACTAATCGTGGTGGGTTAGCTGAACCTTGGCCAACGCCGATAAGTCCGCCAAAACCTTGCGATTTCAATTGCTTCTCATCCCAAACTTTGACTTTAACGCCTGAAACTTTCTTTGCTTGCGCGCTTACTAGTTCGGCAAACTTCTTAGGATTTAAATAGCTAGGTGGCATATTTACTAAATCGCGCACGAAGAAAGTCCACTTCGCAACAATCTCGACCTCTTTAAGTAACTTGCTATCTCCATCAGCGTCGATGTAAATCTCAGATAGCGGAGCTTTTTGATCGTTCTTAGAGTGGCCACGGAAATCAGTAAATGTATATGAACCTAGCGCAGCGCCTTCTGCCATGGCACGAGCATCGTTGTCGATCGCGAAAATTGCGCTCTTATGTCCGTGCAGATTCTGCGCGGCAATGCCAGCAGCGCGACGGATTGATTCTGATGAGTACTCCTTTGCTGCTTTACCAAGCCCTGCAAAGAGAAGAACCTTTGTTGCAGTTCCTGGAAGCTTGATAACTTCATCGGCTTTGCCGGTAGCGCCTAGGTCGTTGAGAGACTGGAGTATCTCCTTCTCGTCGAGCGTAAGCGTCGAAACAATCTCTAAGCCCTTCGGACCTTTAGCAAGGCCAACCACGAGAGCGTCGCAATTCACTGATTTTTCTAGGTACTTAAGCTTTAACTTTTCAGGCATTTCCTAATCGTATTGGATAACCTGCGCCTATGAAACATTCACCACTTGATGAAAAGCATAAATCTCTCGGCGCAAAGATGGCCGACTTCGGAGGCTGGGAGATGCCGATCGAATATCCAGGTGGTGGAGTACTTGCCGAACACGATGCTGTTCGTTCTCGCGTAGGCATCTTCGATGTATCGCACCTTGGAAAGATCTCCATCAAAGGTCCCGGCGCTAAGAGCTACATCAACAGCATTCTGACAAACGATTTGGAAAAGATTACTGACGGCGAAGCGCAGTACAACTTGCTATGCAATGACTTGGGCGGAGTAATCGATGACATCATCGCATACTGCAATAGCAAAGATGACATTTTCCTAGTTCCAAACGCAGCCAACTGCAGCAAAGTATTTGATGTATTGAAGAAGAGCGCGCCAGCTGACTTAGAGATTATTAATCAACACGAGCAGTACGGCGTAATTGCTGTGCAAGGACCAGAGTCAAAGCACCTACTCGAATCGCTTGGTTTAACACTTGAGATGGAGTACATGGCTTTTATGCATGGAACTCTAAACGGGTGTGAAGTAATTATCTGCCGTACCGGTTACTCGGGTGAGCTGGGTTACGAGGTGCTGCCAAAGTGGAGCGAAGCGCATGCGGTTTGGGATGCGATTGCAGAAGCTGCAGCTAAGTTAAACGGTTTGGTATGTGGTTTGGGATCACGTGACACTCTGCGCACAGAGATGGGCTATCCATTGCACGGAAACGAACTTTCAGAGTCGATCTCTGCAAATGTCGGTGGCGCTTCTTGGGCGATTGCTTACGACAAGCCAAAGTTCAATGGTGATAGCGCACTTCGCGCTGAAATTGCAGCTGGCATTAAGAAGCGCTTACGTGGCTTGAAATTACTAGATCGCGGAATTCCACGTGGTCATATGAACGTTATTGCCGATGGCGCAGTTGTTGGAGAAACAACTTCAGGCACATTCTCGCCAACTCTTAAAGTTGGCATTGCATTAGGCCTAATCGATACAAAATATAAAGTTGGCGACAAGGTTTCAATCGATGTTCGTGGCCGTGAATTACAGGCAGAGATCGTAAAGATCCCTATGGTTTCACCAAAGGTAAAGCTCTCTTAATTAAATTTGATCTCGCTGGCAAAGGCAGCTTTTCTAGCCGTCCTTTGTAGCGCTTTCATCACACCTGGTCCAACCGCAACAATTAAGAGCGCAGTAAAGATTGCTCTTGGCACATTCCAAGCCATTGAAGTCGCAACATGATAAGCAAAGAAACGATCAAAGTTCTCTGCAATTGCTGCGCCCGGCAGATATGAAAGTTGCGTCTTGGGACCAAAAGCCCATGGCCAAAACTGTAGATCCATCAAGATGCCAAATATTTCCGCCAAAACCAATGACGAAATTGCAATTACCGGGATTTGATACCGCTTAACTTTTGGAATTGCTCCAGCCAGCAATCCAATCCAACCGGCAGCGAAGATTTGATAGGGAAGCCAAGGACCAAAACCGCCAGTTAGAAATGCTGAAAGCAACATGGATTGCACACCAAGTAAAAATCCAAAACTTGAACCAAAGACGAAGCTGGAGAGAATAAGCAAGAACCACATTGGTTCGATTCCTGCAGCGCCAGCACCTAGCGGTCGAAGCGCTGCAATGATTGCACTTAAGACCGCAAGTAACGCCAATGACTTTGCATCTAGGTTTGCTTGACCGATTAGCGCTAAGAGAAGAATGAGCGCTAAGGGAGTGGCTAACCAAAAGAAGAAAGAACTCTTATTTTCGCTGCTGAAAAAGGGCCAGAAGAATCCTGTAGCGCTAATTAAGCTGGCTGCGGCTAAAGCAATAGTCCTAAAACCGTTGAATCGGTAGATATCTCTTGTTCTCATTCAATTGCTTTCAGAACATCAGCAATCGTGAGCCACTTGCGCGGAGACATTACTTTAGTGACTTGCGGCGCGAACGAAGGAGAAGCTAGCAGTACGTCCATCGTGCTGCCATCAGCAACTAATTCACCTTCGGCCAAAATAATGATTCGGGTTGCCAGTTCTGCAACTAATTCAACGTCATGTGTAGCGATTAGCACCGCCGCGCCAGATTCGGCCCTATCGGTTAAGAATCTGGTTAATAGAGTCTTGCTCTCATAATCCAAACCACGTGTTGGCTCGTCAAGAATTAGTAGATCTGGCTTTGGCGCTAGAACGATTGCTAATACGAGAGCTAAGCGTTGTCCTTCAGAGAGATCGCGAGGATGCGAAGCAATTTTTACTGTTGCTGCTAATTCATGCAGTAGAGCTGCGGTAGTACCCGGCGCAAGTGAATTGTCTCTATCCGTTTGAGCACATTCAGCTTCAACGCTCTGGTGGAAGAGCAGATCATTTGCATCCTGCGGGATATAACCAATCTTTACGGATGGCTTGGTAATAGTTCCTTCATATTTAACAACATCTAAGAGCGCCTTAATAAGAGAACTCTTACCTGCGCCATTACGCCCCATGAGTGCAACGATTTCGCCAGATTTAATTTCAAGACTTATCGGTTTTAGAGCGGTTTTGTTTTCGTACTTAACGCTCAAATCTTTTGTCTGAATGACATTGCGACCGAGCGTCTCTTGTGTTGGAGAAACATCTTTGCCTGAAGTTCTAATTGGCTCTGTCTGCTTACGTAAGTCACGAACAGATAGCGATATCTCGGGAAGTTTCAACGCTCTCGCTAATTTAACTATAGGCGGCGCAATCTTTGAATCTTTGAGAATCTCTTCTGGCTTTCCAATGCGAGTGTTGCCGTCCGCAGAGATTTCTATAACGCTATCAACGTAGCCAATTACGCGTTCTAGGCGGTGTTCGGCAATGATCACTGTGATGCCCAGGTCATGTACTAATCGCTGCAAAATAGCTAAAACTTCTTCAGCCGCGACAGGGTCAAGTGCGCTTGTCGGTTCATCTAGGACGAGAATCTTTGGATGCAGGACCATTGCTGCTGCGATAGCTACGCGTTGTTGTTCGCCTCCAGACAATGTCGCAATTTTGCGATTACGGATCTGATTCAAACTTAGTAAATCCAAAACTTCTTCAATGCGTTTGCGCATCGTATCTTCAGGCAGATTGAGCGATTCCATAGAGTATGCCAATTCATCTTCAACAACATCGGTAACAAAACCATTAATAGGGTTCTGACCAACAATGCCAATTAATTCTGCCAACTGTCCAGGACGAACGGTGCGGGTCGAAATGCCACCAACTTCAACACTGCCCGCAAGGATTCCACCGGTGTGATGGGGAACTAGACCATTAATTAGACGCAGCACGGAGCTCTTGCCGATGCCAGTCTCACCAATTAGCAGTACGAATTCACCTTCACCGATTTCAAAGTTCAATTTATCTAAAATGGTTTTTTGGGCAGTCGGATAAATCAAAGAGACGTTTTGAAATTTGATCATATTGAGACTGCCAAGAACGCTAATGAGGATGCGATAACTACCGCGTCCTTTATCTGAAATTTATGTGGTCGATACTTGCTGCGTTTGCGCGAAACTCCATAACCACGAGAATCCATTGCAGCCGCCAAATCGAGCGCTCGAGCTAATGAATCTTCTAGTAGCGGCATGGCAATCTGGCGCCAAGAGAGGAAGCGATTGGTATTTATTCCGCGCAACTTCTGAGCGACTCGAATACGTTTCAAATTACTTACAAGTTGTGGAGTTAATGTAGTCGCAATTACCAACACCATTGCAACCTCATAAAACATGGGAGGAACTGCGCGAAGCAAAGCCCGCGGATTTGTCAGAGCTGTCGCCGCTCCAAATAGCGCAATGATGCTCGCGATTCCAAAACTTTCAATAACTGTCGAAGAGATTCGCTCCCAAGTTACTGCACCGCCCAAAGTAATTCCGGCCATCCAATGTGGAAGTGGAATCAACGGCAGATTGAAGAGCTCGGTTCCAGGAACCGGCACTCCGATAATTACACCAATCAGAACTCTGATACCTATGACAAGTGCTGCAAGCTTTAAGGCCCATTTGTAACTATCAGCCCAAGGTCCGTCAGATTTGTATTTTGTAACTATCAAAGTTGTAAGAGCAATGACTGCAACTGTTAGCCAATTATTCTGCAGGCGCACCAAAGTGGTGGCTATGAATGCACTCCATAGCCACCAAGTAAGTGGATGCAGATTCTTAATTTCTAATTACTTCTTGAGAAGTGATTTCGGTGTTGCGATCTCTGTGCTGCATTCCTTCGCAGGGTAGCTAGCTAAGCCGCAGACAAATCCTTCAGCGGAGGTGCGAACCGAAGTCGCCTTCGTAAGGATTTCCAACCCATTGGTGCCAGGCTTAACACTTACGCACTTACGTATGGTTGGTTGGACGCTCTCACCTTTAGGTGCGATAGCGCGAAGACCGAAATCAACTACAACTGCAACGCGAATCAAACCTGATTGGGCAGGTGTACCTGAGCAGATTGCTTTGAAGTTTGGCTTCAAAGTTGGGTTGCCGGTATCCACAGTGTCGCTAGAGAATGAGTACTTCCATCCTTCAACAGATCCATCTTTTGGTGTTGAACCGGCAGGACCAGTTAGCGCATAGTTCCAAGTTGTAGTTCCTGGTGCAGCTTGGAAGTAACCCCAATAGCGCCAACCTTTTTGGGCAGCTGCATTTGCAGGAGTAAAGGTCGTTGCGAGAAGCAACGATGTTAGTAGAAGTGAGAAAACTTTCTTCACAGTTAAGTTCCTTTGATTTAGGAAGACTTACTGGGCTAACGAAAAAAACTAATAAAAAAAGTCGTTCATGGTTAATGAACGACGTATCTGCAAAAGTTCTTGACTTTAAGCCCCGCAAACCTCGGCGGGTGGTCTGTTCTTTCGAAGTGCAGGTAATCCGGCTTTAACGGTTGCGGGTCAGCGTTGGATTCGCACCAAACTTCCCCTGAAAATCGAAATATTAAGTTGTAGGCTGGATACAACCATATATGAGGCCGTGAGGCAAGAACCAGGCAGGAGAGTCGGTTATGGAGCATCGCAAACTAGGTAATTCCGGACTTTATGTATCGGAAATTTCTTACGGAAATTGGATTACTCACGGTTCACAAGTTGAACAGGAAGCTGCAATTAAGTGTGTACGTACCGCTTTAGATTGCGGCATTACTACTTTAGATACTGCCGATGTTTATGCAGCAACAAAAGCTGAGACTGTTTTAGGTAAGGCGCTTAAAGGTGTGCGCCGTGAATCATATGAGCTATTTACAAAAGTTTATTGGCCAACAGGTCCAGGCAAGAACGATCGTGGATTATCACGTAAGCACATTATGGAATCGGTGCACGCTTCGCTTAAGCGCTTAAATACCGATCACATTGATTTATACCAATTCCACCGTTTCGATTATGAAACTCCGCTAGAAGAATCTCTAAGAGCTTTCGATGATTTGATTTGTCAAGGCAAAGTTATGTATATCGGTTTCTCTGAATGGACTGCGCCGCAGATCTCTGCAGCGGTGAAGATTCAGAAAGAACTTGGTTATAACCGATTCGTTTCTAGCCAACCGCAATATTCCGCTCTCTGGCGAGTAATTGAAAAGGAAGTTGATCCAATCTGTCGCGCTAACGGAATAGGTCACATTGTTTGGTCGCCTATCGCACAGGGTGTCTTAACTGGCAAATACTTACCGGGCCAGAAAGCTCCATCAGGATCACGCGCTACCGATAAGAAAGGTGGCGCCGGAATGATTGATCGTTGGATGCGAGATGATGTTCTAACTGCAGTTCAAAACTTGCAACCAATCGCAGCTGCTGAAGGTCTAACAATGGGGCAGTTGGCAATTGCTTGGGTATTGCAAAATCAGAATGTTTCTTCTGCAATTATCGGCGCAACAAAACCAGCGCAGATTAAAGAGAATGTGAAAGCTTCCGGAGTTAAGTTAAGTAACGAAACGATGAAAGCAATTGATAAAGCTTTAAATAGCGTTATCGAACGCGATCCGAAGAAGACGATTTCTCCGAACCCTCGCGCTTAAATCGAGAAAAGTTAGAAGTTCTTCTCGCCGCGTTTAACAGTTGGCTTAGGTGCGCGCATACGTCGCATCTGAGTCGAACGCAGGAATCCGTAGAGCGCTAAACCCTTAGTGCTCTCATTTGGAAACTTCGCTGCAACTTCTCTTTTGATTTTGCGACCCAAGAACCAGCCATCAATGATTGCAACGAACATGATTATGTACATCGCCAAGATTGAGAGAATTGCGATTGTCTGATTGCGAGTGATTGAAACTAGTAAGACGATAAAGATGAATGGCAAGAAGAATTCGCCAACACTGATACGTGAATCAACAATGTTGCGCACAAACTTGCGAACCGGTCCACGATCACGTGCCGGAAGCGCTGACTCTTCGCCGCGCATGTAGGCGCTACGTTGAGCTAGTCGCTGCATGCGGTTTGCTTCCTTGGCAGCGCGCTTCTCTTGACGAGTCTTCGCTGGTGCTAGAGATGCACCACGCTTAACCTGTCGCTCGCTGCGCTTTGGTGTTGGACGGCCCTTTGATTCACTCTGCTTCTCGCTCATGGGCATATTCTTATTAGCCGTGGCGTTATTGTCTAAACGGAATCAGGAGTAAGATTTCTTTTGGTTCATGGCAGCTTTAAGGAGAGAAAAATGAGCACAGATACCGGCATCAGCCTTACCGATGTAGCTAGCGAAAAGGTAGCGAGCCTCTTGGCCCAAGAAGGTCGCGATGACCTATACCTACGCGTTGCGGTTCAACCAGGTGGTTGCTCAGGCCTTCGCTATCAGCTCTATTTCGATGATCGCGCGATGGATGATGACGTTGAGCGCTCATTTGGCACCGTTAAGGTCAAGGTCGACAAGATGAGCGATCCTTACCTAGCTGGCGCGACAATCGACTTCGTGGACACTATCGAGAAGCAGGGCTTCACAATCGATAACCCGAACGCTCAGGGCTCATGCGCCTGTGGCGACTCATTCCACTAATCGCCTCTAATTTGTGAGTGACCGCACCACGCGGCAATTCAGCCTTTTTTACGCTTACGACTAAGATTTGCCCATGCGTTTAAGGCCTAAATCACCTAGAAAGAACGCGCTCCTAGCTGGGCTACTAGCTACCGCAGCGCTGACATTAACCGGCTGTAAGAACGGTTCAGTTTATGGATACGAATCAGATCTCTCAAGCGTAAACGAGACTTCTTGGCACCTATGGCGTGGAGCTTGGCTCGCCGCTGCAGTTGTTGGAATCTTCACCGCGATCTTGATTCTTTGGCCTGTATTCCGCCATCGCCGCAAAGAAGGCGATCCACAATATCCAAAGCAGACTCAGTACAACATTCCTGTTGAGGTCGCTTACACAATTATTCCTTTCATCATCGTTGCAGTGCTTTTCTATTTCACTGCACGCGATCAAGCAGAAATCATTGCCAAGGAACCATCAAAGGTTATGCACACAATTGATGTCACTGGCATTCAGTGGTCATGGCAATTTGGTTACAAGGATGGCGGCGACAAAGCTGTCGTAACCGGAACTCCGGCAAACCCTCCAACACTTGTCTTGCCACAAGGGGAGCGCGTTGCATTCGACATCTATTCAAACGATGTGGTTCACGGTTTCTGGATTCCAGCATTTATGATTCAAATTCAAAATCTTCCTGGCATCAAGAACCATATTGAATTCACTGCAAACAAGTTGGGCGAATTCCCAGGTCGTTGCAACATTCTCTGCGGACGCAATCACTCACAGATGGTCTTCAAAGTTAAAGTTGTAACTCCAACTGAATACAAGTCATACGTAGAGTCACTAAAGGCAGGCGCATAATGACAACTTACGCTCAACCACCAGCAACTGAGATTACGCATGCACCACTGCCTGCAACATCAAAGGGTCGCTTATTTGTAAAGTGGATTACCTCTACTGATCACAAGACCATCGGATATATGTATCTAATTACTACATTCGTTTGGTTCTTAATCGGTGGCTTGATGGCACTTGCTCTGCGCTCAGAATTAGCGCGTCCAGGCCTGCAATTCTTCTCAAACGAGCAGTACAACCAGATGTTCACAATGCACGGAACAATCATGTTGCTTATGTTTGCGACTCCGCTATTCGTTGGTTTCGCTAACGTAATCATGCCGCTTCAAATCGGCGCAGCTGACGTTGCTTTCCCACGTCTTAACATGTTCTCGTTCTGGCTATTCCTCTTCGGCGGAACAATGGCGACTGCAGGTTTCTTATCTCCAGGTGGAGCAGCATCATTCGGTTGGACTGCTTACGCACCGCTTGCTAATTCACAGTACTCACCAGGAATTGGTGCAGACCTTTGGATTGTTGGTCTTGCACTTGGTGGTCTTGGAACAATTCTTGGCGGCGTAAATTTCATTACAACCATTTTCACAATGCGCGCACCTGGTATGACCATGTTCCGTATGTCGATCTTCTCTTGGAACGTTTTGTTAACTTCAATTTTGGTTCTACTTGCGTTCCCTCCGTTAGCGGCAGCGTTCTTAGGTCTCGAATCAGATCGTTTATTCGGAACTCATATCTTCGATCCAGCAAATGGCGGAGCGATGTTATGGCAGCACCTCTTCTGGTTCTTCGGACACCCTGAGGTTTATATTCTTGCGTTGCCATTCTTCGGTGTTGTTACCGAAATCCTTCCAGTGTTTAGCCGTAAGCCAGTCTTCGGTTATAAGGGATTGATCGCTGCAACAATTTCAATCGCAGCTCTTTCAGTTTCAGTTTGGGCGCACCACTTGTTCGCAACTGGACAGGTTCTGCTTCCATTCTTCTCATTCATGACATTCCTAATTGGTGTGCCAACAGGCGTTAAGTTCTTTAACTGGATCGGCACAATGTGGCGCGGTTCAGTTTCAATGGATACACCAATGCTCTGGGTAATCGGCTTCTTGATCACCTTCTTATTCGGTGGTCTAACCGGAATTATTCTTGCCTCACCACCACTAGATTTCGCAGTATCTGCTTCATATTTCGTTGTGGCTCACTTCCACTACGTTATTTTCGGAACCGTTGTATTCGCTATGTTCGCAGGCTTCTACTTCTGGTGGCCAAAGATGACAGGCAAGATGCTTAATGAGCGTCTTGGCAAGATCCACTTCTGGACTCTCTTCTTTGGTTTCCACATGACATTCCTCGTGCAGCACTGGCTAGGCATCAAGGGCATGTCACGTCGTTATGCGGATTACCTATCAACTGATGGATTCACAACATTAAATATGATTTCAACTGTTGGTTCGTTCTTGCTTGCGCTTTCAATGATTCCTTGGTTTATCAACGTATGGATCACACGTAAGTCTCCAAAGGTTGAAGTAAATGATCCATGGGGTTATGGCCAATCACTTGAGTGGGCGACAACTTGTCCACCACCACGCCATAACTTCTACTCAATGCCACGTATTCGCTCTGAGCGTCCAGCTTGGGATGTAAATCATCCAGAAGCTCCGATTGAAAGGCTGCACTAAGCATGAAAACCAATTGGGTTCTATTTGGAGGCATTGGTCTCTTCTATGTGATGATGGGTTCGATCTACGCAAGTATTGGTGGAGATCCAGCTGGTATCGCATGTCTATTTCTTAGCGCAGCGCTAGCTCTACTTGTAGCTTTCTATGTCTGGTTTACTCAGAAGAAGATCGGAACTGTTCTCCCTGAAGATAATCTAGATGGCGAGATCGCTGATGGTGCAGGCGAACTTGGTTTCTACTCACCACACTCATGGTGGCCACTTGCACTTGCAGTTTGCACAATCTTGGCAGGCCTTGGCTTGATCATTGGTTGGTGGCTAACTGCGATTGCTGTTGGATTGCTAATTCTTTCCGTAATCGGTTTTGTAACTGAGTACGAACAACCAGAAGCAGAAGCAGCTCACCACTAATAAGGTTAAATAAAAAAGCCCTCCGTAAGGAGGGCTTTTTTATTGGTTTCTTCTACGAACGCAGAGCTCTTAGGCGTTGTTCCTTAGTTAATTTATGGATTGACCACGCTGTACCTGCGCCGATGACCACGCCTGCCAAGATGTCGGTCGGGTAGTGGATTCCAGCGCCAACTCGAGCGACACCGCTAAGGATGGCAAGGGTAAATAAGAGTCTTCCAAAATTATGGTTTCTAAACCAGAGCGCAATAGCGATAGCAATCATCACTGTGGTGTGGTGCGATGGAAAGCCGCCATCTGCATCATGTGGAATCAGAAGAGTGATCTCTTTAGATGCGACAAATGGTCGTGAGCGATCGATTACCTTCGATAACAATTCACTAATTACTACTGCAGCTCCAATTGGCGCCGCTAATGTGTAGATAAAGTCCAACGCCATTAAGCGGATACGGCCCATGTGATGGCCAACAACCCAGCCCACGCCCGCGATTAAGATGATGTAAACCATCCAATCGGAGAAGAGTGGCAATACACCTTTAATGTGTTCTGCAAAGTGATTAAGAGTCAGAGCAAGCGACATGTCCATGGAAGGCAGTTTAACTATAAAAGAAAACCCCTTAGCGATTAACCAAGGGGTTTTCTTAATTTAATTAACTAATTAATGGTGTGAACCATCTTCTAGTTCATGTGAAGTTGGCTTTGGAATCTGCAGCGCATTTGATGCAGACCAGCTAGCGCGAAGCCTTGCAAGCGCTTTGCCAGGGCGACGAACACCATTTGCATCTTGCGCAGGAATCTCAAGCGCACCAGGTTGCTCGTGTGAAGTAAGTGTCCAGATCTCTTCCTGAGAAAGAGGCTGGTGAACTTCAACGAACTCACCGTGTGGCAAGCGAACTAGGCGACCAGTTTCGCGGCCATGTAGTACCAAGTCACGATCAGCGCGTTGTAGCGATAGGCATAGACGCTTTGTGATGATGAAAGTTAGAACTGGTAATACAAAGATTCCAATTCGAGCAAACCACATGATGTGATTGATTGATGATGCAAAGTGAGTTGCAATCAAATCGTTTCCACCATTAAGTAGGGCTACAAAGAAGAACATCATTACCGCTGCACCTAGCGCAGTGCGGTTAGGAACGTTGCGTGGGCGATCAAGAAGATGATGTTCGCGCTTATCTCCGGTGATCCAGCTTTCAATCCATGGATAAAGTGCCATTGGAGTGAAGATCAAACCTGGAACAATCAAACCTGGAATCAAAATGTTCCAAGAGATTGTGTGGCCAAGTAGGTGAGTCTCAAGTGGAGGAGCCATACGAACTAATCCGTCGATCCAACCCATGTAGAAGTCAGGCTGCGAACCAGCCGAGATCTGACCAGGTGTGTATGGACCGTATAACCAGATTGGGTTCATCGATGCGACTGCACCAAGAAGTGCAGTTACACCAAATACCACGAAGAAGAATCCGCCAGCTTTTGCCATATAGATAGGCATAAGTGGGTAACCGACTACGTTCTTTTCAGTACGGCCAGGGCCTGGGTACTGCGTGTGCTTCTGATACCAAACCAACATCAAGTGCGCAGTGATTAGCGCAAGGAAGATGCCTGGAAGAAGTAGCACGTGAACGGTATAGATACGTGGGATAAATGATTCACCAGGGAATCCGCCACCGAATACGAAGAATGCAAGATAGCTACCAACAACAGGGAATGCTTGAATGATTGCTTCAGTAATACGGATACCAGTTCCTGAAAGAAGATCATCAGGAAGTGAGTAACCCAAGAAACCTTCAATGATTCCAAGTGTTAATAGACCAATACCAATTACCCAGTTAAATTCACGTGGCTTACGGAAAGCACCGGTGAAGTAAACGCGAAGTAAGTGAATGATCATCGCTGCCATAAAGATGATTGCAGCCCAGTGGTGAATCTGACGCATCAATAGACCGCCGCGAACATCGAATGAGAGATGTAGCGCTGATTCATAAGCAGCAGACATCTTCAAACCCTTTAGAGGTTCGTATGCGCCGTTATAGATAACTTCCTTTGATGAAGGATCAAACCAGAATGTGAGGAATGTTCCTGTCGCTAGAAGAATGATGAATGAGTAGAGAACGATTTCACCGAGCAAGAATGACCAATGATCAGGGAAGACCTTTGTAAGGTTCTTCTTCATCCATGCTGCAGCGCCTGTGCGCTCGTCAACAAAGTTAGCAACTACTGCTGGAACTTTTTCTTTTGCACTCATTTGCTATCACGCTCCCAGAAGCTTGGACCGACCGGTTCGGTGAATGGTTGTTTCGCAACTAAATAACCTTCAGCATCAACTGTGATTGCCAACTGTGGAAGTGGGCGAGCAGCTGGACCGAAGATAACTTTCGCTGCGCGAGTTACATCGAATGTTGATTGATGGCAAGGGCAGAGCAAGTGATGTGTCTGCTGTTCGTAAAGCGCAACTGCGCAACCCATATGTGAACAGATCTTTGAGAAAGCGATGATTCCTTCATGTGTCCATGAAAGACGCTCTGCATCTAAATTGAAATCTTCGGTACGAAGACGAATCAATAGAACAGGATCTTTAGCTGTGTTGTTTAGTGTGCGCTCTTCGCCCGGTGCCAATTCCGGCATGGTCTGAACAACAGCGCCAACTTCTAGGTCAGATGCCTTAATTGGGCGATCGCCTGGATCGGTAACTAAACGTGTTCCAGCCTTCCAAGAGGTGGTTTCCAACTGCTTTTTAGGAAGAGGTCCAGTATCGCGAAGCATCATGATCGGCGCGATACCAACTAGACCAAGCGCTGCACCAAGTGTTCGCTTAATCAATGGACGACGACCAATACCTGCAGCGCCAGCTTGAGCCTTAACTGTTTCAACAAAATCTTTGCGATCTTCTTCTGAAGAACGGAACTCATGGCGATGTGCAATTACTTCGTGGTCTGGCATTAAGAAACGCGCCCACGCGATTGCACCGATACCGATGAATAGGAAAGCACCTGCAAGACAGATACCAAGTAGAAGTTGTTGAACATTCATATCACCAAGCAGTGGAATGAATGTATAAACATCTGACTTCACCCAAACATATGAGTAAACAAAACCGATTGTTGAAATTGCTGAAAGTGCGAATAGGGAAGCGACTTGGCGCTCTGCACGTTTTTCAGCTTTTGGATCGGTATCTGTTTTGCGATGAGCGTGCTCTGGCAAACCAGGATTCTGGATTGGATTTAATTCCTTTGACACGTTATCTCGCTTTCGATGCTAACCAGACTGCTACACCAATTAGCAATCCAAGTCCGACGATCCATCCGAATAAACCTTCAGTCACAGGACCAACGCGACCGAGTGACATACCGCCTTGTGGCTTCTCTGTCTCTGCGTTCTTTAGGTACTTGATGATTGAAAGTTTCTCTTCAGGAGTAATTGTTTTATCTGAGAAGACTGGCATTGATTGTGGGCCAGTGATCATTGCTTCGTAAATATGTTTTGCATCTACGCCCATTAGTGTTGGTGCGTACTTACCTTCAGTAAGCGCTCCACCTTGACCAGAGAAGTTGTGGCACATCGCGCAGTTAGTGCGGAAAAGTTCTCCGCCTTCTGCAACGCTGCCATCACGTTCGTAATTTAATTGTTCATCTCCAGGAATTGCTGGTCCTGTAGCAAGTGAAGCTACATATGCAGATAGAGCAGCGGTCTGTTCGGCGTTGTATTTAGGGGTTTTACGCATAGCTTGAACTGACATATCTGCCATTGGCATACGTCCCGTGCCAACTTGGAAATCGACTGAAGCTGCACCAACGCCGATAAGCGAGGGTGCGATATCTGACCCTTCTGCATTTAGACCGTGGCAAGAAGAGCATCCCTTAAGGAATAGCTGCTTACCTTCTTCGATCTGTGCAGAACGCGCAGCAGGTGTTGGTTGCGCAGTATTTTCAGCAGATGCTGAGAGCGCGCTAAATGTTGTTCCGGTTGCGACTAAAGCTAGAAGCAAGAGAACTGGTGATGCGAAACGTGCTTTGCGGAAACGCGAAATCATTTCAATTGCTCCTTTACTTAATTAGATAGATTGCTGAGAAGAGTGCGATCCAAACTACGTCAACAAAGTGCCAGTAGTAAGAAACGACAATTGCGGTTGTAGCTTGTGAATGTCCGAAGCGACGCGCCTTCGCAACGCGGATCATCACAAGTAGGAATGCAATCAGACCGCCGGTCACGTGAAGACCGTGGAAACCTGTTGCTAGGTAGAAAACTGAACCGTATGCATTTGAAGAGAGGGTTAAACCTTCGCTTACTAGAGATGCATATTCGTAAACCTGGCCGCCGATAAAGAATGCGCCCATCAAGAATGTAAGTGTGAACCACTCGCGCATGCCCCACTTGCTAACTGCAAGTAATGAACCGGTGCGACGTGGTTGGAAGCGCTCAGCAGCGAACACACCAAATTGGCATGTCACAGATGAGAGCACCAGCACTGTGGTGTTGATGGCAGCAAACTGAACGTTCAGAATATTGGTCGATTCGAGCCAGATAGCTGGGCCTTGCACTGCACGTGTTGTGAAGTACATTGCAAAGAGGGCAGCGAAGAACATTAGTTCGGACGAGAGCCAAACAATTGTTCCGACTGCGACCAGATTTGGACGATTGACCTTGTGTGAACTCAAGGCATTGGACGCGTTAGACATGGTGCGAATTATCGCGGAAAACACGCTCAAACTCACATCTATCAGGCTCGAATTTCATGGAATTAGCACTCATTCCGGGTGAAACGGCTCACCCGATTTGAGCCTGAAAATAGGTCGAAAAGGGCGCCCACTGAGCCATAGAATTACCCCATGAGCGCACGCGTTGTTATCTACTCAGATGATGCTGATATCCGAGCTTCCGTAAAAGCGGCCCTGGGTTCGAAGTTGGCTTCGGATCTGCCGATTGAGACAACTGAGTTTGCAACCGCAGATGCACTCCGCCAGTACATCGACCAGACCGATGCAAAGGGTCAGGTTCGTGCAGATCTCTTCATCCTCGATGGTGAAGCAGCCCCTGAAGGCGGCCTTGGCGTCGCGCGCCAATTAAAAGATGAAGTTTTCAACTGCCCACCATCAATCGTATTGATTGCACGCCAATCAGATTCATGGCTTGCAGCATGGTCACGCGCGGAAGCTTCACTTCAGCACCCAGTTGATCCTTTTGCTCTGGCTAAGACAGCCACCGAACTTCTACGTGCGCGCCTAGCTGGCAATTTAGCTAACGCGTAGCCATCCCACTGAGTTTCTTTAAGTAGCGCGTAATGTCTTGGAATCGCGCTTTTGATTTACTTGATAATTACTTAGACCTTCCCGCAGAACTAGTTCGCGAAATTATGCGCGATATTTTGGAAGGTCGCGCAAATCCAGAAGAGTTAAAACGTTTCCTGCTTGCCCTAAAAGAGAAGGGCGAAACTTCGGATGAAGTTGGAGCGCTAGTTGCTGAAATGTACGAACACTCAGCGCCAATAAATATTACGCAACGTGCAGTAGATATCGTCGGTACTGGTGGCGACAAAATGAACACCATCAATATTTCGACTATGTCAGCGATTGTTGCGGCAGCAGCCGGCGCAGTTGTTGTTAAGCATGGCAATCGCGCAGCATCATCTAAGTCTGGGTCTGCAGATTTGCTCGAAGCACTTGGTATTGCAATTAATTTAGATGGCAAATTAGTTGAACATTGCGTTGATGAACTGCGAATCGGTTTCTGTTTCGCGCCAAATTTCCATCCATCAATGCGTCACGCGGCGCCGGTACGTAAAGAGTTAGGCGTGCCAACCGTTTTCAACATTCTTGGTCCTTTAGCTAACCCAGCGAAGCCAAAATCAGCCGCTATTGGCGTAGCGAATGATCGTATGCACTTAGTTATGGCTCAGGTATTAGGCGATAGAGGCGTAGATGGCTTTGTTTTCCGTGGTGATGATGGACTTGATGAATTAACGCTTACAACCACAACTCAAGTACTAACTATTGGAAATGGTGAAATCGAATCGGGCTTAATTGATCCGCCAAAGTTTGGAATTGAATATTCGCCAATCGAAAAATTAGTTGGTGGCGAAGCATCAGAGAATGCGAAGATTGCGTTAGCGGTATTCGCTGGCGAAAAGGGCGCTCCACGTGATGCCACGATTCTCAACGCAGGCGCAGCCATTGCCGCTTACAACAATGATGCCGAACTGGATTTAACAACTCGTTTTGAAGAGGGAATTGCGGCGGCAATAGATGCTATTGATTCGGGAGCTGCAACTGATCTACTTAATCGTTGGGCAAAACTGACTCAAGCGTTGGTAAATTCGTAACTTCCGATTCGGAAAGCTTGAGAAGTTGGACCGAATGTTGCGAAAGCGTATTCACCTTCTACTTTAACTAGACGTAATCCAGGTTCAGCTAAATAGTTCAAAATCAATTCCACTTCTTCGTGGTTGACCTGTTGTAAGAATCCGGCATCGGCAACTTGCTCCGACATAATTTCAAGCGCTTCTAGAGCTGCGGCAACTGAAGTTGTAGGAGTGGAAACATTTGTTGCAGCTAAACGTCCATACTTGATCGAGACGAATTCCCAATGATCACCAAGAGACTTTGCCACGATTAGTAGCGGGAGTTTTGCAATCGAATTAAGACGTTCAATTCTTGATGCAGCGCGGTTGAAATGTGCGTACTTGTCTCGAACGTTTATCGCTTCTTCGAATTTCTCTTCTAGTGAAAGTTCGGTCATTTTCGAATTTGATTGACGAAGAATTTCTCTAAAGTCGACTTCAAGTAAATTCTTGTACTTTGCCGTAACTTCCGAATATGCGGTCACAGATTGATTGCCGACACATGGGGCTGCACATCTGTTAATTTCAAAGAGGATGCATGGGGCAGCGGTCTTGATGGATTTATCCGTGATCTTTGGTTTGCATTGACGTAGCGGTAAGTATTCGTGAATTGCCTCTAAAGCACTTTCGATAGCGCCTCCGCCGCTAATAGGCCCAATTACTCCGGATGGGTCTATAGGAGCGCCTTTACTAATGATCAAACGTGGAAAATTTTCGTCAGTTAATTTGATCCAAGACGATTTCTCAGGAAATCTGGATCGGCGGTTGTATCTAGGGTTGGCGCCTTGGATTAACCTAAGTTCGCGCACCTGCGCCTCAAGGGCAGTTGGCGTAACGATGTAATCAATACTTTCAGTAATGGTAATCATTTCACGGATGCGTTTACGAGTTTCGTTGGCGGTGAAATATGTGCGAACTCTGGAGCGCAGATTTTTGGATGTTCCGACATATAGCGGATCTCCGAGTTTGTCTCGAAAGATATAGACCCCTGGGGAGGCAGGTGCGTTGGCAGCTAAATGTTTCTTAGTTGCCTGCGCTTTTGTAATGCGATTGGAGAATTCCTTCAACTCTTCAAGAGTAAATATGTCGAATGAACCGAGTCTCTCGATTAGGCCATGTAGAACCGAAACCGTGGCGCGAACATCATCGAGCGCACGGTGATTGGGCGTAGTCTCCGTCTTGAAAAATGCGGCAAGTGTTGAGAGTTTGAAGTTTGCGACCTCTTCACGATTGAGAGTATGTCTTGCAATCTTCACGGTATCCAAGACTTGAAACTTAGGCCAGACATAGCCAAGCGAGGTTGCCGCAGCTTTTAGAAAGCTAAGATCAAACTGAGCGTTGTGCGCAACTATCACAGTTTCGTTTTCGCTTCCCAGAAATTCTAGAAATTGGGGGAAGACCTCATCGATTCGCGGAGCCGGCAGAAGCATCGCTTCTGTAATACCGGTTAGAACAGTGATAAAAGGTGGAATAGGAACGCCGGGATTAACCAACGTTTGAAACTCTCCGATAACTCTGCCGCCTTGTACTTTCTGGGCGCCGATTTCGGTAATTGCATTTACGCCAGGGGATCCGCCAGTAGTTTCTAGGTCCAGCACAACAAAAGTAGTCGCCGATAGATGGCGACCCAAATCATCGAAAGATGATTGCCATGCTGTTGGTTCCATGAGTTGAAGAGTAAATTAGAGATATGACAAGTGCACGTATGGAAGCGCCTCACGGTTGGTTGAGTGATTTCGCAGCAGATGGCAGCGGTGAAAATGCTAAGACTGGCATCGTTCTCGTTCATGGTTTCACTGGATCGCCAGCAGCGATGCGACCATGGGCACATTTCTTAAACGAACGCGGATATACAGTGCGTGTTCCGCGCCTTCCAGGTCACGGAACTAAGTGGGAAGACTTAAACAAAGTTTCTTGGCAAGAGTGGCCAGATCGCGCAAGTAAAGATGTTGAAGAGTTGTTACAAAAGTGCGATCGAGTATTTGTCTTTGCGCTTTCAATGGGCGGTGCAACTTCAATACAAGTTGCACATCGATTTGGTTCCAAAATTTCGGGGTTAGTTTTCGTTAATCCCATGATTACCATTAAAGGTCCAGCACAATATTTCTTACCATTGATCTCTAAATTCATTCCAAAGTTAAAAGCAGTTGGCGGAGATATCAAGCGTCCGGGTTCTAGCGAATGGTCTTATGACGCGCTACCGCTAAAAGGTGTAGTGCAACTCAAGAAATTACTGTTGGATTCACGTTCGAAGTTGCCTGAAATTAAAGCGCCATTCATGATCTTTCATTCAGTGGAAGACCATGTTCTTCCGGAGTACAACACTGAGATTTATATGTCAGAAATCGGTTCAGCGCAGAAGCAGAGAATTGAGCTAGTAAATAGTTACCACGTGGCAACAGTTGATTACGACGCGGATTTCATCTTCGAAAATTCGCTGCTCATGTTGAAGTAAAACTACTTCCAGCGGTTATCGATATCAGGTTCGCGGCGAACCAGTATCTTCCAGATTTCATCTGGCTCAAAGCCGGTAGCTAGCGCACCCTCGATAGTCATTGAACCCAATTCGGTTATGTGAACATCTTTAGCGAAGGTTTCTGCATTTGGATACGCCTGATTTAGTCGGCTCCAGAATTCACTAATTCGCACTTGTAAACGCCAATCCGATAGCCAAAGCAGCAATACCAATGGCGCTAAATGCTGTGAGCGCTCTGCGAATCTTTGGTTGCTGTATCCACTTTGAAGATTTATCAACGATTGTGATCATTAGCGAGTACCAAGACATCGAAATCACTGCCCAGATGCACGAGAGAATAAAGATTCCCCACCCCAAACTGAAACTCTCTGGAACGAATTGCGGGACTAGGCCAACGCTAAAAACTGCAGCCTTCACGTTTGTCAGGTTAGTTGTAATACCAATTCGAAATGCTGGGCCAAAACTCTTCGCTCGTTCGCCGGATTCGTATTCAAATTTGCCAGCTTGATTGCGTAATTGCATCAGAGTTTGTATAGAAAGAATCGTTAAATATCCGACGCCAGCCCATTTCAAAACATTGAAAGCGGTCGGCGAAGCCTGGAAAATTGCAGAAAGGCCAACGCTACTTAACACACCCCAGATGATCAAACCTGTAGTGTTGCCAAAGACTGAATAGAAAGCCGCTTCTTTACCGCTAAGGATTGATTGACGAAGCACCATCGCCACACCTTGCCCGGGGACAGCGACAATGATTAATACCGTTATGGCAAATGCAGGAATTACGTGGAGTAAATCAATCATTATTTTTCAAATGCTACGCGGATTCCAAATCCGATTAGAGCAATACCTGAGACACGTTCAATAATTTTCTGAACCTTCGGTTGCAGCAAAGTGTTCTTTGCAAAACCAGCGCCAAGAATTAGGAGCGAGAACCATAAAAGCCCCAATATATTATGAATTGTGGCAAGCAAGATTCCGCCAGCTAACGCAGGAAACTCGTGTGGCAAGAATTGCGGCAAGATCGCGATATAAAAGACACCGGTCTTTGGATTCGTTAAGTTGATCAGAAGTGCACGATTGAATGCCTTGCGATTGGAAGTTTGATCGGCAATCTTTGCTTGAACACTTTCGTGAGTAATCTTTTTGGATTCCCAGAGCATCTTGATCCCTAAGTAAATTAAGTACGCAGCGCCAGCCCATTTAACAGCTGTGTAGGCGAAATGTGATGCCACCAAGAGCGCACTAATTCCAAGTGCGGCAGCTGCGCCCCAGATCCAAACGCCAGTGAGAATTCCGGCAACCGTTGCATATGCAGTTGATTTGCCACCGATAGTCACCGAGCGGAGAACTTGTGCAGTATCTAAGCCAGGCAACATTGTTAGTAGCCCTGCCAAAATTGTGAAGCTAATTAGGTTCTGCAACATGGAGGGGAGTCTAGTATTGCCGCCATGACAAAGGCGAAGATATTTGAATGGCTGGGAGTCGTTACCGCCATCGCTTATTCGCTTCTAGTCGCATCGAATACCGGCTTGGAATTTATTGGTTTTACGCTCTTGCTACTTAGCTCTTTGTTGATTGGGATCTGGGCTTATCTTGGTAAACACAAAGGCATACTCTTCTTGCAATTCTTTTACGCAACCGCCGGAATTATCGGCATGATCCGTTGGTATAACTAATCCTTGACTTGATTTAAGGTTTAATAATTGTGATGCCGTCTTGAACGGCGCTCTCCATATTTGCCAAAGCGGAAGTTGCATCTTCTAGTGAGATTGTTCTTTTAATAAATTGTCCTGGCTGCAATTTTCCATCAGCGATCATCTTAAGCATCTGCGGATAATCAATAGCTGCCATGCCATGGCTACCAATAAGTTCTAATTCCCAGCCAATAACTCTTACCATCGCCATTGGAGTTAAGCCATCTTCGGTTAACAGCAATCCAAGTTGAATATGTTTACCGAGTCGCCGCAGAGACTTAACTGCGATCTCGGAAGTCCTTTGGTGGCCAAGGGCATCGACTGAGATATGTGCGCCGCCTAATTTTTGAATCTCATCAATGGCGTTCGCGCTATTAAATAGGAAATCCGCACCAGCGCTCTTGGCATTACCCAATGCAATTTCGTTCACATCTACGGCTATTACCTTCGCGCCAAATGCTTTAGCAATCATCACAGCTGATAGACCAACGCCGCCACAGCCAATTACCGCTACCAAATCTCCTTCTTTAACGCCGCCACGTGCTGTTAATCCACGGAATGCGGTAGCAAAGCGACAACCCAAAGCTGCTGCAACTTCAAAAGAAATTTCGGCTGGAAGTGCAATTAAATTGAAATCCGCGTTTCGGATTTCAACGTACTCTGCAAAACTTCCAAATTGCGTGAACCCTGGTTGGGTTTGAGAAGGGCAGACCTGCGCATTACCCGACAAGCACCACTCGCAGCTGCCACAACCATTAACGAATGGGACTGTGACGCGATCACCAATTCTGAAGTTCTTAACTTGGTTTCCAACTTGAGCAACTGTGCCCGCTAATTCATGACCCGGTACGTGCGGCAATGCAATGTCGGAATCATGACCGGCATATCCATGCCAATCGCTGCGGCAGAGCCCTGTAGCTTCAACTTTGATTAAAACTGATTTCGGCGCAGGGTAAGGAACTTCGATATCTCGAATTTCTATTGGCCCATTGAATTGCTCAAAATACATCGCGCGCATTTAGCGAGTATACGGATACCTTTATCCAATGGCTAAGGTGTTAACGGTAAATATCGCTGCAGTAGTTCATGAAGGCGCATGGACCGGAAGCGAAGGTCGTACAGGTATCGATAAGCAACCAGCGGCATCGAAAGTAAAATTTGAAAACGATGGCGTTGCAGGTGATGTGGTTGTTGATCGGAAGCACCATGGTGGTTACGACAAGGCTGTTTATGCATATGCAAAAGAAGATGCAGCTTGGTGGGAGAGCGAGATCGGTCGAGAGCTTAGCAATGGCGCTTTCGGCGAGAATCTAACTACCGAAGGTATCGATGTGAATGCGGCACTAATCGGCGAACGTTGGCAGATTGGTTCCGTAATTCTTGAAGTCTCAGAACCACGCATTCCATGTCGAGTGTTTGCCGGATTTTGGGATAGACCAACTCTTATTAAAGATTTCACAGATGCGCGACGTTCTGGTGCATATCTGCGAATAATCCAAGAGGGTGAAATCGCAGCAGGCGATGAAATCACCGTTATTCATCGTCCTGAACACGAAGTCACCATTAAGGACATATTCGATGCAAAAGCGGGTGAACGTGGAAAAATTGTGCAGTTGAAGCAAGTATCGGAACTATCCGATAAATATAAGGAATGGCTCGAGAAGCTATAGGAGAGATCATGAGCAAGAAGTTATTTGCAGAGTTCCTCGGAACTTTCGCATTGGTATTTTTAGGTGCAGGCGCAATCGTTTCAGGTAAGGCAGATCTTCAAGGTGTTGCGCTTGCTCACGGCCTGGCTATCTTTGTATCAATTTCAGCTCTAGCTGGAATTTCTGGTGCGCATTTCAATCCTGCGGTATCTGCAGTAATGCTGGCAACTAAGCGAATCTGCGGTCAAGATTTCTTGTACTTCGTACTTGCTCAGCTAGGTGGAGCTGCGGTTGCATCACTTGCAATCAATTACATCTACGGACACGCCAATGGCTACGGCCTTCCAGCTATCGCGTCAGGAACTTCTACAGGCGCTGGCGTGCTTGCGGAGATTCTTGGAACTGCGCTTCTTGTTGCAGTGATCTTCGGCGTTGCAGTTGATAAGCGCAGCGTTGCTGCAAGCCACCCAGGTTTACCAATCGGCTTAACAATCTCTGCAGTAATTCTTTCAGTTGGACCAATCACTGGAGCTGCGCTTAACCCAGCACGTTGGTTTGGACCTGCGCTTGTTTCAGGCGACTGGACCAATGCTTGGGTTTATATCGTTGCACCAATTGCTGGTGCGCTTATTGCAGGTTTTGCATATCAGGCAGTCGCAAAGCCAGAGTAATTGAATTCTCGCAATAAATTAGGGGCACCAATCTATTTGGCGTCCCTAAATATGCGTGCTGGTCAAGTATTGATTGGACCGCTGATTCCTATTCTCAAAGTTTATTTCGATTTAAGCAATGCCGCGCTATCAATCTTGGCGGGTATTCCGATCGTTTGTTTTGCTGCAACCAGTTTGATTATGTCTAAGGTTGCAAAGCTTGGTTCAAGTAACCGAATTATCAAATTAGCAATGACGGCATTGGCTGTCGCATTACTTGGTCGCGCAACCACTGGGTTGATCGGTCTCTATTTCTTTGCATTTGTTATGGGTATCGCAATAGCGATTATGAACTACGAACTGCCTGCTTGGGTTAAAGAGCATGCACCAAATGACAGCGGCTATATAACTGGCGTTTATGTAACTTTGATGGGTTTAGCTGCCGCTATCTCAGTGGCAATTTCTGTTCCGCTTGCTGAACTCAGTTCACTCTCATGGCGCATGGCTATGGTTCCCTGGATTCTGCTCGCAATATTCACTGCAATTTATTGGTGGCGCAGAGTTGAAATCTCAGAAGATGTACAAAAACTGAACGTTCCCGCCTTCTGGCGCAGTAAAGCATTTAAGAATCCGATTGCGTGGGCGCTAGTTGCTTTCTTTGGTCTTGAATCTATGACTTTTTATGCAACTGCCACCTGGTTCCCAACGCTGCTCACCACCAAAGGCTTCACTCTAAGTAGCGCAGCTATTGCAGTATCGCTCTCTGGAATTATCGGCTCTGGTGTGGGAATAATTTTTCCTCATTACTTCGAGAAGTCAGTTCACCAAAGGTTGATATTGGTTTCAACTTCACTTGTAACCACTTTTGCCTTTTTCATGATTACCGTCCAATCAGGCATGGTGCTATTTGCCTGGCTTGCGGTTTCTAATATCGGAATTTCAATTGCATTTCCATTGGCGTTAATGATGGCCGGCACAAAATCAGCAACTCCAGAAGCAACGCGAAATCTTTCGACAATGATGCAAGCAATGGGCTATACCTTGAGCTCCACTGGACCATTCTTCATGGCTAAACTTTTCGATCTATCAAATAGTTGGAATGTTGCAATGTATGGCGTAGTCGGTATCTGCATTTTGCAAGCAATTGCTTCATACATTGTTGGAAGTCCAAAGAAAATCGATTTCTAATGATCTCACTACGTAAATACACAGCATCAGATTTCGAAAAATCCGTTGAGATTCGTGAAATTAATGGCGAAGAAGCGCGCGAAAGATGGCGTGGACGAATTGAACGTTCTGGTGCCTGGGATGACCATTACTTTCATTTAGCTATCGAATTAGATGGCGAACTCGTAGGCGATCTACAAGTGCGTCATTGTCAGCAAGCGATGCCACCCGGTTCTCTAGAACTTGGCTTAGAGATCGACCCAGCAAGACAAGGACAGGGAATAGGTACAGAAGTATTGAAACTTGCGGCAGAGAAGTTTTTTGCAGATGGCGCACATCGAATCAGTGGTTCAACTGATGTTTCCAATATTGGAATGATCCGCGCTTTTGAAAAAGCCGGCTGGCAAAAAGAGGGAATCCTACGAGGACTGTTTAACGATGGTGGAGTACTCCACGACTATGTTTCGTACTCCGTTTTGAAATCATAAAATTTATTGAAATATTTCAGATATGTTCTTGGATTGCACTGTACGACCCGGCAATTCATATTGCATGAAATTCGTGTTCTGTTCATCGATTGTGCTTGCAGCATCAACAACATAGCCATTCCATTCAAAGCCTGAAGTGGTGTGAGCGTCAGCGATCAAAGTGACGTCATAGCCGCGTTCGAAAGCTGCATGCGAGGTGTGGCGTACGCAGTTATTTGATTGAGCACCACAGATATATAGGTGGCCGACTCTTAATTCTTCTAGTAATTCATCAAGGTTTGTGGCTTCAAAGCTACTGCCATAAAGCTTTTCAACAATCGGTTCGCTGGCTTTTGGTTCCAGTTCGGAGACAATCTGCCAACCGTCGGAATTAAGTGGCAAATCGTCAGAGGAGTGTCGCACCCAAATAATTGGAATTCCAGTCTTGCGAGCTTTTTCAACCGCTAAAGCCATATTGGAAATTTTCTCGTCACGTTTGAACGCATCTGAAACTACATTAACTTGCACATCAATAACTAAGAGCGCAGATTTGCTTCGTTGTGATTTATCTATTGCCATAAGTGGACGATACTGGGATCGAACCAGTGACCCCTTCCATGTCAAGGAAGTGCTCTACCGCTGAGCCAATCGTCCGGGTCTATTTAATTGTTGCGGAATTCTAACTTATTTTGCAAGTTAATCGTGTCGGCCGTAATCGTCCTCAACACGCTCAATATCGTCTTCGCCGAAGTAAGTTCCCGTCTGCACTTCGATGAAGAGCATTGGGACTTTACCGCTGTTGCCGATTCGGTGAAGTTGATTTGCCTGAACCGTGACAGTGTCGCCCGCTTCAACTGTATGAATGTCATTATCGATCTGCACTTCAGCTGTTCCATAAACAACGTACCAATGTTCGCTGCGGAACTTATGGCGTTGCAAAGAAAGGCGCTTTCCTGGATCAACCCAGATTGCTTTGACTTTATGTGTTGGTAAATCCTGAAGTACTTCGTAGCGGCCCCAAGGTCGGTTAGGTCCTTCTAGGTATTCCTTAGTCATGCTGATTAGTTTAGTGAGAGGTTACAAAAGAAGAATGGAGGTGGAAACGGGATTTGAACCCGTGTAGAGGGATTTGCAGTCCCTTGCCTCGCCTCTCGGCCATTCCACCAAAGCTAGTTATGAAGTTGCTGCAGATTCGTGCATGAAAAGAATGGAGCGGACGACGGGGTTCGAACCCGCGACCTGAACCTTGGCAAGGTTCCGCGCTACCAACTGCGCTACGTCCGCAAACTTACGGGGGGAAATCTAGCCTAAGAGGTCAGATAAGCGCAAAAGCGATAAATTCGCCTGCATGAACGAACCGCAATTCTGGATGGGTGGCCGTTTGGCGACCGGTTTAATCGCGGTTACTAACGACCCCAAAGATATCGACGATGGTTTTTGGGCGGTCACGACAACATTCGACGGGCAATTCACTGGAGCGAAGTTTGCAAAGGTGGAGGAGCGCGCATGGAGCGAGAAATACCGACCGCTACAAAGTAATAAGTGGAACTCTTCGCATTCCAAAGAAGAGTATTGCCAGTTAGTTGAAAACTTCCGGCAAGAGATTGCTGACGGAAATGTCTATCAAGTTAATGCTTGTCGAGTCCTAACAAATGAAAGCGATGAAGAAATCTCGGGACTTCTTGCAGGTTTCCTCAAGAATAATCCTGCGCGATTTGCTGGCTACTTGAATATCCCCGGCCTTGAGATCGCATCAGCGTCACCTGAAACTTTCTTGGTTCGCAATGGGGAAACTTTAATCTCTTCTCCTATTAAAGGAACGCGCAAACCTGGACTTACAGGTCGTTTTCCGGAGAAGGATGAATCTGAAAACATTATGATCGTTGATCTAATGCGCAATGACTTAAGCAAAGTTTGCGCAGAAGATTCAGTTCACGTTTCAAAATTGCTTGCAATTCACGAATTGCCTGGGTTGGCACATCTGATTAGTGACGTTGAAGGCACTTTGCGAGATGGCGTTAAGTGGAGTGAAATTTTCGAAGCGACCCTGCCACCAGGTTCTGTAAGTGGAGCGCCGAAATCTTCCGCAATAAAGTTGATCAAGAAGTACGAGCAAGTTGATCGCGGCCCATACTGCGGTGCTTTCGGTTGGATAAATGGAGATTGCGCTGAATTAGCGGTGGCAATTCGCACTTTCTGGAGCGATGGTTCTGTAATCAAATTCGGAACCGGTGCCGGCATAACTTGGAATAGTTCTCCAATAGAAGAGTGGGAAGAGACCGAATTGAAGGCATCTAGATTGATCGCTATTGCAAACGGAGATTTGCAGTGAAAAATCTAGGAAATACTTGGGCTACAGGTAGCGGCATCTTCGAAACCATTCGAGTCGAAGATGGCCAGGTTTTCGGGTTACATAGGCATCACTGTCGTGCAAAAGAAACGGCAGATAAATTACGCATTTCTATCCCAACTGAAGATTTTGTTTCTCAAGCTAGCTATGAGGTTATTGCGAGCGAAGAGTTCAAGGTAGGTAGATTGCGTTGGCATTTCGATACCGCAGGTGAATTCACAATTTCTTACACTCAATATCAAGACCCCGCTGAACCGGCAAAGTTAATGATCTTTGATGAACGTGAATCTGAATTCAACGTTCAAAATAAAGAGTTTCCTTATAAGAACCTAGAGCTACTTGAGAGAGCGAAAGCTGCAAACTTCGATGATGGAATTATTGTGCGAAGCGATGGGCAAGTAGCGGAAACTTCTATGGCCACGCTGCTTCTCAAAATAGATAGTGCATGGGTCACCCCGCCACTTTCAAGTGGCATTCTCAACGGAGTAGTTAGGGCGCTGGTCTTAGAAGCGGGCCTGGCACAAGTGAAAAGAATTGATGTTGAAGAGTTGCCATCGGTGCGCTCTGGATTATTACTGACTTCGCTTAGAAATGCGCAGAATATCGCTGCGATAAACGGGCAGGCATTGGCGATTGATAATGAAAAGTGCGCTGAGATACATAAATTGATGAACCAATTCAAAGGGCGTTAGGTAGACTCCGCTACATGTCCGAAATTTCAATTAAGGTCGATGGCGCTGCCAAGAGCGTGGCAGCCGATCAACGTCCTACCCATCTATTTGCAGAGCAGAAAGAGATTGTGGTCTGCCGAATCAATGGCGAATTGAAAGATCTATGGACCGATCTAAAAGATGGCGATGTCGTTGAAGGTGTCAGCATCTCTTCACCAGACGGCTTAAATGTCTTGCGCCACTCAACTGCACACGTTATGGCGCAGGCCGTGCAACAAGTCTTTTCACAAACTCGACTTGGTATCGGCCCACCAATCAAAGATGGTTTCTATTATGACTTCGATCCGGAGCGCCCATTTAATCCAGATGATTTAGAGAAGTTAGAAAGCGCTATGCGCAAGATCATCAAAGATGGGCAACGTTTCCGCCGCCGCGTTACAACTGAGGCAGATGCCTTAAAAGAACTTGCTCACGAACCATATAAATGTGAGCTAATCGGAATTAAATCTAATCCTGAAGACGGAAGCGATGAATCATCAGTTGAAGTTGGTGGATCTGAGCTAACCATCTACGACAACTTAGGTCGCGATGGACAACCTGTTTGGTCTGATCTTTGTCGCGGACCTCACCTACCTTCGACAAAGCACATCCCAGCATTTAAGTTGATGCGCACCGCAGCTGCATATTGGCGCGGATCTGAAAAGAATCCGATGTTGCAACGTATCTACGGAACAGCGTGGCCATCACCTGAAGAGCTACAGAACTATTTAGATTTATTGGCGGAAGCAGAGAAGCGCGATCATCGTCGCTTGGGTAATGAGCTTGATCTATTTTCATTCCCAGATGAGATTGGTTCCGGCCTTGCGGTATTCCATCCAAAGGGTGGCGTTGTACGCATGGCGATGGAGGACTACTCACGCAAGCGCCATATTGAAGAGGGATATCAATTCGTTTATTCACCTCACCTAACTAAATCAACACTTTTTGAAGTATCTGGACACCTTGATTGGTATTCAGAGGGCATGTACCCACCGATGGTTATGGATGAAGAACTTCATGCGGATGGCACAATCAAGAAGCCAG
>JBFYJK010000088.1:0-7645 GCA_041311445.1 Candidatus Nanopelagicales bacterium
AAAGGTTTCTGACTCTGGTCGTCGCATGGCACAGGGCATCTGCCCAGTTTGCGGCACCAAGGTAAACCGCATTCTTGGTAAGGCACAGTAACGCCTCGTTAAGCATACGTAGTTAAACCCGTCTCATACGTGAGGCGGGTTTTTCTTTTACTTGAAAGGTTGTTACCGTCGCATCATGGCTGATAGCAGTTTCGATATCGTTTCAAAGATTGATCGCGCTGAATTAGATAACGCGGTTAACCAAGCGGCTCGCGAACTTGATACCCGTTTCGATTTCAAAGGAACTGGCACCAAGCTCGAGATCGCTGGCGAAGTAATCAAGATTGAATCCGAAACCGAAGAGCGCGCAAAGGCTGCGCTCGAAGTTCTAAAAGAGAAGATGATCAAGCGCAACGTTTCACTTAAGCACCTTGATCCTTCTGAACCACAGCAATCTGGCAAGCTAACCAAAATTAACTGCCCGCTTAAAGAAGGTATCTCAACTGAGAATGCCAAGAAGGTTGCGAAGTTAATTAAGGATGAAGGCCCTAAGGCTGTAAAGACTCAGATCCAAGGCGATGAACTACGCGTATCAAGTAAGTCACGCGATGATCTCCAAGAAGTTATTAACTTAGTCAAGAACGCATCTCTCGAATTCGCAGTTCAGTTCGTTAACTACCGATAAGCGTTTAATTGAATAAATATAAAGCTGGCATCCTCTTTGGAGTATCAGCTCACGTTCTTTGGGGACTCTTCCCTCTCTACTGGCCACTACTGAAACCGGCTACCGCGCTTGAAATTGTTTCGCATCGCGCAACTTGGACTTCGATCTTCTGCATCGTAGTGCTCGCTTTCCAAAAGCAATTGCGTCACATGTTTGATCTGATGTTTACCAAGAGAATTTTCTTAAGGTTAGTTCTTGCTTCTGCGCTAATTTCAATTAACTGGTTGGTTTATATCTGGGCAACTAATCATGGCCATGTAGTTGAAGCATCTCTTGGATATTACATAAACCCCTTATTTATCATTGCTTTTGGCGTTATTTTGCTTAAAGAGAAGCTCCGTAAATTGCAATGGATAGCTGTTGGTATCGGTGCACTTGGTGTAGTTGCGCTAACCATCGACTTTGGTCGCCTGCCATGGATTGCACTTGTTTTGGCTACCTCTTGGGGTTCATATGGCTTAATTAAGAAGCGCCTTAATTTAGGAGCTCTTGAAGGTTTAGCGATTGAAACGCTGATTTCATTTATTCCTTATTCAGGTTTCTTGATCTACTTAGCTTCGCAAAGCGAAGGCCAATGGGGTCAGAAGCCAGGACTTACGCTCTTACTTACCGCAGCTGGCGCAGTTACCGCAATTCCTTTGTTGTTATTTAACGGTGCTGCAACTCGACTTCCATATTCAACTTTAGGTTTATTGCAGTACATCACGCCAACTTTGCAATTCTCAATTGGAGTTTGGGTACGTCACGAATCAATGCCAACGGGACGTTGGATCGGATTTATTATTATCTGGTTTGCGTTAGTTGCACTGGCGGTTGATTTAGTTAAATCAACCAACTCGGTCAATAACTAAATCGCATAACGAAAATAGCGCAGTACTGGTCTCGCTAATAGGTAGCGGTCCAAGTGCAGCGCGCGCTTCCTTCGCAACGCTCTGCAACTGTGCGCGAGATTCCGCCATCGCTTTATGGTTACGTAGTTCCTGAATAACCCACTGAACTTTCTCTTCTGACTTAATTGGGCCAGAGAGTGCAAGCTTCAGAGATGCATCTTTAGGATCATTTGATTTCATCGCATTTAAAGTTACTAAAGTAGGAATACCTTCACGAAGATCTGTGCCGGGAGTCTTACCTGAATCCAATGAATCACTCGCGATATCAATAATGTCATCTGCAAGTTGGAATGCAATACCGATCTTCTCGCCAAACTCAGTAAGAGTTTCAATCTCTTCTCTGCTGCATCCTGCAAACATCGCACCAAAGCGCAGTGAAGTTGCAATCAATGATCCGGTTTTATCTGCAACAACTTGTAGATAATGCTCTAACGGATCGCTATTACCTGGGCCTTGGGTTTCAAGGATCTGGCCGATTACTAATCGTTCGAAGGTATCGGCCTGCAATTTGACCGCTTCTGGGCCCAATTCAGCCAAGATTTGAGACATTTTCGCGAATAGGTAATCGCCAGTCAGAATCGCAACTGAATTGCCCCAACGGCTATTAGCGCTCTCTACCCCACGTCGAAGTGGAGCTTCATCCATAACATCATCGTGATACAGAGTCGCTAGGTGAGTTAATTCGCAGACTGCAGCAGCCTTAATAACCTGCTCATTGATGCCAGTTCCGACCATTGACCCCAAAATGGTGATCAAGGGGCGAAAGCGTTTGCCTCCTGCAATAACTAAATGGCGCGATGTTTCATTGGCAAATAGATATTTGCCCTCAATGCGTGAATTTAAGACGCCCTCAATTTCGGTTAAGCCCGCAGCAATTTTCGCCTCAAGTTCAGGCGAAAGACTAGGGATACCGAGCGCTGCCACTTTATTAAACCAATCAGCGAATAAAGCTTGCGTATGTATTGATGAAGTTAATCAACGGTTGTGGCACAACACCGAAAACGATTGTTGCGATTCCGCTAACTAGAACCACGCTACGTGTAAGCGCTGATGGAATCACAACAGTGGTGCCATCTTCTACTGCATCCTTGAAGAACATTAGAACGATTACGCGGATGTAGAAGAACGCTGCCGCTGCTGATGAAAGCACGCCAGCGATAACTAACCACTTGCCACCTGCTTCGTATGCAGCTGAGAAGATTGAGAACTTACCGATGAATCCAGCTGTTAGTGGAATACCTGCAAATCCAAGTAGGTAGGTTGCGAATAACGTTGCAACAAGCGGTGAACGCTTAGCAAGGCCAGCCCAACGATTTAGATCTGTAACTTCACCGTTTGCATCGCGGATCAAAGTAACGATTGCGAATGCGCCAACTGTGGTTAGACCGTATGTTGAAAGGTAGAAGATTGTTGCAGTTAGGCCGTTCAAGCTAAGTGCATAAACACCTGAGAGCAAGAAACCTGCGTGAGCGATTGATGAATAAGCCAACATTCGCTTTACATCGCGCTGCGCAATAGCAACCAATGAACCTAGCGCCATTGTGGCAATTGCAATCACCATAATGATTGGGCGCCAAGACCACTCAGCATTGGCAATTGATACGTAGAAAATACGTAACATCGCGCCGAAAGCGGCAATCTTGGTAGCTGCAGCCATGAATGCGGTGATTGGAGTTGGAGCGCCTTGGTACACATCTGGAGTCCATGCATGGAAAGGCACAGCGCCAACTTTGAAGAGCAAGCCAGCAGATAGGAAAACAATTCCGATAAGCATGAATACGTTATTACCAGTTCCGCCAACTACTGCCTGACGAATGCCACCTAGCGTGATGCTTGCTGATGATCCATAAAGGAATGCTGCACCAAAGAGGAAGAACGCTGATGCAAATGCACCAAGCAAGAAGTACTTAAGTGCTGCTTCTTGCGACATCAAACGACGGCGACGTGAAAGTCCAGTCATTAGATATAGCGGCAGTGAAAGCATTTCAAGAGCTACGAACAAGGTAATCAAATCTGATGAGATTGGGAATAACAACATTCCTGAGATTGAGAATAGGAATAGTGGATAAACCTCGGTTACGCGAAGTCCCGCAGCAGATGCTTCGATCTCTTCACGAGAACCTGGAAGCGCTGAAGCAACAGCGGTGAAGTTCTTCTCATCTGCAAGTAGCAGAGTTGAAACAATTGCAATGAAGAGAATTGAAAGCTGAATTAGGAAACCAGCTCCATCGAATGTAACTGATCCACCAGCTGCATCTGCAACTTCTTTGCCCTTATTTGAGATAACTGCACCGAGTGCAGCAACCAATGTAATAAGTGTGATTGGAAGTTGAATAGCAGCGCGCTTCTCGCGAGCTGCGAATGCCTCAACTAAAACACCTAGTAGCGCTCCGGCAAGAACGATCAGAATCGGTGCCAGAATTGAATAATTAAGAACGGGTGCAATAAAGCCGCTCATTATTTGTCTCCTACTGTCGGTGTTGGATCGCTAAATCCAAGCGCTGAAATAGTTGCTTGTGCTGCTGGATTAATGATGTTCAGCAACGGCGATGGGAAGAATCCAAGCGCAATAATCACTGCAATTACCGGTGCAATTGCAAGCTTTTCACGCAAGTTAAGGTCAGGCAAGTTCTCGTTACCAGCTGTAGTTGGGCCGTGAAGCGCCTTCTGTACTGGAATCAAGATGTAAAGCGCTGCAAGCACAATTCCGAAGGTGGCAATAATTGCCGCCACTGGATAGCGGGTATATGTACCAACTAGAACTAGGAATTCGCTAACGAAGCTAGACATACCTGGTAGAGCTAGCGATGACATTCCCGCTAAGAAGAATGACCATGCCATTACCGGAGTAACGCGCTGCAAGCCACCGAAATCTGCAATGGTTGATGAACCACGACGTGAAGCCATCCAACCTGCAACTAGGAATAGCGCAGCAGTTGAGAAGCCGTGGTTGAACATGTAAAGAGTTGCGCCGCTATGACCTTGTGAGGTCATTGCGAAGATACCCATTGTGATGAAACCGAAGTGAGAGATAGATGTAAATGCAATCAATCGCTTTACATCGCGCTGACCAATTGCAAGGAATGCGCCGTAAATAATTGAGATTACAGATAACACCAAGATCACTGGTGTAAATGTCTTAGTTGCATCTGGGAAGAGAGTCAGGCAGTAACGGATCATTCCGAAAGTGCCGACCTTATCTAGAACACCAAGAAGGAGAACTGAAGTTCCTGGGGTTGCTGAATCAGCAGCATCAGGTAGCCAGGTATGGAAGGGCCATAGCGGCGCCTTGATTGCAAATGCAATGAAGAAGCCAAGGAATAACCAGTTCTGAGTAGATGAAGAAATCTGAAGAGTTGAAAGCGCTCCGATATCGAAGGTATGCCCTACTTGAGTTCCCGCAATTACATATAGACCGATGATTGATGCGAGCATCAAAAGACCGCCAAGTAAGCTGTAGAGCAAGAACTTAACTGCTGCTTGTGCGCGCTGACCGGTTCCGTAACCACCAATAAGGAAGTAGACCGGAATCAACATCGCTTCGAAGAATACGTAGAAGAGGAAGACATCTGTCGCAGCAAAAACGCCAATCATCATGGTCTCAAGTACGAGCATCAAGATGTAGAAAGTCTTTACTGACCAGCGGCCACCAGTTGCTTCATTCCAACCAGCAAGGACCACGATCGGCGCCAAAATTACTGACATCAAAATCAGAACTAGTGCGATGCCATCAATACCAACTGCGTAGTTGATACCGAAAGCTGGAATCCAAGAGTGCTTCTCAACAAATTGTAGACCAGCATCATTGCGATCAAATTGAAGTGTTAACGCAATACCTGCGACTGCCACTATTAATGTGGTTAGGAAGGCCATCTTTTTGATGGCATCTTCCTTATCCTTTTTAACAGTTGCAATTAGCGCTGCTCCGATTAGAGGCAGCAATTCCATTACGGTCAAGAAGCTCATTGAGTAACCACCCAGATCGCTAGAAGTAGAAGAGCGATACCGACCAACATCAGTGCGGCATAGCTACGGACAAAGCCAGTCTGTAATTTACGAAGTAGCTGACCTGAACCAACTGCTGCGCTTCCAACTCCACTTACTGCGCCATCAATGATGTTCTCATCGATTGCTACAAGTGAATTGGTTAGTGCTTGGCCAGGGCGCATAAATACTGCTTCGTTAAATGCATCCTGCATCAAATCCTTACGAGCGATTCGAGTAAAGATTGAAACGTTCTCTGGAGTATTTGGATTGCTCTCTGCGCGATATTTCATGATCGCGATCGCAACACCAATTGCCACAAGTGTTAACGCAAGAACGCTAACTGTGGTTGGTGGAAGTAGCTCAGCATGTTCGCCTTCACCATGTGAAGCAACAACTGGCTCTAACCAATTCTGAAGTGCATCGCCCTTAGTAAATAGGTAACCAGATGCAACAGAACCAATAGCCAAGATCGCCATTGGAAGCCACATCAAGATTGGCGATTCATGTGGATGCGCATTGTCATCCCAACGCTTATTGCTAAAGAAGGTCAGGATTACTACGCGGGACATATAGAAAGCGGTAATTGCTGCGCCTAATAACGCTGCTCCGCCAAGCAAATAGCCCTTCGCTCCGCCTGCATTTAGCGCTACTTCAATCAACTTATCTTTTGAATAGAAGCCCGCGAATGGTGGAACACCGATGATTGCTAGGTACCCAAGTCCAAATGTGATTGCGGTAATTGGCATGAACTTACGAAGTGCACCGAATTTGCGCATATTTACTTCATCATTCATTCCGTGCATTACTGAACCTGCGCCAAGGAACATGCCTGCCTTAAAGAAGCCATGAGTTAGCAGGTGCATGATTGCAAATGCATAACCAGCTGGGCCAAGGCCTGCGCCCAAAATCATGTAACCGATCTGTGACATTGTTGAAGCAGCAAGTGCTTTCTTGATGTCATCTTTAGCGGTACCTACAAGCGCTCCGAATAGCAGCGTAATTGCACCAACAACTGCAACCGCAGTCTGTGCATTTGGCGCTAAGTCAAAGATGAAGTTAGAGCGAGTAATTAAGTAGACGCCAGCAGTAACCATGGTAGCTGCGTGGATCAGGGCTGAAACTGGAGTTGGACCAGCCATCGCATCGCCAAGCCAAGCTTGTAATGGGAACTGCGCTGACTTACCGGTTGCTGCAACTAGCAACATGATTCCAATTGCAGTTAGAGCTGCAGTAGATGCCTGAGGCGCTGCTTCTTTGATCTGATCAAATGAAATTGCACCGAAAGTTACGAAGGCAATCATGATTGCAAATGAAAGACCCATATCACCGATACGGTTCATGACGAATGCTTTCTTTGCAGCTGTTGCATAAGCCGGCTTCTGGTTCCAGAAACCAATCAATAGGTATGAAGCAAGACCTACGCCTTCCCAACCTACATAAAGATTTAGGTATGAATCTCCGAGAACAAGTAGCAACATCGCTGAGATAAATAGATTTAAGTAAGCGAAGAAGCGACGACGATCATGATCGTGTGACATGTATGAGATTGAATAGATATGAATCAAGGTTCCGACGCCGGTTATTAGCAGTACGAAACAGATTGAAAGCTGGTCTAAAAGTAAGCCTGCATCAACGTTAAATCCGCCTACATGGATCCATGAGAAGAGCTTCTGGTGCATTGCACGTTCTTCGGTTGGAAGCGCCAACATATCGTTGAATAGCTTCACGCCATATAGGAATGAAGAGCCAGATAACGCTGTTGCTAGTAGGTGGCCCCACTTATCGGTACGACGACCGCCAAGTAGTAGTGCTGCTGCGCCAAATAATGGCAGTCCGATTAATAATCCGATCATTATCGACTCAACAAACTTGCATCATCAACAGATGCAGATCGACGGGAGCGATAAATCGTCACGATAATCGCTAGACCAATTACAACTTCGCAAGCTGCGATGACCATCGTAAAGAAAGCCACGATCTGGCCTTCAAGATTTCCATTGATGCGAGCGAAAGTTACGAATGCCAAGTTAGCTGCATTTAGCATTAACTCGACACACATGAAGAC
>JBFYJK010000098.1:0-4555 GCA_041311445.1 Candidatus Nanopelagicales bacterium
GTAACTGGCGGCGAACACTTAATTGATTTGAATGAAGCGCTTCGTGGTTTTGAAATCACCGAAGATCGCAAAGTGGATGAGACCCGCTTTGTAACTGCTAAAAAGCGCTAATTAGCGCAACACCTGCAACTGCTAATAATCCACCCAGGTACTGAGCCTTATGTAATCGTTCATGCAATACAAAGAATGCAAGCAATACTGTAAATACCGGAAATAGCGCCCCGAGCACCATTGCAATTGCAACTGGTCCGGTATGAACCGCTAATCCAAGACATGCATTTGCTGCGAAATCTGCAATGCCTACGAAAATCAGAGATGGCAAGTTCTTCTTGCCTAGCCCGCCAAAGCCCTTCTTCTTAATTGCAATTGCGATTGTTACGACAGCGGTTGCAATGCGCATACAGACCATGGTTAAAATTGGAGCATCGGCCGCACCGATCGCCATAAATGATAGCGCGGTACCAAAACCAAAGGCAGCGCCAGTTGCAAGAAGTAACGGCTTAAGCGATACACCTTGAGAGAATTCCGGTCCGCTCGTTAGAAAAGCGCCAACAATGGCTAGCGCGCAACCTGTTGCGGACCCTGCAGATAAACGCTCTCCGCCAATTAGCGCAAAGCTCATCGGTAGCAAAGTTGATAGCGAACTGATCGGCGAAACCACGCCCATCTTTCCGGTAGATAATCCCGCGTAAAGACAGACCAATCCGAGATAACCGCAGATACCTGCAGCTGCGCCAGATAGGAAAATCTTTGTAGTTAAGTGGGTCTCGCCCACGATAAATATCAGAGCGCCACCAAAAAGCAGACTGATTAATTGCGTTGAACCAAGCACACTAATCGCTGGATATTTCTTTGAGATTCTTCCGCCTTCAAAATCCGAAGATCCCCAAAGTGCAGCAGATAACAACGCTAATAGGCTCGCCATGCGGGCTAACCTACCTCAAAAGCTGGCATACCTTTGAGAAAATTAGGCCATGAATGAGGAGCAATTTAAAAGAACTGCAGCGCTCCTCTCAAACTTCAAGCCTCGCGCTGAAATTACTTTAGAAGAGATTCCCGCTCCACAGAAACTCGCAAAATTTGCATATGCAATTAGCGCAGATGTTTCAAACGGCCTGCTTGGTGATGCCGAAGCAGAGTTGGCGAATGGTCGCTTTGTAATTCTTCACGAACCAGGTGGACAAGATACTTGGGATGGCGAATTCCGTTGCGTTACATTCTTGAGTGCAGATTTAGAGACCAACGAAGCTGAAGATCCATCGCTTCCAGAACATGGTTGGACTTGGTTGCTAAAAGCGCTTGTAGATAATGGCTGCCAAATAGCTGCGCCAAGTGGAACCGTAACTCGGTCAATTAGCCATTCTTTTGGAAAACTTTCAACAGCATCCGATGGTGGCGAAATTGAAATTCGCGCATCTTGGACTGCAATTATCAAGAACGGTGAAGAGCTGGTGGCGCACTTAGAAGCTTGGTGCAATCTACTTGCTGAGATTTCATACTTAATGCCAGTTCCTGATGGCGTTGCAAGTTTCCGTCGATGACCGAAGAAGTTGTAGCAACACCGCTTCTCTCCCCAGCAGGTGGCGTTCCAGAGATAATCGACACAGATAGCGCGCTTAAAGAGGCTATCAAAAAGCTTAAGAATGGCAGCGGCGCAATCGCGGTTGATGCCGAACGAGCTAGCGGTTATCGCTATTCGGCTCGCGCATATTTAATTCAGATTAAACGAAATTCTGAAATCTTCCTTATCGATCCGATTCCATTTACCGGTTCCGCACTTATCGCAGAGCTAAATGAAGTAATTCAAAGCGATGAAGTTATCTTGCATGCATCTACGCAAGACCTACCTTGCCTTCGCGAATGGGGCATCTACCCAAAACGCTTATTTGATACTGAATTAGGCGCTCGAATTGCAGGTTTGCCACGAGTTGGGCTCGGTGCGTTAGTCGAACATTTCTTTGCGCGCTCTCTTGCAAAAGAGCACTCTGCAGTTGATTGGTCTTTGCGGCCGCTAAATAAAGACTGGATTAATTACGCCGCACTTGATGTTGAGCTATTAATTGAACTTCGTGAATGCATTGCTGATTTACTCAAAGCAGATGGCAAGTTAGATTGGGCGCTATCAGAATTCCAGAGTATTTTGGATGCGCCACCTGCGCCACCTCGTGAAGATCCATGGCGTCGCACTTCAGGAATGCATAAAGTTAGAAAGCGCGAACAACTTGCAGTGGTGCGTGAACTTTGGATTGCGCGTGATGAGATTGCATCAAAGCAAGATATTGCGCCTGGAAAATTGCTCTCTGATAATGCAATCACCGAGCTTTCAGTTACTGCGCCAATTACCACAAAAGCTTTCCAGAAAACTCTACGACCAATTGGGCTTCGTCCGCGTTGGATGGATAATGTAAAAGTTTGGGTAGAAGCAATTGAGCGAGCGCAAACTAGTGAACTACCTGCGATGCGACTTAATGGCGATGGCATGCCACCGGTTAAACAGTGGCGCGATAAGTTTCCGGAGCGCTATGCCCCACTTACACATGCACGCGATGGCGTTGCAAAGCGAGCGCTTGAATTAAATATGCCGGCAGAGAATTTAATAACACCAGAATATGTTCGCCGCGTCTGTTGGGATCAAACACAAGCGAACCTCGTAGCTGTTCAAGAGAAGTTAGCCAAACTTGGTGCACGCCCATGGCAGATCGAACAGGTCGCACCGCTACTTGCGAGCGCGCTTACCCAGACTGAACCGCTAGCCGAGCCTGAAGAAGCCCCTGCGGAGGCCCCAAAGCCCGAGTGACGAGCGCGAGATAATCTTCGCTGGCAGAGCAATTACTTGCTAGCAAAATAACCTACTCACGGGTAACCTTTTGGTATGTCCGTAGTTCTAATTGATGCAGTCCGTACCCCATTCGGTAAAGCCGGTTCTATGTATAACGGAACCCGCGCCGATGATCTTGTAGTCCGCGCAATCCGTGGCTTACTTGAACGAAACCCGCAGCTCAATCCCGCAGATATCGATGATGTCGCGATCGCTGCTGCCACTCAGACTGGCGATCAAGGCATGAATATCGGCCGAAGCGCTTCTCTACTCGCAGGCATTCCAAATACCGTTCCTGGTTACTCAGTTGATCGTTGGTGCGCAGGTGCAATGACATCTGTAACCACACTCGCTGGTGCAATTCATATGGGCGCCGCGAAGTTTGCGATTGCAGGCGGCGTGGAACATATGGGTAATCACCCAATCGGTGGCGGACTAGATCCGAACCCACGTTACTTAGCGGAAAAAATTGTGGAACAAGATGCGCTTGCAATGGGCGCGACGGCAGAACGTTTGCACGATAAGTTTCCTGCAATCACTAAAGAGCGCGCAGATCGTTATGCGATCGGTAGCCAAGATAAAACGGCTGCGGCATATGCTGCAGGTCGTATTCAAAAAGATTTAATTCCAACTGCAGCGCGTACACCAGAACTTGGTTGGACCATTGCAACAGTTGATGAACCGCCACGTCCAGGCACCACCATGGAAGCGCTCGCTGGCCTTAAGACACCATTTCGTCCAGGTGGTCGCGTAACTGCAGGTAACTCTTCAGGACTTAACGATGGCGCAACTGCTGCGCTACTTGCAGATGAAGAAGCAGCACGCGCAGCTGGCATGAAGCCGAAGATGCGTTTAGTTAGCTTTGCATTCGCAGGCGTCGAACCAGAGATCATGGGATATGGCCCAGTTCCTTCGACAATCAAAGCGCTTAAGCAAGCAAACTTGAAGATCGAAGATATCGGCGCATTTGAAATTAACGAAGCTTTCGCAGTTCAAGTATTAGCGTTTCTAGATCACTTCGGAATCGACGAAAACGATCCGCGCGTTAATCCAGTAGGAGGCGCGATCGCTGTGGGACACCCACTTGCATCAAGTGGTATCCGTTTAATGCTCAACTTAGCTAGAACATTCGAAGAGAATCCATCAATCAAGTACGGCATCACCACAATGTGTATCGGACTTGGCATGGGTGGCACAGTGATTTGGGAGAACCTCGCATGAGCGAAGTAATTTATGCAGATGAAGTTGTAACCACTGCCCTAATCCGCGAAGTTGATTTGAGCGCATTTGGCGCCAAAGGCAAGCTTGCAATCATCACAATCGATAACGGCATGGACCACACACGTCCTACAACGCTTGGTCCACAATCAATTCGCAATATTAATAAGGCAATTGATGATGCCACAGCGCTAAACCCTGCTGCAATCGCAATTACTGGTAAGCCATTTATCTTGGCGGCAGGTGCAGACCTATCTGGCATCACTGTTCTCACAAATGCAGATGATGCGAAGTATGTAATTGAAACCGGCCACAGCACCTATGCGAAGCTTCGCAATTCGAAGATTCCAACATTTTGCTTCGTTAATGGTTTAGCACTTGGTGGCGGAACAGAGTTAGCGCTCTCTTGCCAATATCGCACCGTTGCATCAACTGCTTACATCGCGCTTCCAGAAGTGTTTATCGGACTTATCCCTGGCTGGTCTGGCGTAACCATCTTGCCAAAGATGATCGGCCCAA
>JBFYJK010000120.1:0-3056 GCA_041311445.1 Candidatus Nanopelagicales bacterium
TAAATATAACTTTGGCAGAATTTCGCCCTATGGCTGCGAAAACTAAAGCAACAAAGGGCAAGAACACTGGCCCGAAGCCGGGAGAAGAACCTGGCAAGATCGTTGATATCGATGTTTCATCTGAGATGTCCGATTCATTCTTGGAATATGCATACTCAGTTATTTACTCACGCGCACTTCCTGATGCACGCGATGGTTTAAAGCCAGTTCACCGCCGCATCTTGCACCAGATGTCAGAGATGGGGCTTCGCCCAGATCGCGGCCACGTTAAGAGCGCACGTGTTGTCGGTGAAGTTATGGGTAAGTTGCACCCGCACGGCGATACTGCAATTTACGATGCACTTGTTCGTATGGCGCAGAACTTCTCAATGCGTCTGCCACTTATCGATGGCCACGGAAATTTCGGTTCTTTAGATTCAGGTCCTGCTGCAATGCGTTACACCGAAGCGCGCCTTGATAGCGCTGCGATGACCATGGTCGCAGAAGCCGACGAGAACACTGTTGATTTCGGTCCTAACTACGATGGCCAACTTGCTGAGCCTCTGGTTCTACCAGCAGCTTTCCCAAACCTTTTGGTTAATGGCGCAACCGGTATCGCCGTGGGTATGGCTACCAACATGGCGCCACATAATTTAGGTGAAGTTGTTGCAGCGACTAAATATTTAATTGAAAATCCAAAGGCGACCACCAAGCAACTTATGAAGTTCGTGCCTGGCCCGGACTTCCCTACCGGTGGTCAAATAGTTGATACCGAAGGTATCGCTGATGCATACGAAAACGGCAAAGGCGCATTTAAGATCCGCGCTACCGCTGAAATCGCAAAGGTAACTTCACGTAAGCAAGGCATCATCGTTAAGGAACTTCCTTATAACGTTGGCCCAGAGAAGATTGTTGAAAAGATCGCTGAAGTTGTTAAAAACAAGAAGGTTCAAGGCATCAGCGACATCGTTGACCTATCTGACGGCAAGACTGGCACCAACGTAGTTATCGAACTTAAGAATGGCTACGAACCAGAAGAGATCCTTGAGAAGCTATACAAGCTAACTCCTATGGAACAGCAGTTCTCTATCAACGCTGTGGCACTTGTTAACGGTAAGCCACAGCAGCTTGGCCTTAAGACTCTGCTTCAGGTATTTATCGATCACCGTATCGAAGTTGTTACCCGTCGCTCTGAGTTCCGTAAGGAGAAAGCAGAGGCTCGCTTACTTCTAGTTGATGGTCTTTTAAAGGCGATCATCGATATCGATAAGGTAATCAAGATTATCCGCGGTTCTGAAGATGCATCTGCTGCTAAAGATGCGCTTATCAAGAACTTTAAGTTAAAAGACGAACAGGCAACCTACATCTTGGATATGCCACTTCGTCGCTTAACCAAGATGAGCAAGCTTGAACTTGATACCGAACAGAAGGAACTAAAGAAGACTATTGCTGAGCTAACTGCCCTACTAAAGAGCGAAGATGCAATTAAGGCAAAGGTCTCTGAAGAAGTTTCTGAAGTTGGTAAGAAATTCGGCACACCGCGCCGCTCTAAAATCGCTTAAGGATTGTTTAAAGCTTAACTAGTTAAGTTAATTAATAACTGGTTAAGCATCGATTCGATCGCGGTCAATATCCGCGGTCGAAATAAAGTCTTTACGTGGTCCTACTTCATTACCCATAAGCAGCTCAAACATCTTCTCTGCTGCTTCGGCATCCTTAATAGTTACGCGGCGCAGGGTGCGGTGATCTGGATCCATGGTGGTTTCGCGGAGCTGATCTGCATCCATTTCACCAAGACCCTTGTAACGCTGAATAGGTTCCTTCCAGCGCTTACCTTGCTTAGTTAAATCTGCAGTTACCTTCTTCATCTCATCATCTGAGTAGGTATAAAGAACTTCGCCCTTCTTACCGCCGCCGCCAACAACTTCAATGCGGTGTAGTGGTGGCATCGCTGCAAAGACGCGACCAGAATCAATCAACGGCTTCATGTAGCGATAAAGCAATGTCAGAAGCAAGCAACGAATATGTGAACCGTCGACATCCGCATCGGACATCATGATGATTCGACCATAGCGAGCCTGATCTAATTCAAATGATTTGCCAGAACCTGCACCGATAACCTGAATGATCGATGCGCATTCCTTATCTTCAAGCATCTGCGCAAGCGACGCCTTCTGAACGTTAAGAATCTTTCCACGAAGCGGCAAGATTGCCTGGTATTCAGAGTTACGCGCTGCCTTGGTAGTACCAAGTGCAGAGTCACCTTCTACGATGAATAGCTCTGTGCGATTAACGTCTTCAGAGCGGCAATCTGCAAGCTTTGTAGGTAGCGATGAAGATTCAAGTGCGTTCTTACGGCGCTGAAGTTCCTTATGGCTACGAGTTGCGATACGAGTACGTGATGCGCCAACAATCTTTTCCAGGACTAACTTGCCGTTAGCTTTATCGATGCGCTTAGTTGTATTGAAGAACGCCTTAAGGCTCTCTGATACAACATTGCCCACGATCTTGATTGCAGCGTTTGTACCCAAGACTTCCTTGGTCTGACCTTCGAACTGAGGTTCGGTCATACGTACTGTAATAACTGCAGTTAGACCTTCTAGAACGTCATCCTTGATTACATCTGCTTCGTTCTTCTTCAAGATACCTGCACTACGCGCTGCTTCGTTGATTACCTTGGTAATAGAACGCTCAAAGCCCTGTACGTGGGTTCCGCCCTTTGGGGTCGCGATAATGTTTACGAAAGAACGCATTGTGGTTTCGTAGCCGTTGCCCCACTTAAGCGCGATATCAACGCCCATTTCACGCTGTACATCAGTTGAAACCATATGTCCTTGTTCATCAAGAACTGGCACAGTCTCTTCGTATTCGCCCTTGCCATCAATACGAATTACATCGCCGACCGGATCATCTGGCTGTAAGAAGTTACAGTATTCAGAGATTCCGCCCTTATGGAAAAATGTTTCCGACTTGCCGCTCTTGGTGCGCTTATCGTTTACTACAAGAGTTAAACCAGGAACCAAATAAGAAGTTTGGCGTGCACGAGCATAGATATCTTCCATATCTAGTTCGGCATC
>JBFYJK010000123.1:0-15361 GCA_041311445.1 Candidatus Nanopelagicales bacterium
AGTGATACGTGCTTTGGCTTCTCGCCGTGGCCGTAGATAACTGCTGGAACTAGGCCATCGCGACGCGCACGACGTGAAGCACCCTTACCAAATTCGGTACGAGCTACGCCGTTGATTGTTACTTCTGCCATTTTCTTACCTCTTTCGCCTTCGTGTTGCGGCGCAGGGTAATTAACGAAATTTTACTTTCGTCGATAACGGGATAAATCCCCTCGCCGGAATAAGCCGAAGCCTAGCGAAGTACGTCGAGAGGGACAAATTGAGTTCAATTCACGCGCAAACTGAGCTCGGCTTTATCCGATGAAATGTGAACGGAGGAAAAGCTCGCATCTTTGTTGCGGCCTTTTCCGAGTTCAGCATTTCAAGGATAGAGCTCAGTTAAATCGTGAATATAGAACGAAATTTGTATTTCAAGAATGTCCGTCGAAGAGGCTTGTTACAGATCCGTCTTCGAAGACTTCGCGAATCGCACGCGCAATAAGCGGCGCGATGGAGAGCACGGTTAGGCCATCGAAGCGATTCTCAACCGGAATTGGCAAGGTATCGCAGACGACAACTTCTGATGCACGTGAATTCTTTAGGCGATCGATAGCTGGGCCGCTAAATACTGCGTGGGTCGCAGCGATGATTACATCTTTAGCGCCTTCGTTAAACAAAGCATCTACTGCCTTAGTGATGGTTCCAGCTGTATCAATCATGTCGTCGATAACAACGCAGGTCTTGCCTTGAACATCGCCAACCACGCGACCTGTTGTTGATTCGTTTGGAACCAATGGATCACGAGTCTTGTGAATAAATGCAACTGGGCAACCGCCAAGTAGATCTGACCAACGTTCAGCAACGCGAACGCGACCTGAGTCAGGAGAGACGATTGTTAATTGTGAACGATCAACCTTGCTGCCAACATAGTTTGCAAGCAACGGAAGAGCGAATAGATGATCTACAGGACCATCAAAGAAACCTTGAATCTGTGAAGTGTGTAGGTCGACAACCATTAGTCGATCTGCGCCAGCAGTCTTAAATAGATCTGCCATCAAACGAGCAGAGATAGGTTCGCGACCACGGTGCTTCTTATCTTGACGTGCATATCCGTAGAACGGTGCAACAACAGTGATGCGCTTTGCTGATGCGCGCTTGAGTGCATCGATCATGATTAGTTGTTCCATGATCTGCTTATTAACCGGCGCTGCGTGAGATTGAATTACATATGCATCACTACCGCGAACTGATTCTTCGAAACGAACAAAGATTTCACCATTTGCAAAGTCATATGCAGATGTTGGAGTTACGGTGATACCTAATTCGGAGGCAACGGATTCGGCGAGCTCTGGAAACGCTCTTCCAGTAAAGATTCGTAATCGCTTTTCGGACGATAAACGAAGCTCGCTCATCTTTTACTCTCCCTTTTTCTTGGCGGATTGTTCCGCTGCATTTGCTGACTTGGTACCAACACGCTTACGCATGACCCACCCTAAGACATTTCTCTGCTTTGCACGACCAACTCCAATCGCGCCGGCCGGGACATCTTCAGTAATTACTGATCCTGCCGCGGTGTAAGCCCCATCGCCCACCGTTACTGGCGCCACCAGCATGGTGTCGCTGCCGATTCGGACGTGATCGCCGATTTCGGTGCGGTGCTTTTCAACTCCGTCGTAATTCACGAAAATAGTTGCAGCGCCGATATTGGTGCCTTCGCCGATGGTCGCATCTCCAACATATGAAAGATGTGGGACTTTTGAGCCACTTCCTACTTGAGAATTCTTCATCTCTACGAACGCGCCAGCTTTTGTTTCATTAGCTAGAACGGTGCCAGCGCGTAGGAATGAGAATGGGCCAACTGTCGCATTTTCGCCAATCTCTGAACCAGTGCAATTGGACTCTTTGACGGTGGCGCAGCAATTTACAGCGCAATCCTGCAGCGTTGTACGTGGGCCAATTACGGCATGTGAAGCAATCGCGGTTGAACCAAAGATTGCGCAGCCCGGCAAAATAGTTACATCTGGTGCAATAGTTACTGTGTCATCAATCCAGGTTGTTGCTGGGTCAAGAATCGTTACGCCATTTCGCATGTGGCGCTCATTTACGCGATCGCGCAAGATTGCCGCTGCTTCAGCTAATTGAACCCGGTCATTAACGCCAAGTGTTTCTGTGAAATCTTCACAGAGAATCGGCGCAACTTTTCCGCCTTCGTTGCGAATAATTTCTATTGCATCAGTTAGATAAAGTTCGCCTTGAGCATTATTGCTCTTTAACTTTGCAATAGCGCCAGTAAGCGCAGCGAAATCAAAAATATAAACACCAGAATTAATTTCAAAGATTACTTTTTCATCTTCGGTTGCATCTTTTTCTTCAACAATTTTTAGAAGTAGATTCTGGTCGTCACGAATAATGCGGCCATAACCAGTTGGATCTGGCTGCTCTGCTGTTAATACCGATGCGGTATATCCGCCTGCGTTATGCGCTTCCACAAATTCTTTTAGAGTTTGACCTGAGAGCATTGGGGTATCGCCGGCAAGAATCAGAACATTGCCACTCTCGTTGACGCCATTTAGAGCAACCTGAACTGCATGGCCAGTGCCATTGCGTTCGGCTTGGAAGACTGCGATTGCATCAGGCGCGATTTCCGCCAAATGCGCTTCAACTTTCTCTCGTCCTGAACCAACAACTACGCGAACGGTGTTTGGCTCAACGCTTTCAAGTGCATGTAGAACGTGGCCCAATAAAGAGCGGCCAGAGATTGAGTGAAGAACTTTTGGAGTTTGTGATTTCATGCGAGTTCCCTCGCCGGCAGCCAAAACAATCGCTTGCTTTATCACTTGATGATTCTACAGGTGGCTCCGCCACCTGGTATCGATCCAGGACCCTGGGCTTCAAAGGCCCATGTGCTAGCCACTACACAATGGCGGAACCCGTATTCTCCCGTAAAAGGCGGATTTCGCCAAAATCGGTAATTCTCTCGATTACGCTACGAGCGCCCATGAAAGATATGACAGATAAACCTGCACACGATGAAGTGGACCGCCTTATTGCGGCATGGCAGAGCGAACGCCCTGACTTGGATTTCTCTCCGCTTGCGGTTCTCTCTCGCATTACTCGAATTTCAAAACATTTAGATATTGCTCGACGAAATGCTTTCGCCGAACTAGATACTTGGGGCTTCGATGTTCTTGCAACGTTGCGTCGTGTCGGTGATCCCTATCAGCTATCCCCTGGTCAATTAATTCAAGAGACCATGGTTACAAGTGGCACCATGACAAATCGATTAGATCGTTTAGAAGAACTTGGTTTGATTACCCGTTCACAAGATCCATCTGATGGTCGCGGAAGTTTGGTAACACTGACGAAAGCTGGCGCTAAAGCTGTAGATAGCGCGATGGAAGATTTGTTAAGTCGCGAACGTGAACTATTGAAAGTTCTTAATAAAGGCGAGCAAGGCGAATTAGCTGCACTCCTGCGCGAACTTGCAATTCACTTTGAATAATTTCTTAAATAAATATTAGTTGTAACCAATAACTTTGGCGCCAGTGACTGGACCTTGTGCACGTGCGACGCTTCCGACAACTCCACTTGAAGTAAGTGCGACGGCCAAATCTAACGAGTGATCTTCATCTGCCACTAAGAATGCAACAGATGGACCAGAGCCAGAAACGATTCCGCCGAGCGCGCCATATTCCTGACCGGTATCCAGAATTAATCTCAATGCTGGACGAAGAGAAATAGCTGCGGCCTGTAAATCATTATTTAAAGATTTTCCAACGCGAGTTGAATCTCCCGAAAGAAGCGCTTGTAACAATTCATCGTTTAATGATGGGTCTTTAATGTCTAAACCGGTACGTAAACGATCGCACTCACCGTAGACCGCAGGCGTAGAAAGACCGCTACTAGATACTGCAATTACCCAGTGATACGTGCCGCGAGATAGCGCTGGCGTGATTTCATCACCGTGGCCACGCCCTACTGCAGTACCGCCATGCAACATAAATGGCACATCGCTACCTAGTTTGCGTGCCACTTCGCCAAGCTCGTCTTTTGAGAGCCCCAGGCCGTAAAGCGCATCAATTCCAAGCAGAGTTGCTGCCGCATCGGCGCTTCCGCCAGCCATGCCGCCCGCTACTGGAATGCTCTTATTTATTTCAATATCAATCGCCTTGTCGGTATCAAATTTCTCTGACATTAATTCGACCGCTTTATAAACAAGATTGCTTTGGTCTAGTGGAACGCCATTTGTGTAATCGCCCTTAATAGAAATTCCAAATTTATCTGCATGAGAAATTTTCAAAGTATCCATCAATGAAATCGCTTGAAAGACCGTAACGACTTCATGATAACCATCTGCTTTTTTAGGGCCGACAGATAATTGCAAGTTGACCTTTGCAGGCACCTGAATCTCTACTGTCTTGCGCATAGCAAAACTCTAGTAGTTTTTACTTAATTTGTTCTGCAATTGCGATGTAAGCAGATATGTCTAAAGCCTCACCACGTAGAGTTGGATCGATTCCGGCGGCCGTAATAATTGATTCGGCATTAACCCCAAGCACCGAAGACATTGCCGATCTAATCATTTTTCGGCGCTGTGAGAATGCCGCATCGATAAGTGCAAAGACCTTCAATCTAAATTCCTCGTCACCAAGTGGTTCATGGCGCTTAAAGAAAACTAATTTTGAATCAACATTAGGCACCGGCCAGAAAATGCTTCGCGCAATATTTCCCGCTAATTCCAGATCGGCCCACCAGGCGCCTTTTAAGCTCGGGACGCCATAATCCTTATTGCCTGGTTTAGCAGCCAATCTATCTGCCACTTCGGCCTGCACCATCACTACGCCTTCCCGCAAAGTCGGAAAACGCTCCAATAAATTAAGCAAAACAGGCACTGAAACGTTGTAAGGCAGGTTGGCTACTAAGACTGTTGGAGGTTTTGGAAGCTCCGTGACGTTTAACGCATCTTGATTAACGACAGTTAAGTCAGCTTCAGGGTTATGAAGCGCCACTGTTTCTGGAAGTTGTTTAGCCAATCGCGCATCAATCTCGACGGCAATTAGCGGAGCACCGGTTTCAAGAATCGCCAAAGTTAACGAACCTAATCCTGGGCCAATCTCTAGAGCTACATCGGATGGTGCGATAGAAACCTGTCGCACAATTCTCTGGCAAACATTGCCATCAATTACGAAATTTTGACCCAAACCTTTTGATGGATTTAAATCTAGCTTCGCCGCTAATTCGCGAATCTCAGTTGCGCCAAGCAATGACATTATTCGAAAGATCCAAATAGTCTGACAGCGTTTGCTGCAGTTACGGTGGCGATATGTTCTGGATCAACGCCACGCTCTTCGGCAATAAATCGAACGATATTTGCAATCTGTGCTGGTGTATTTAATGCGCCGCGATGTGGAGAAGGAGCCAAGAATGGTGAATCTGTTTCAACTAGTAATAACTCGTCTGGAACATATTTAACCGCTTCGCGAAGCGCTGGTGCATTCTTGAAAGTTACTGTTCCTGCAAACGAGAGAACATATCCGCGTTCTACGCAATATTTGGCCATCTCTAGATCGCCTGAATAGCAGTGGAAAATCGTCTTTTCTGGTGCGCCAACGTCTTCGAGCACTTTCAGAACATCTTCATGTGCATCACGATCGTGGATGACTAGCGCCAAGTTATTTTCTTTAGCAATCGCAATGTGGCGTCTAAATGATTCGCGCTGAATTTCTTGCAATTCAGGTGGGGTGCGGAAATAGTCCAAACCGGTTTCGCCAATAGCGCGGACTCGTGGGTGCTTCGCCAGCTCTTCAATAATGGCTAAATTCGCCTCTAAATCAGCTACTACCGGCGCCTCATTTGGATGCAGCGCAACCGCAGCAAGAACTTTTCCTGGATAGAGCTCTGCTAATCGCACGCACCACTTTGATTGATCTGCTGAATAACCAACTTGTACTAAACGATCAATGCCAGCCGCTGCCGCTTCTGCAATAACTTGCGCAACTTCTGGAGAATCAGGTTCGGTATTAGTAACAATCTCTAAATGTGCATGCGCATCAATTGCACGAACAGTTAGAGGTTCTGGGGTTGGCGCAAGTGGGCGATCAATATCGCGGTTATGGCGATCAGCCAATTAATCTTCCAATCGCGGAAATAGCACGGCGCCTTTTGTTACTTTGCTACCCGCAGGAAGTGTTCCCCACTTAGCAACATCAGCAATTCTCTGGTCAGCAAGTGCGCCCAAAGTATTTGCGCCCAAGCTCTCCCAAAGTTTTTCACAAGTTTCAGGCATTACCGGATGCAGTAATACTGCTAGCGCACGCACACCTTCTGCGGTGTTGTAAAGAACTTCATCTAACTTCGCACGATTTGCTTCGTCTTTTGCAAGGACCCAAGGTTCGGTCTCGGTTACATAAAGATTGATTCGCTTGCAGAAATCCATAATTGCCAAGATGCCGCCTTGGAAATCTAAAGCACACATAGCTTTATCTGCTGTTTCAACGGTTGTTGAAAGCAGCGTAGCTAATTCGCCACCAGCTGCAGGTGCTGGAATAACTCCCTCACAATACTTTTCAATCATCGCAGTTAAACGTGAAGCTAGATTGCCGAAATCATTGGCTAATTCGCTGGTGTATCGAGCACCCATGTCTTCCCATGAGAAAGAACCATCGCTACCAAATGGAATTGCGCGCATGAAGTAATAACGGAATGCATCAACGCCAAAATGGCTCGTAATATCGCTCGGAGCAATACCGGTTAGCTTGCTCTTGGACATCTTTTCGCCGCCAACTAATAGCCAACCGTGCGCAAAGACCTTACCTGGAACTGGTAACCCAGCTGCCATAAGCATTGCTGGCCAGATCACTGCGTGGAATCGAAGAATATCTTTTCCGACTAAATGCACATCTGCTGGCCAAGTCGCCGCAAACTTCTTGCCACCATCGGTTGCATCGTCATCGCCAAGTCCGACTGCAGTCGCATAGTTCAAGAGCGCATCGAACCAAACATAAACAACTTGCTTGGTATCCCAAGGAACTGGAATGCCCCAATTGAAAGTTGAACGAGATATCGAAAGATCGCGAACTTCGCCCTCAAGGAATGAAATAACTTCATTACGTGCACTCTCTGGCTGACATGCTTCTGGATTCTCTTTGTAATGTTTTAGAAGAGCTTCGCGGAAATCAGAGAGTTTGAAGAACCAATTATCTTCATCAACAATTTCAACTGGCTTACTATGAATTGGGCAGAGCTTAGTTCCCTTGTCATCTAATAAATCACCAGGCAGTTTGAACTCTTCGCAACCAACGCAATATGGACCTTCGAATTTACCGGCGTAGATATATCCAGCATCTTTTAATTTCTGCAAGAAAGTTTGTACGCGTTTTGTATGGCGCTCCGAAGTGGTGCGAATGAAATCGTCGTTAGCGATATTGAGGGCTTTCCAGTTTGGCAGCCAAGCTTCATCAACTAACTTATCTACCCATGCTTGTGGTGCTACGCCGTTGGCATCTGCGGTGCGCATAACTTTCTGGCCATGCTCATCAGTTCCGGTGAGATACCAAGTCGCTTCACCCTTTTGGCGGTGCCAACGAGTTAGAACGTCGCCAGCCACGGTTGTATATGCGTGGCCAATATGTGGCGCATCATTTACGTAATAAATAGGAGTTGTTACGTAATAAGCCTTCTGGGTCATGTCGCTATTCTATTGGAGATTTTTAGCTGCAACCATCGCATCAAATACTTCGCGTTTAGGCAGATCTAGCTCTTTAGAAACGGCGGCAATCGCTTCTTTCCGCTCCATGCCGACCTCTTCTAATTTTCGAACCGCTTCGATAATTGCTTGCTGGCTAATTTCTTTAGCGCCTTCACTCGCTCCGTCGATAACCATGGTGATCTCGCCGAGAATCTCTTTTGAATTCGCCCAGCTCTGAATCTCATTTAATGTGCCACGTACCGTCTCTTCATAAGTCTTTGTCATCTCGCGACATAGCGCAGCTTTTCGATCGCTTCCTAAGATTGTAATTGCACTCTCTAATGTTTCGAGTAGACGATGTGGTGCTTCGAAGAAAACTATTGTTCTTGCTTCAAATTTCAAGTTCTCGAAGAATTTCTCTCTAGCGCCTTGGGTTCTTGGTACAAAACCTTCAAAGCAGAAACGATCTGTCGGAAGTCCTGAAAGAGCAAGAGCTGTGGTTACTGCGCTAGGACCGGGTAGAACTTCAATATTAATCTTTGCCTCTACCGCTGCACGAACCAATTTAAATCCAGGATCGCTCACTGTTGGCATGCCGGCATCGGTGACCACTAGTACTTCAGCGCCGTTTTGAAGTTCCTTTAATAGTTGTTCGGTTCGTTCATCTTCATTGCCTTCGAAGAATGAGAGCACCTTTGCCTCTGTAGCTACATTCAAGTCTTGGCAGAGCCTCTGGAAGCGACGTGAATCCTCGGCGGCAATAATTGAAGCGCTCTTTATGGCCGAAATTAAGCGTGCTGAAGCGTCGCCTGGATTCCCAAGCGGAACACCTGCAAGCACTAACTTCATGTGCGCAATCATCTCATCTACTCTTTACTTATGTTCCCAACGATGGCGCTGACCTTCATCGCCTTTCTAATTCGCATCTTTCATCTTGGCACCCCTAAAGGATTGGTTTTCGATGAAATCTATTATGTGGATGGTGCGCGGGATTATTTGAAATACGGTGTCGAAGTGACAAAAAGTGCACCCGAATTTGTGGTCCACCCACCTGTTGGAAAGTGGCTTATTGCAGCCGGAATCAAGCTATTTGGAGATCATGAATTTGGCTGGCGCATTGCGGTGGCTGTTGCTGGAACTTTAACTATCTATTTAACAGCTCGAATTGCGCAACGAATTTTCCACGAAAATAAGTGGGCAAACCTTGCGGCGCTGCTCATGGTTCTAGATGGCCTCAACTTAGTCATGTCTAGAACTGCGCTTCTGGACATTTTCTTAACTCTTTTTGTGCTGCTTGCAGTTAATGCATGGCTAAAAGGTAAATATTTAAACTTTGCAATCTATCTAGGGCTAGCGATGGGTTGTAAATGGAGCGCGCTCTACTTCATCATCGCTTTCTTAGTACTTGAATTAGTCATTAATAGAAACTTGATAAGAGTAATTAAAGTTGGGCTAACTTCAGTTGGAATCTATTTGCTTACCTGGTTCGGCTGGTTTGCATCTTCACTTGGTTGGGATCGCGATTCACGTTCAAACCCAATTGCTTCCCTAATTTATTATCACAAAGAGATGTTGGGTTTTCATACTGGGCTAACTGAAAAACATTCTTACCAAGCAAACCCATGGAGTTGGATTGTTATGGGAAGACCAACATCTTTCTTTTATCAATCTCCTAAAGGTTGTGGGAGCAAAAGTTGTTCACAAGAAGTTCTCGCACTTGGAACTCCAATACTCTGGTGGTTAGGTGCTCTGGCACTTGTTGTGTTAATAGGAATCAATTTACATAACTTCGCAATGCGTGAATTCGAAATGGCTTCTTTGATTCCATTCCTGGGAATTGCTGCTGGTTATCTCCCTTGGTTCTTCTTCCAGAAAAGAACGGTATTTACCTTCTATGCAATTGTTATTGAACCATTCTTGATTTTGGCCATTGTCTTACTTGCAAAATTAGCTTACGAATATGATGAAAGACTTAAATATTTAATTGCTTTAGCAGTAATTGCGATTGCAATTAACTTTATTTATTTCTTGCCAGTATTTACCGGACAAATAACCACTTATGACGCTTGGTATGCGCGTATGTGGTGGGGCTCTTGGATTTAGCTATTAACTGCGCGATCGCGCTTGGTTGCAGCTTCTTCTGCTAACTGCTGATCAAATACTTCATCTGCGCTAGGTGCAGCTGCTGCGAGCGCCTCGCGAGCCAAACGTTCCTGGTCTTCGCTCCACTGGCCAGGTGTAGTCAAATCAATTACGCGACGAGCGGTTACCGCCTTAGGCGCATTTACGTAAGTAGGAGCAGGAATTGAATTCGGTGTCCAGGTGTTTCGAGTTGCTGCGCTGCCCTGTGGCAGAAGCACGATGCCGGTAATTTCACGTTCTGCAAGCGGAGTCCAAAGTTCTGGATCATGCTTTGGCGCAAAAACTTCTGAGAGGTTAACGTGCGAGACGCCATTTGTGCTGCGTTGCAAACCTTCGATGCGGCGTCGGTGAATGCGTTCTTTATTAATTGTCTGACGAGTATGCGCCAGGTAAACCACAAAACCAGAAACTGGAATTGCAATTGCTAACCAACTAAGAGCGCCCATGATTGCACCGATGCTTGCCACAACTAGCGTTGAGAAAATTAATAAGAAAATAATTCTGCGTCGCATAAGTGTCTGCGACTTTTTATATGGCGCATCTAAATCTGTATGTATCGCCAATGAGTATGCGCTCTCTTTGTCGCCAGCTACAACGCGAAGTGCGCTCTTGTAACGCTCAACAGATTTTCCAGAGAACTCATCATGCGTATGAATCCAGCGAGGCAGAAAGTAGGCGACCCACATTCCGATGATCGCTAAATAAATAATCGCTGACGCCATGATGGCCAAAGATTAGTATTTCTGATGTCCGTTTTCGGGTATTTACACCCTATTTAATTGCAATATTTTCGCGGACAAAACAGTGATGGTCTCGCCATGAACCGGAGATATGTAAATATCTAGGACGCAAACCTTCATATAAATAGCCGCATTTTTCAGCTACGCGAATTGATGGTGAATTTTCAGGGCGAATATTGATTTCAATTCGGTGTAATTCCAGCTCATTAAAAGCAAAATCAGTGACCATATTTACCGCTTCGGTCATATAGCCGCGGTTCGCATAGCTCTGATCCATCCAATACCCAATATGACCACCGCGAAGGGCGCCATAGATGACTCCGCCCAAGTTAATTTGGCCAATCAGATTTGGACCTTTGAAGATTCCGAATGAATATGAGCGTCCGGCACGGCTCTCTTTCGCATGCGCACGGACCATTTTCCTAAATGAGAGCGCCGCTTTGAAGCCATCGCTCTTTAAGGTTTTAGGGACTGTTGCTTCCCACTCTTCAAGCCAATCTCGATTGATGGCGCGAACTCGACGCCACTGCTTTGTATCTGCGCTGGTTAATGGCCGAAGAGTGATCTCGCCATTAGTTAATTCGATCATTTGATGCGAGGCAAGATAACTACAGTTACTGAATCCCCCGCTTTAAGGGAATCGCCCTCGTTTACAGAAACTAATGAGTTGGCTGCAGCTAGGCTTACAAAGTCATCTTGTTCGTTGAAAATTGAAACCGACGCATTGTCATCGCTTAGTAGCGCCATTAGATAATTGCGGCCTGAGTTGGTGCCTTTGAAATCGCGCTCAAGTTTTGCCTTTACTGATGGGCAGTAAACCTCTTTGGCACCAATCATTGTGCGGATCATTGGTCTTACAAATAACTGCATGGCTACGTAAGCGTTGATTGGGTCGCCTGGAAGCGTCACAACTGGGGTCTTGTCAGGCCCGATGGTGCCGAAGTTAAAGTGTCCAGAATTTTGAAGATCAAGATCTACAACTTTCACTTCGCCCAGTTGGTTTAGAGCTCTGGTGATTAGATCAAATGAATCATCTTTGCGTTCGCCGCTTATGACAATTAAATCTGCGCGAACAAGTTGGTCTTCAACGACATCTTTCAACTCTTCTTCGTTATCCGGGATTGAATGAACTCGGAATGCAACTCCGCCGATTTCGCGAACAATTGTTGTGAGCTGCCAAGAATTGGTTTCGTACTCTTGGCTGCCGGTTAGCGCATTGCCGGGTTCGATTAAATCTGGCCCCGCAGAGATGATTACCACGCGTGGATGCGGCCTGGTTGGCAGATGTCCACGGCCAATAGATGCGGCAAGGCCAATAGTTGTTGAACGAATTGGTGATCCACTCTTAAGAACTAGACGTTCGCCGGCAAAGATATCTTCGGCAAGCGTTGCACCATGAGCGTCCAGAAGTGGCAGATCAAGCGGAGCGAGCGGTTGCACAATAGAAAGTAGCGCGGTTAGGAACTCATCTACGCGCATTCGTTCTAACATATAACTATCCTATAAGTAATCTATTCAAAAGGCGCGGAAAGAAATGAACGACAAGAGCAAGCTTCGTGAAGAATTTCGCGCACTTCGCAGGATTCATCCTGGCCACGATGACTATTTATATTTATTAGAAGTGCCAGAGGTGCAAGAAGCTAAAGTCATTACTAGCTACTACCCAATGGCCGGTGAGCCATCTTTGATTTCATTAAATGATGCACTGGTTGCCGCAGGCAAAGTTGTTTTATTGCCTCGCATCGTCAATAAGAAGATGGAGTTCGCACAATATGAAGGCGCGCTGGTTCAAAAAGGGAAATTCCATGAGCCGGCGGGAAATATATTTCTTGGGGAGATTCAAGTTTGTCTCACACCTGCAACTGCAATTGATAAAGAAGGTTTCCGCTTAGGCCAAGGTGGCGGCTATTACGATCAATTTCTAGTTGGAACACCGGCATTTAGACTCGGCATTATTCATGACCGTGAATTCGTAAAGAAACTTCCGCACGAATGGTTCGATCAAAAAGTTGAAGCAATAGCTACTGAATCAGGCTTTAAGCGCCTCTGATTCATTTGATTCATTTGCTTCAGGGCGATGGTTCAAAATATACATACTTGCAAGAACAAAAAATCCGCCTACTAATTGAATCCAAGTCGGTGCACCGCGACCCAAGATGATTGCGCCTATCACTCCGACAAGAGGCACGATATTAAATAGCACTGCAACATGCGTGCTCTTAACTCTTGCAGCTGCGTAGTTAAAAGCAATGATTGGTAGCGCAACACCTAAAACTCCTGAAAGTGCGCCGGCAACATAAATCTCTGTCTCTCTGCCGGCAAAATGACCGCGATCAAAGAGCAACCACCATGAAAGTGCGTAAATAGTTGAGAAAAGCGCTTGTCTGTAAGCAAGAGTTATCGGATTAATTCCTGTGCCCAAACGCTTTACAGCCACTGCATTTAAACCGCAGAAAATCGATGACCCCAGGAAGCAAAGTGCACCAAGCCCGATCGTTATTGAAATTCCAGATTTATCGAAACTACCTAGAGTTGCACCGATAATTCCAAGTACAACTGCAAAAAGTTCATGATGTGTAATGCGATCTTTCAGCCAGAGCGCGGCCCAGAAAACTGTAAAGAGCGATTCCATATTTAGGAGAATGACGCCAGTGCTTGCTGTTGCAACGGTGTATCCATAATTTCCCATTAACCATGCAAACCCAGGTTGTACTGCACCTAAGAAAGCTGCGAATTTCCAAGAAACATCCGAATAAGTTCCATCTCGAAATCTCTTTGGTCTAAGCAGATAGAAAATTGCAATAACTGCGAACCCTGAACCAATCTCCAACAAAGTTTGAGCAGGTGCTGAGAGACCGCTTACCGCCCAGTCAGCCAAAGGGTTTGATAAACCCCAAGAAATCATCGCTGCGATTAGTAAGAAGTAATTACTCATTTACTGCGTTTATTATCTTTACGCGCTAGTTCAGCTAAGTATTCATTGTATTTAGCTAAGTCATCCCTCTCGCCCATTGCACTCGCACGTGCTGCTTTGCGATCAATGCGTTCTGTTTCCCTGCGGTCTTCTCGCATCCACTGAATAAAAGCAGCAGTAAGTGCAATCAGGATCGGGAATTCACCCATTGCCCAACCAATTGATCCACCAACATATTGATTCTCAAGTAAATTCAAATGCATCGGATTTCCGATGCTTGCGTAATATCCGCCATCCAAAACTGTTGTCGCCGCCATTAGCGCAATTGAGAAGAAGGCATGGATACTCATCGCGGCGAAAAGAATCACCATTCGAACCACATTTGGCGGCCTATTTGGATTTGGATCTACGCCCACAATTACATGGAAAAAGAGCGCTCCCGCAAGCAGGAAGTGCAGATTCATGAATTGGTGGCCAAGATGGCTTCCCATTAAAGTGCCGAATAAACCAGTGAAATAAAGAATAAATAGTGAGCCATCAAAGATAAGCAAGGCAACGACTGGATTGGTCATGAACTTCGCATATTTCGAATGCAAAAAGCTAATCAAAATATTGCGAGGACCTTCTTCTTCGTCATCTCTACCGGAAGGCAAAGTGCGAAGTGCCAGAGTTATAGGCGCGCTAAGTACTAACGCAATCGGCGCAATCATTCCCAGAATCATGTGTTCTATCATGTGATACGAAAACCCGAAATGTGAGTAAACGCCAATTGAGCCATTTATTGCAAAGTTCACAATCAAAAGACCAAGCACAAAAGAGATCGTTCGGCCAACTGGCCACTTATCGCCTCTCCGCTGCAAAATTCTGATTCCTTTGAAATAAAGGAGCGCAGCGATAACTAACACAGCTAGCGTGAGTGCATCAGGTTGGTATTCAAAGATCCAAGTCTTAAGTGTTGGGGATCCCGGATATCTCAAGCCAACTAGCGCCTCTATTGGATCCACGGCGCCTGGACGAATCGGCGGATTGCTCTGGCTGAGAAGTGTTCCAATGAATAGTGTCAAAGTCAGAAGTGAGACTTCAATCGCGATTAATTTATTGGCGTTATTTTTAAAGCTCTTACGAACAAATGCTGCGGTCACTAAAATAACCGCCGTTAGAAGAATCTTTGCGATTAATAATTGCGCATAAGTCCCGCTCCAAGCACCAGCAAAATTCATACGAATCCATGCGTTAACGGTTCCGCTAATAATGACCGAAATTGCAGCCCAGAGCGCAAGATGGCTAAAACGGCTTAGTGCTACTGACTTATCTATCTTTCGGTTTGCAACAATTGCAAGTAGCCCACCGACCCACATCGTTAGCGCTAAAACATGCACCATTAAGGTGCCAATAGCTACTAAGTGAGAGCCGCCAGATGCTGAATGGCTCTGGAAAATAGGGGCAGATAGCGCTGCTAAAGCAAGAATCAGGTTAAGAACTACGTAATTAATTTTATGTGTGGCACGAATCCAAATTGCAACTATCAGCGCTCCTAGCGCTTGAATTGCTAAGAATTTGCCCAAACTAATTTGGGTTACGAAGGAACGCAAAGTTGTTAGATCAAGTGCTTCCGCGAAGCTGACTTCCAATACTGAAGCTAAAGTTGCAATAAGAAAAACGGTTGAAGATCCGAACCAAATCCAAGCGCAGGTACTCGCCCTGCGAATTAGCTCTTTATTCTCCGGCTTAATCAACCCATTTGTATTCTTTGTGAAGAAAGCAAGGCTTAGGAGCTGGCCAATAGTTAGAGTTGCACTTAGTAAGTAAATAAACTTACTAAGTGTTAAGAGAGCTTCGGTCAATTTATCGCTCGTTGTAAAGCTTACGTCCGTAAAGAACAAGTGCAGCCGCAACAAT
>JBFYJK010000015.1:0-3004 GCA_041311445.1 Candidatus Nanopelagicales bacterium
AGATATTCCTGTTCCGCACCGATTGGCAGAACGCGGCTGGTAAATGCGCGTTGGCGTATTAGCGCTGCAAGGTGATTTTCGCGAACATATTGCAGCTTTAATTGCAGTCGGTGTTGATGCAATTCCAGTTAAGACTGCAGACGAGATCAATTCGGTTTCGGCGTTAGTTTTACCTGGCGGAGAATCGACAACCATCGCCAAATTAGCTCGTATTTTCGGCGTATTCGATTTACTTAAAGAGAAGATAAATTCGGGACTCCCTGTTTATGGCTCTTGCGCCGGTTTGATTCTGCTCAGTAACAAGATTCTTGATGGGGCAGAGGGACAAGAAACCTTCGGCGGCTTAGATATCACCGCACGTCGAAACGCGTTTGGCCGCCAAGTCGATTCATTTGAAGGCGAGATTGAATTCAAAGGTATCGGCAAATTAAATGGTGTATTCATCCGCGCTCCTTGGGTCGAGGCTGTCGAAGGAAACGTTGAAGTCTTAGCCACCTCTCACGGCCATCCAGTTGCGGTACGACAAGGAAATACTCTTGCCACTTCTTTTCACCCAGAACTAACTGAAGACCACGCGGTGCATCGTTACTTCGTTGAAGAGATCTGTAAGGGAAAGTAGTATGTGCTCAGAATTTAAAGGTGGGTGTTAATAATGTCAGGCCATTCCAAATGGGCGACGACCAAGCATAAGAAAGCCATCATCGATGCGCGACGCGCTAAGAGCTTTGCGAAATTAACTAAGGCAATTGAAGTTGCAGCGCGTAACGGCGGCGCGGATATATCTGGTAACCCTGCTCTTTACGATGCGATTCAGAAAGCAAAGAAGACTTCTGTACCTAACGACAATATCGATCGTGCAGTCAAGCGTGGCGCTGGTCTTGAAGATGGCGCAGCAACTTACGAAACGATTATGTACGAAGGCTATGGCCCAGCTGGCGTCGCAATCATGATCGAATGTTTGACTGACAATCGCAATCGCGCAGCTTCTGAAGTTCGCGTTGCGGTAACACGTAATGGTGGCAACATGGCCGATCCTGGTTCAGTTGCTTATCTCTTCAATCGCAAAGGTGTAGTTGTAGTGCCGAAGAGCAGCGGTGCGACTGAAGATTCACTTATGGAAGCAACTCTCGAAGCAGGGGCCGAAGAGATTAAAGATCTAGGCGATACCTTCGAAGTTATCTCAGAAGCTACTGACTTAGTTGCAGTTCGGAGCGCACTTCAAGCAGCGAATATCGAATATGACTCAGCTGATTCTTCATTCCTTCCAACTATGTCGATTCCAGTTACCGATCCGGAAACTGCAAAGAAACTCTTCGACTTAATTGATGCAATTGAAGAGTCGGATGAAGTTCAGAACGTTTACGGCAATTTCGATGTTTCCGATGAGGTCATGGAAAAGGCAGCGAGCCTCTAAGGTTTTTCAAAGGCTTTAATTTAGGCTTTTGTCATGCGCGTGCTTGCAATCGACCCGGGTCTAACCCGTTGCGGCATTGGCGTAATCGAATCCAGCAATATGTCTATGGTCGGAGTCGGCGTCCTCAAAAGTTCAGTCGAAGATTCAATCGAACTTCGATTAATGGTTATTGATTCCCAGATTCGTGAGTGGATCACTCTTCATAATCCAGATGTAATTGCAATTGAACGAGTTTTCTCTCAACAGAACTTGCGAACCGTTATGGGTACCGCGCAAGTTGCAGGCGTTGCACTTCTGGCTGCGGCTCAATCAAATATCAAAGTCGTCATGCATACCCCATCGGAAGTTAAAGCTGCGGTCACCGGAAGCGGTCGCGCAAAGAAAGACCAAGTTGCGCAGATGGTCCAACGAATTTTGAAATTAGAAAGTATTCCGAAACCTGTAGATGCAACGGATGCCTTGGCGCTTGCCATCTGTCATGTTTGGCGCGGTAGTGGCAACGATCGAATTGCAGCTGCAGTGGTTAAAGAGAAGAAGCGTTTGCTTGCTCTTAGGAGCGGCGCATGATCGCCTCACTGTTTGGCACGACACGTGCACTCAAGTTAGATCAAGCAGTTCTTGAAGTTAATGGCGTTGGTTATTTAGTACATATAACTGCCAAGACCTCTGCGCAGATGAGTATTGGTCGCGACTATCAATTATTCACATCCATGGTTGTACGTGAAGATTCAATGACTTTATTCGGATTCCTGGAAAACGAAGAACGTGAGCTTTTTGAATTAGTACAGACTGTTTCAGGCATCGGCCCTAAGGTCGCACTTGCAATTACGGCAGCGATGAGTACTGAGGATTTAGCGCATGCCGTCTCTAGCAAAGACGAAGTAGCGATTGCAGCGGTACAGGGAATAGGTAAGAAAGGTGCGCAACGCCTAATTCTCGAACTCACTGGGAAGATGGAATTTGCAGGAGCACCTAATGCAAAGAGTTCATATTCATGGCGCGATCAATTAGTAGAGGCACTCACAGGTCTTGGTTTTGCACGCAAACAAGCAGAGATTGCAATTAATGAAATTGCTGCAAACAAAGAGGCTAAAGAACTTGATGCGCTCTCTTCAACAGAGCTACTTAAGCTTGCTCTAGCTCATGTAAATACTCAGAAAGGTCTGGGTAAATGAGCGAACGATTAGTTTCACCGGATGCAGGTAACGAAGAGAGCGCTTCAGAACATGCACTTCGCCCCAAATCTTTAACAGAATTTGTTGGCCAGCAGAGAGTTCGTGATCAGATCAGTGTGCTCTTGCAATCCGCCAAGACTCGTGGCGTATCTGCGGATCACATGTTGTTATCTGGTCCACCAGGTTTGGGCAAAACCACTTTAGCTTTTATTTTGGCGGAAGAGTTAAATGCGCCAATTCGCATCACTAGCGGACCGGCAATTACACATGCTGGTGATTTGGCAGCAATTCTTAGTTCGTTAACCGAAGGAGAAATTCTCTTTCTCGATGAGATTCATCGCTTAACTCGTCCAGCAGAAGAGTTGCTCTATTTGGCAATGGAGGATTTCCGAGTTGATGTAATCGTTGGTAAAGG
>JBFYJK010000019.1:0-10036 GCA_041311445.1 Candidatus Nanopelagicales bacterium
ATCGTGATGGCGCAAGCGCACTGCTTAATGATTCACGCGGTGTAAACATTCTTGGTTCACTTGCATCACTAATTACAGTTGATGCTGGTTATGAAGCAGCAGTAGCGGCAGCACTTGGCACCCTTGCAGACGCTGTTGTGGTTCAGGATATGAACGCAGCGGTTACTGCAATCAGCGCACTGCGAAACGAAAACTTAGGCCAAGCCGAACTTCTTGTTTCAAATAACGCAGTTCTGTCTGGCGCTCAAGTTCCATCAGGTTTAACACCGATCCTTGATCACGTACGTGGTTCAGATGTAGCAAGCCTGCTAACCGCTCTTCTTGGCAACGTTGCAGTTGCAGAAGATGGTCGCAGCGCAGCAGAGATCATCAATAACCACCCACATGTAAATGTAGTTACCAAAGATGGCGACAACTTCACATCTACACGCGTTCGCGGTGGTTCAAAGAACTCAAGCACATTGGTTGAAATCCATGCGCTTATCAATCAGCTAACCGAAGAGCTAACAACAGCTTCACACGAGTGCGAACGTCTAGCTTTCGAAATCCAGAACGCGCAGCATGCGCTAAATAATCGCCAGAGCGAATACGACCAGGCGCTTTCACGTCTTAATGATTCTGATGCGCGAATCTCTGCACTAACAGAGCAGTTGGCTGTTGCAGGTCAGAACATCAAGTCAGCTAATGCTGAAGTTGAGCGCCTAGATGTTGCAATCACTGAAGCAAGTAACGAACGCGTTTCTGATGAGCGTGAACTTGAAATTGCTAAGAGCCAACTTGGTCAGCATGGTGAGATCGCAGAACCAGATCACAGTGGTGCAGAAGCACTTCGCGAGAAGTTAACAGCTGCTCGAAGCGTAGAAGTAGAAGCTCGCCTTGCAGTTCGTACATCTGAAGAGCGCGTTAATTCAATCGCAGAGCGCGCCCAAGCACTCGAAGCTGCTGCAGAGTCAGAACGAATTGCTAACGAGAACGCAATCATTCGTCGCGCAAAGCGCTCTGAAGGCGCAGTTATTTCACAGGCAATCGGCGAAGCAGCATATGAGACTTTGGTTCACATCGAACGTTCAATCGCTAAAGCGAATACCGAACGCACCCGCCTTGAAGAATCTAAGCAAGCTCGTGAAGGTGAAACACTTGCAGTTCGCACACGTAACCGAGAACTAACTCAGGAACTTGATCAGCTTACTTCAAGCGTTCACCGCGATGAATTGGCACGTAGCGAACAACGTCTACGTATTGAAGCTCTTGCTACAAAGGCGCTCGAAGAGTTCGGTGTTGATATCGATACCCTTCAGAGCGAATACGGCCCACACCGTGATGTGCCTACTTTCTTTGAAACTGAAGATGGTCAGATTGTTGAAGGCGAACACGTTCCATATCGCCGCGATCAACAAGAGAAACGTCTATCTCAAACTGAGAAGCAGTTAAATCTTCTTGGCAAGATCAATCCATTGGCTCTTGAAGAATACAACTCTGTAGAAGAGCGCTTGAAGTTCCTAACCGAACAGCTTGAAGACTTGAAGCGCACCAAGAAGGATCTTCTAGATATCGTTAAAGAAGTTGATGACCGCGTTCAATCAATCTTCATGGAAGCATTTAATGAAACCGAGAAGCACTTTAAAGATATCTTCTCTCGACTGTTCCCAGGTGGCGAAGGTCGCTTGATCCTCACCAACCCAGATGATCCATTAACTACTGGCGTTGATATCGAAGCGCGTCCACCAGGAAAGCGCGTTAAGCGTCTATCTCTACTTTCAGGTGGCGAGAAGTCACTTACAGTTGTCGCGATGCTTGTTGCAATCTTTAAGTCACGCCCAAGCCCGTTCTACATCCTGGACGAAGTTGAAGCTGCTCTTGATGATGTTAACTTGCAACGTCTGCTTGGCGTTCTTGAAGATCTTCGCGCAAGCTCACAGCTGATCATCATTACCCACCAGAAGCGCACCATGGAAGTTGCAGATGCGTTGTACGGCGTCACTATGCGCGGCGATGGCGTAACAGAAGTCATTTCGCAGCGTTTGCGCGAAAATGAACCTGCATGAGTTTATTTAAAAAATTCGTACAGAAGTTCACCGGAAAATCTGAAGAACCAACTCCAGAAGTAGTTACCCCTGAAGTAAAACCGGTAGAAATTGTTAAACCAAAAGCTGAACTCTTTGTACCAAAAGAGCTCCCTAAGGATGACATCTGGACTCAGCCAATTGTTCGCGAAATCAAAGATTCCGATTGGGACGAACTCAGTAACGAACTCCTTCAATCAGATTTAGGCAGAGAATTAACAAACCAACTTATTGAAGCTGGCAAGAAATCTAAAGATAAGCCGTTGGCTGCAATAAAAGAGAAGCTTGAAAGCGCGATGTCTAAGAAAGATCGCAGCACTAAAGCTGGCGTTATTCTCATTGTTGGCGTCAATGGCACCGGAAAAACAACTTCTGCTGCAAAGCTTGCTAACAAACTTCCAGGTCAAACAATTTTGGCTGCAGCAGATACTTTCCGCGCAGCTGCGGTCGATCAGTTAAAGACATGGGGAGAGAAGACCGGCAAAGAAGTAATTAGCGGTCCAGCCAATAGCGATCCAGCAGCAGTTGCATTCGATGCGGCAAAGAAATTTACCGAATCTGGTGCAGATAATTTAATTATTGATACTGCAGGCCGTCTTCATAACAAAGCTGATTTGATGGCAGAGCTAGGGAAGGTGCGCCGAGTAATTGAAAAGAGCGCAGCAATCTCTGAAGTACTTCTAGTTGTTGATGCGACCACTGGCCAGAATGGTCTGGCGCAAGCTCAAGTTTTCACTGAAGCGGTAGAGGTAACCGGCATTATTCTCACCAAGTTAGATGGATCTGCTCGCGGTGGTATCGCGCTAGCAATCGAGCATAAGTTCGATATCCCTATTAAATGGGTGGGTAGCGGCGAAGGAGTTAACGACTTCGAAACATTTGACTCAAACTCTTACATAGCAGGGCTTCTCTCTTAACAAATCTGTAACCAAACCGCTAGAAGATTCATCCATCTCAACGTCGAGTGACCTTTTTACTCTAATTACCTGATTAAAGGACTCAAATATGGATGTAGTTCTAAATTCTGGCGATACTGCTTGGGTTCTAGCCAGCAGCGCTTTAGTTTTATTAATGACGCCTGGCCTGGCCTTCTTCTACGGAGGAATGGTTCGTACTAAGAGCGTCTTAAATATGATGATGATGTCATTTGTAACAATTGGCATTGTCAGCACCCTTTGGGTGATCTTTGGCTACAACTGGGCGTTTGGCTCAAGTGCAGATTCACCTTGGATTGGAGGATGGGGCCTTTCTGGACTTGGCAGCGCAGTTGAATCTTTTGCAAACAATGGTGGCGTGTATCCAATTCCTACATTGGTATTTAGCTCTTTCCAATTAATGTTTGCGATTATCACGCCTGCTCTTATTTCCGGTGCAATTGCAGATAGAACCAAATTCAGCGCATGGGCGATTTTTGTTACCGCATGGGTAACTATCGTTTACTTCCCAGTTGCGCACTGGGTCTTTGATTTTGGTGACAAAGTTGGCGAAAAGGTAATCGGTGTTGGTTACTTGGCCGGTAAAGGTGTACTTGATTTTGCTGGCGGAACTGCAGTGCATATCAATGCAGGAGCGGCAGGCTTAGCTCTTGCCCTTGTACTTGGAAAGCGACATGGATGGCGTCGAGATCCAATGCGACCACATTCACTGCCTTTAGTTCTACTTGGTTCAGGTTTGCTTTGGTTTGGTTGGTTTGGATTCAATGCAGGAAGCGCGCTAGGTGCAAATGGAATCGCAGGTTTAGCACTTATCAATACTCAAGTTGCAACAGGTGCAGCACTAATCGGTTGGCTACTCGTCGAAAAAATTCGAGATGGCCATGCAACTTCACTTGGAGCAGCATCAGGCGCAGTAGCAGGACTCGTTGCTATTACACCAGCCTGCGCATTCGTTGCTCCTTGGGCTGCAGTAGTACTTGGCTTACTTGCAGGAATTATCTGCGCGTTAGCAGTTGGTTTGAAATATAAGTTCGGATTTGATGATTCGCTTGACGTTGTAGGCGTTCACATGGTTGGTGGCATCTGGGGCTGCCTATCAATTGGTCTATTTGCAACTAAGGGCGTAAATAGCCTCGGTGGCAATGGCCTATTCAATGGTGGAGGTTTTGATCTATTAAAAACTCAAGCGTTCGGCGCCTTCTTTGTACTTGCGTACTCATTCCTGGTAACCCTGATTATCGGATTCGTAATCAATAAGACAATTGGATTCCGAGTTACCCAAGAAGCAGAAGTTAACGGAATTGACTTAGTAGAACACCGCGAAACAGCTTATGAAATGTTCAGTTCAAGCCGAGGAGGAATTTCAGCATGAAGTTAATTACCGCCGTTCTAAAGCCATATAAATTAGACGATGTTAAGGCAGCTCTCCAAGCAATTGGAGTCAAAGGAATGACAGTCTCTGAAGCTTCTGGTTTTGGGCGACAGCTTGGTCACTCTGAAATCTATAGAGGTGCGGAATATAAAGTTGATTTAGTTCCTAAAGTTCGTTTAGAAGTTGTTGTTGATGATGCAGATGTTGATTCAGTTCTAAATGAAATTGTTAAGGCTGCAAACTCTGGCTCGATTGGAGATGGCAAAGTCTGGGTATCGCCAATTGATCAAATTGTTCGCGTTCGCACGGGAGAGCGCGGCACCGAAGCTATCTAAGTTAGATAGTCTTGATAAATGAGTTCACAGGCGCGAAAAGCTAGATCTGATGCGAGCGATCGGTTCTTATCAGATTTATATTTCGCGGCTGGTGAACCTAAAGGAGTAGCGCTCGTCGCGGTTGGAGGATTTGGCCGCGGCGAGCTCTCTCCTGGATCAGACTTAGACTTATTTATTCTTCATGATGGTTCCCTTGGGAATTTATCTGAATTCGTAAATTCCTTGCTCTATCCAATCTGGGATAAGACAGCACCAGAATTAGTGCCAAATAAAATAGATCACTCTGTTCGAACATTGAAAGAAACCAAAGAGGCGCTTGAAGACTTAAGAGTCGTTCTTGGATTGCTGGATGCTCGATTAATATGCGGCAACAAAGAACTTTTCGATCTACTAAGTATCGAAGTTGAGAATTCCTGGAAACGTGGCAGATTGGAAGAACTCCAACTCTCCATGAATGCACGACATCAGCGATTCGGAGACCTTGCCTATCTACTTGAGCCTGATATTAAAGAGGCGCGTGGTGGGCTAAGAGATATAAATGCCCTAAGAGCCATTAGCGCCAGTGGTTTAGTGGCAGTTCCTACAGAACAATTAGGTGAATATGAATCTCAGCTGCTCGAAGTTAGAGATTCGCTGCATAAGGTCAGTGGCCGAGATAAAGATGTCCTCTTATTTCAAGAGCAAGATCGTGTTGCAGCTGATTTGAGTTTTGCTGATGCGGATGCATTGATGGGACAGGTAGCAACAATTGCACGTTCCGTTGATTACCAATTAAATGTCGCCTGGCATAAATTTGAAAACAGAAGTCGCAAATTCGCTTTCCGGCGCAATAAACCTACGAGCGTAGGAAAGAACATTGGAGTAGATAATCATGAAGTGGTTATCGAGGCACTTGATACTGCAGTAGGAATGCGAGCAGCGGCAAAGGCTTCTCAATTAGGATTGCCAATCTCAATTGATTCATGCGAACTATTAAGAAATCAAAATTTGCCGAATCCATGGCCCCGAGAGGTGCGCGAAGATTTAGTTGCATTTATTGGTGGCGGCAGTGCTATGGAGCGCGTGTGGGAAGCGCTAGATCAAGCGGGAGTTATTGAAAACTGGCTACCTGAATGGAGCACGGTTCGGTCGCTGCCTCAGCGCAATGCGCTGCACCGACATACTGTAGATCGACATATGGTTGAAACCGCCATACACGCAGCGAATTTAACTCGCACCGTACATAGACCAGATCTTCTGCTAGTCGCTTCTCTCTTTCACGATATCGGAAAGGGGACCCAAGAAGATCACTCGGAGCGCGGCGCCAATCTAATTTTGCCGATAGCCAAAAGAATAGGGTTTTCAGAAGCTGATGTTAAAACTCTTCAGTTTCTAGTCAGATATCACTTGTTGCTTTCCAGTACTGCAACCAGACGCGACTTGGATGACCCTGCCACTATTCAAGCTATTCTTGATGTGGTCCCAGATATGCAACATTTGGAATTACTACATGCACTTTCGATTGCGGATGGGGAAGCGACAGGTAAGGGCGCTTGGAGTGATTGGAAAGCAAGATTAGTTAGAGACTTGGTTTCGAGAGTTAAGCAAGCAATGAGCGGAACCTTGGTCGCGCCCGAAATGGAGTTAACAGAGAGCCAAATACTTAGCGCTTCAACATCCGATATTAAAGTGACTTTAGAAGAATCTGATGGAAGTTATTTGCTTGAACTAATTGCTCCAGATAGCACAGGTTTATTTTCAAAAGTAGCTGGAGCCCTAAATTTGTTGAAGTTTGATATTCGTGCCGCAAAGACTAGAACCCATGGAAAATCTGCAGTAATGAATTGGATTGTAAATCTAGATCCATTCGCACAACTCCCGGAGTCCGCGGCAATTAAGAGTGCAATCGAGAGTGCAATTGCAGATACCGAGAATTTAAAACAGAGAATAGACGCAAAAATTAAGTCCTATGCACCTTTGCCTGGCGTATCGGTCCCGCCACCACAAGTTGAAATTATCGAAGACCTATCGTCGAGTGCGACTATAATCGAAATCAGAAGCCATGACCGTCCCGCACTCTTATTTCGAATTGGCGCAGCTGTAAAAAAGCTTAATGTAGATATTCGGTCGGTAATTGCGTCAACCTTAGGCGCCGAGGCAATTGACACCCTTTACGTGACGGATGTTTCAGGGGAGAAACTTTCACCAGAAAAGGCTTCCGAAGTAGTGGCAAGTATTCGCTCTGCAATCGATTAAGATTCAGCAATCATGTTCGAAGGTCTAACTTCTCGCTTTAGCGGTGCGTTCTCAAAACTACGTAGCCGTGGCAAGTTGTCGACCTCGGATATCAATGACACTTTTGCGGAAATTCGTGATGCTCTACTTGATGCTGACGTAGCCCTAGATGTTGTTAATGAATTCGTTGAAAATACCCAGAGCAAATCCCTAGATTTACTGAAAGATCTTCAAGCTGGCACTAATCAAGCTCAAGCAATCTTTGATTTAGTAAATGCAGAACTAGTTTCCGTTCTAGGCGGCGCAGCGCGTCGTATTCGTTTTGCCAAGAATCCACCAACTGTAATCTTGTTAGCTGGTTTGCAAGGTGCGGGTAAAACCACACTTGCAGGTAAGTTAGCTAAGTACTTAAAAGAGCAGGGCAATACACCGCTCCTTATTGCTTCAGATTTACAGCGTCCAAATGCAGTTACTCAGTTACAAGTTGTTGGCGAACAAGTGGGAATTCCAGTCTTCGCACCAGAACCAGGTAATGGCGTCGGTAATACCGTTAAGGTTGCTAAAGACGGTCTAGATTTTGCAAAACAGAAGCAACATAACATCGTAATTGTTGATACTGCGGGCCGACTGGGTGTTGATCAAGACTTAATGAACGAAGCGATTGCAATTCGCGATGCTGTTAAGCCCGATGAGATTTTATTTGTTGTAGATGCGATGATCGGCCAGGATGCAGTTCGTACCGCTAAAGCATTTGGTGACGGCGTTGGCTTTGATGGCGTTGTTCTTACAAAGCTCGATGGTGATGCGCGAGGTGGTGCGGCACTTTCAATTGCACGCCAAACAGGAAAGCCAATCTTCTTTGCATCAACGGGTGAAAAGCTAAGCGACTTCGACGTCTTCTATCCAGAACGTATGGCTTCACGAATTTTGGGTATGGGCGATGTCGCTACTCTTGCTGAACAAGCAAAGAAAGCGCTCAATTCCGAAACCACCAAGAAGCTCGAAGAGAAATTCATAAAGGGCGAAGATTTCACACTTGATGATTTCCTTGAGCAACTCCAAGGCATTGCAAAGATGGGCAATATGTCCAAGATTCTTTCGATGATGCCGGGCGCCGCTCAGATGAAGAAGCAGATCGAAGCAATCGACGATACCGAAATTACAAAATCGACAGCAATCGTTCAGTCAATGACTCCGGCAGAACGCCACGACCCAAAGATTCTTAACGGCTCACGTCGCGCACGTATTGCGAAGGGAAGCGGTCGCCAGGTCTCTGAAGTAAATAACTTGGTCGATCGTTTTGCCCAAGCTCAGAAGGCGATGAAGATGGCCCGTTCCGGAGGCGGAATTCCAGGTATGCCAGCCATGCCAAATATGCCGGCTCCGAAGCAGCAGGTCGTAAATAAGAAGAAGTCCAAGAGCGGAAATCCCGCCAAAAGGGCGGCGGAAGAGAGCCGCTAACTCTCGATTTGGCCGATTCCACGCTCGCTGGCAGAATTACCACCCTGTGCGCGGCCCTCTACCCGCGTCGGAAGTAAATGCTAGGTAGTCCTCGCAATCTCCAAAGCGAAGACCATCTGGTCCAAATTTTTTATCTATTAGGAGCAATACTTTGGCAACAAAGATTCGTTTAATGCGTCTTGGAAAAATCCGCACACCTTTTTATCGCATCGTCGTTATCGACTCTAAGAAGGCGCGCAATGGTCTATCAATCGAAGAGATCGGCCGTTATGTTCCAGGTGCAAACCCATCTGTAGTAGAGGTTAACTCAGATCGCGCACAGCACTGGCTAAAGGTTGGCGCACAGCCATCTGCAGCAGTGACAAAGCTTTTCAAGCTAACAGGCGACTGGGGCAAGTTCACTGGCGAAGGAAGCACTTCAAGCACAGTAGAACCACAGCCAGCACGTTTTGATAAGAAGGCTAACTACGAAGCTGCAGTTAAGGCTGCTGCTAACGAGCCAGCTGAAGGTGCAACAACTGCAAAGAAGAAGGCGCAAGACAAGCTAGCTGCTAAGTCAGCGCCAGCTCCAGTTGCTGAAGAAGCTCCTGTAGTTGAAGCAGTTGTCGAAGAGACACCAGCAGCGGAAGAAGCGCCAGCAGAAGCAGTTGCTGAAGAAGCAGCGGCAGAAGCTCCAGCAGCTGAAGAAACTCCAGCGGAGTAATTAACTAAAAATGTTAGACGAAGCTCTAGAACATTTAGTTAAGGGTATTGTTGAAAACCCTGACGATGTAATTGTTAAAGAGAAGACACATCGTCGTGGCACAACTCTCGAAGTTAATGTCAATCCAGAAGACATTGGCAAGGTAATCGGTCGCAACGGACGTACTGCTAAGGCGCTACGTACTGTGATGAGCGCGCTTGCAGGTCGTTCGGTACGCGTAGATCTCATCGAGGCTGACGAAGTTAGATAAGTTTCTTAGATGAAACTCAACGTTGGGCGCATTGGTCGCGCTCACGGAATTTTAGGTGAAGCGACAATCGAGGTTCGCACGGACGAACCCGAGCGTCGCTTTGCTGTTGGTGCAGTAGTTTCTACAGATAATCCAATCGCTAACGAATTAACCGTATCTAGCGCTCGCGTGCATAACGGCATTCTTTTACTTGGTTTTGAAGGCATTTCTGATCGAAATGGCATCGAAAAACTTCGCAATACCTTGATGTATGCCGATGTAGATATCAATGAAGCAGGCGAAGATGAAGATGATTATCACGTTCAGCAGCTAATTGGTTTACGCGCAGAACTTGAAGATGGTTCGGAATATGGCGTAGTAACAGATGTCCTAAACCTTCCTGCGCAAGATTGTTTGGCAGTTAGAACTAAGTCGGGCGAAGTATTAATCCCATTCGTACGTCAATTGGTTCCTGTAGTTGATTTGGCAAATAAGAAAGTAGTTGTAATTCCACCGGTGGTCTCATGAAGTTAGATTTTGTAACTATCTTTCCTGAGTTCTTCGAACCGCTAAAACTATCGTTAATTGGTAAAGCGCGCGATAAATCGCTGATCGAGATTGGCGTACATGATCTTCGCGAGCAAGCAACTAATGTTCATAAACAAGTAGATGACACTCCATATGGTGGTGGCGCTGGAATGGTGATGATGCCTGAAGTTTGGGG
>JBFYJK010000028.1:0-13152 GCA_041311445.1 Candidatus Nanopelagicales bacterium
GCGCGATTTCGCGATCTTTATCTGGCGTGCGCGGATACTTCTTTAAATCTTCTGGGTCGTTAAATTGAAGTGGGTTAACAAAGACGCTGACTATTACCTCATCACTGCGTTTACGCGCAGCGCTAATCAACGCTGCATGGCCAGCATGCAACGCACCCATTGTGGGAACAAATCCCTTTTCTGCCATTTAACACTCCAGTCCAACATCGGGTACCGGGTACAGGCGAAATTTTATAACTTACTTAGTAAATCAGCAATCTTACCGTGTGTAAGCAAGATGGCATCAGGCTCAATCTCATGCCATGGTTCCAATACAAACTTACGTTCATGTGCACGTGGATGCGGAAGTGTTAATTCCTCTGCGCTGGAAAGCATAGATCCGTATTGGATTATGTCTAGATCTAAAGTGCGCGGACCCCACTTGATTGTACGTTCACGGCCCATTGCTTTCTCTATTCCATGCAACATTTTTAGTAAATCCATTGCAGGTAGTTCCGTTTCAATAATACAAACCGCATTTACGAAATCAGGTTGATCTTCATACCCGACTGGTTTGGTAATGTAATAACTAGAAACTTTCTTAACATCTGTTGCTTCGCGAAGTAGCGCTAAAGCTAAATCTAAATTCTCGGTTGGGTTTCCAATATTCGAACCCAACGCAATTACTGCCTTCATCGATTACGTTCGATGGTTACTGCAATATCCAAGACTTTCCCTTTTACCGGAGCGCTTGGCTTATGAATTGTTACTGAAATGCGATTGATGCGATTAAATTGAAAGAGAATACGATCTGCAATTCGTCCTGCGAGATGTTCGATTAAGTCGCATGGTTCAGATTGAATATCCTCTACAACGAGATCGACCATTGCGCCGTAATCAACCGTATCGTTTAAATCATCGCTATTTGATGCCGCTTCAAGATCTAACTCCGCGCAGATATCTGCATAGAAAGTCTGACCATCGCGCTTCTCCTCTGGGAAAACGCCGTGGTATCCGAAAGCTTCAATGCCTTTTAATTCGATGCGGTCGCTCATAAAACCTGACCGACTAACTTGATTGCATCTACGTGGGGCTTAACTGAATGTGTGCGCACGCCCCAAATATGTTTGGTTGCAAGCCAGGTAGTCAATGCTATTGATGAGCTCTCGCGCTCAATTGGGTCGCTGCCGCCTAAGAATCGCTTACGAGAACCACCAACAAGAATAGGCAAGCCAAACTCTTTAAATTTATCGATATTACGAAGGATTTCCCAGTTCTGCTCAGCAGTTTTCGCAAACCCAAGACCTGGATCAATTACTAATTTCGTTGGTTCAATTCCAGCAAGTAACGCGGATGCAATCTGCTTTGTCATCTCATTAATTACATCTGCAACCACATTGTCATAAACAGCAAGAGCATCCATATCTTTAGATTCTCCGCGCCAATGCATGCAAATGTATTGAACCTTTAGCGCTGCTGCTGTCGCATGCATTGCAGGATCAGATAAACCACCACTTACATCGTTAATGATGCTAGCGCCAGCCGCTACCGCCATACCCGCTGTTTCGGCGCGCATGGTATCTACAGAAACTTTTGCACCTGCTTTTGCTAAAGCATGAATAACTGGAATAACACGAGTCAACTCTTCATCTAATGAAACGCGTTCAGCGCCAGGTTTTGTTGATTCGCCACCAACATCAATAATGGTTGCGCCCTCCTCCATCATTTCAAGGCCGCGTGCAATTGCTTTCTTTGGATCTAGAAATTCGCCGCCATCAGAGAATGAATCAGGGGTGACATTCAAGATGCCCATTACTAACGTCATGAGTAATTACTTTTAGCCTTTTGTAATTAGGCTGATTGCTTCAGCACGTGTTGCTGGATTACGAAGTTCGCCACGAACTGCAGAGGTCACTGTGCGAGCTTCTGCTTTACGAACACCACGCATTGACATACATAGGTGTTCACAATCGATAATCACAATTACACCAGCGCAATCAAGAATTTCCACCATTGCATCTGCAATCTGTGAAGTTAAACGTTCCTGAACTTGTGGGCGACGTGCAAAGACATCTACCAAACGAGCAATCTTTGAAAGACCGGTGATCTTTCCCTTTGGAATATAACCAACATGTGCAACGCCATGAAATGGAGTTAAGTGGTGCTCGCACTGAGAAAATACTTCGATATCACGCACAATAACTAGCTCTTCGTGCCCGATATCAAAGGTAGTAGTTAATACATCTTTTGGTGATTGATATAAGCCGGCAAAGTTCTCTGCATATGCTCTAGCAACACGCGCTGGAGTATCTTGCAGACCTTCGCGATCTGGATCTTCGCCAAGCGCAAGAAGAAGTTCACGAACCGCGGCTTCTGCGCGCTTTGCATCATAAGGTTGCTTTGCGCGTCCGCCTTCTGGACCCATTGATACTGAATCTACAGTCAATTTACTCCGCCTTCTTCTTTGCTGCGCGCTTCTTAGGTTTTGCATCAGCGCCTGGAATTGCAACTGGTGGCAAATTAGAAGGTTTGCGTGAATCTGATCCAGTCCATGCTGGACGTGGCTTTACAGGACGTACATTTGCAAATACTTCTTCAATCTCGTCTTTGAGAATAGTTTCCTTCTCAAGAAGTACAAGAACTAATTCATCAAGAATTGCACGGTTAGCTTCAAGAATATTAAATGCTTCCTGGTGCGCATTGTCGATTAACTTACGGATTTCTGAATCAACAACTGCAGCAAGATTCTCTGAGTAATCTCGTTGATGTGAAAGATCGCGACCTAAGAATGGTTCAGAAGAATTGCTGCCAAGTTTTACAGCGCCAATTGTTTCTGTCATTCCGTATTGAGTAACCATTTCGCGAGCAAGCGCTGTCGCCTTTTCGATGTCATTGCTTGCGCCAGTTGATGGATCATGGAAGATCAACTCTTCTGCAGCGCGACCACCCAAGGTGTAAGCCAACTGATCTAGAAGTTGATTACGTGTAACTGAATACTTATCTTCATCTGGCAAGACCATTGTGTAACCAAGTGCGCGACCGCGAGGCATGATGGTGATCTTGTGTACTGGATCGGTATGTGGAAGCGCGTGCGCTACAAGTGCGTGGCCGCCCTCGTGATAAGCCGTTACACGACGCTCTTCATCGCTCATTACGCGGGTTTTCTTCTGTGGGCCAGCCATTACGCGGTCGATTGATTCATCAATCGCGCTCATGGTGATTAGCTTTTCATTATTACGAGCAGTCAAAAGCGCTGCTTCGTTTAGTACGTTAGCTAAATCTGCACCAGTAAAACCAGGTGTGCGACGAGCAATCGCCATTAGATCAAGATCTTTTACCAACGGCTTGTTCTTTGCATGCACGTTAAGAATTGCTTGTCGACCCTTTAAGTCAGGGCGCTCAACTGGAATCTGTCGATCAAAACGACCCGGACGAAGTAGCGCTGGGTCTAGAACATCAGGACGGTTTGTTGCAGCAATCAAAATAACTTGAGTCTGATCATCGAAGCCATCCATCTCAACCAATAACTGGTTAAGAGTTTGTTCGCGTTCGTCGTTGCCGCCACCTAAACCTGCGCCGCGTTGACGACCAACTGCATCAATTTCATCTACGAAGACAATCGCTGGTGAATTCTCTTTTGCGCGATTAAATAGATCGCGTACACGAGCAGCACCAACACCTACGAACATTTCTACGAAATCAGAACCTGAGATTGAATAGAAAGGAACCTTTGCCTCGCCAGCTACAGCGCGAGCTAGAAGTGTCTTACCGGTTCCTGGAGGGCCATAAAGCAGTACGCCTTTTGGAATCTTTGCGCCAATCTCTTTGTACTTACCTGGAGATGAAAGGAAGTCGCGAATCTCTTCGAGTTCTTGAACTGCTTCATCTGCTCCCGCAACATCTGCAAAAGTTGTCTTTGGCGCTTCGTCATCTTGCAACTTCGCGCGAGATTTTCCAAACTGCATCGCTTTGTTGCCACCATTTGCGTTGCTCATCATCCAGAAGAAGAGGAGCGCAATGATTAAGAATGGTGCAACTGAGAATAGGAATGTAACTAGGAGTGATTGTGTTGGAACCACCACATTCCAGCCTTTTACAGGCGGATTTGCAGTTAAAACATCGATAATTGTTGGTTCTTGGCGAATTACATACTTAGCCTGAACCTTTGAAGCGCCTTTAATGGTGACGCCATCTTTTAGAACAATTTTAATTACTTGATCTTTATCAACGACGGTAGCAGTTGATGCATCGCCCTTTGAGATCGAATCAAGAATTTGTGAGGTGCTTACATCTGTGTATCGATTAGATGCAGATGAAATCTGCCCAAAGAAAGTTACCGCCAAAATACCAAGAACGATCCAGAAGAGTGGACCGCGAGTAAATTTACGTAAACCTGCAGCCGGTGTAACTGGCGCCTTCTTCTTAGAAGGTTTCTTTACAGGTTTCTTTGTTGCTATTTTTTTCTTTGGCTTGCTCATGCGTAAACGTGCTTTGCTAATACGCCGATGAAATCTAGATTGCGATACTTTTCATCGAAATCTAGACCATAACCAATTACGAAATCTGTAGGAATATCAAAGCCAACATACTTAACATCAACTTCGACCTTTGCTGCTTCTGGCTTACGAAGCATGGTCAAGATTTCAACGCTTTTTGCGCCGCGAGATTCTAAGTTTGACTTAAGCCAGTGCAAAGTCAAACCAGTATCAACAATATCTTCGACAATTAATACGTCGCGGTTTGTAATATCGCGATCTAAATCTTTAAGAATGCGAACAACGCCGCTCGATTTGGTTCCGGAACCGTAAGAAGAGACGGCCATCCAATCCATTTCAACATGAGTTTCCATGGCGCGAGTTAGATCCGCCATCACCATGATTGCACCCTTGAGCACACCAACTAGCAACAAGTTCTTGCCCTGATAATCTGCTGAAACTTGCGTAGCAAGTTCTTTTAGACGGGTATCGATCTCTTCTTTAGTTGCGATTACGCGTTCGATATCGCTTTGGACGTGTGCCAGCTCCACGCTCTCCCCTTCGGTAGGTGCTATGAGAGCGTTAGTCTGCCCGAAATTCTCGAAACCTTCACACCCGCTGGGAGGCTGACCTCGCCCTGCCCCTTCCAGTTGGAAATCAGCGCCTCGACCTGGGCCACCTGCTCCGCGGAGAGTTGAGATACGCCACTTTCGAAGAGGGCTAGACGTAAGACTCGGGTTCGGATCGCTTTTGGCAGCGCCGCTAATGGGGCAACTTCTAGAGATTGATCTGATTGCCAAAATTCTTTGGCCAACGCATCTAGCGCATCCGCATCATCGCGCAATAACTGCGCGCTTCGAACAAGTGCATCACGAATTCCGGGGCCGAGTTCACTTTCCATTACTGGCAGAACATTCTTGCGAGCTTTTACTCGCAAGAAACTTTCATCATCATTATGTGGATCGCTCCAAGGTTGAAGGTTCAACTCTTTGCATGCAGCGACTGTTTGAGCACGAGTGATATCCAAGAATGGTCGCAAGTAAATTCCATTTTCGTTTGCCATACCTGAAAGTGAACGCGCACCGCTGCCTCGTGCTAAACCAAGAAGCACGGTTTCTGCCTGATCATCTTTTGTATGTCCCAACAAAATTGCTGCTGCGCTATTTTCTTTGGCGCATTTTTCCAACGCTGCATAACGTGCGCGTCGAGCTGAAGCTTCCAACCCATCTGTTACTTCTACATTTACTTTTTCAACAAGGCATGGAATTGATAATTGCTTTACAACTTTCTCAGCCTGCAGATCTGAACCGCTCTGCAATTGGTGATCAACTGTTACTCCAATAACTTTAAGAGCTAACTTTTCACCTTCTAATTTGGCAGCTTCTACTAGCGCTAATGAATCTGCGCCACCAGAGACTGCAACCAGAATTACATCGCCAGCAGAGAATTTATCGAGCGTTGCTCGTACTGCACTTCGAAGTGCAACGAGCGCATCCATTAAACGCGTCCTGCGAAAGGCATTAAGCCAGGCATTGAATACATGTTTGACTTAACGAGGCCAACGCGCTTATTGCGTGCCTCCCAAACCATGTTATTGCCTGCATAAATTGCGATATGGTGAATCGCAGCAATTGAACCGTTATATGAATAGAAAAGTAGATCGCCTGGCTGCATTTGAGTAAGCGAAACATGGTAAGTAGCAACGGAGTAAAGCGCTGCATTAAGTCGATCCCAGTTTGGCCAACCTAAACCAGCTGCTTTGTAGGCCGCATAAACAAGGCCGGAGCAGTCGAAAGAGTTCGGACCTTGCGCGCCCCATACATATGGCTTGTGCGCATTTACCTGCTTGATTGCATATGCAACGGCAGCCGCACGCTGTTCAGGCGTAGTGCGAATCGTTGAACGACCTTTAAATCCTTTATCTGGCCAGATCTTCTTCTGATCGATAACTGTTGCAGCAATATTCGAATTGTTCTCTTCGAGAAGTGCCAGCTGACGTTGCTCTTCCAAAGTTGTACGCGTTTTGCGAGCAGCTAATAAATCTGCCATCAACTTATTTTGAACAGCTTGCAACTTAGCAACTTCTTTTGCCTGCGCAGCTCGCGCATCATCTGCAATCTTCTTAGCTGCTGCCACCTTTTCGGTTGCTACAACTTGTGCTGCCTTAGCTTGATCAGCTGCAATCTTTGCCGCCTTTGCAACAATCTCTGCTGCCTTAAAACGCTTTAGCGCTTCCGCGTTCGATGCGCCGACTTTTCCAAGGAGAGTTAATTGATCAATTAACTCCTGTGGTCCATCAGCACTTAAGAGAGGTTGAATATCAGAGAAGCTGCCACCCATGATGTAAGCATTTGCTGCAAGCTTTCCGATCTTGCGGTGTGCTTCTTCAACCGCTGCTGCAGCGGCACGTGCATGCGCTGCTGCAGCATTTGCAATATCTGTTGCACGGCGAAGTTCTGCAAGCGCTGCGTTGTACTTTGCCTGAGCAGCGTTAGCTTTTGCAGTTAATGTACGTAGCGAATCTTTAGCTTTATTTAGATCTTTGGCCTGCGCATCAGCTGCCGCCTTTTTAGCAGCTTCTGCTTTCTTGGCCGCATTAATCTCTTCGATAGTTGGTTTCTTGGTCGCAGAGAATGCAGGTGCAGCGACACCTGTAGCGATACTGATTGCGGCAATTACCGCAACGGCTTTTCTCTGAAAACGCATTGGACAAGGATAAATGCCCAACCTTAGAGAACTTGGGATTGCTTATTAGTTCGCTACGTCACGACGCTTAAATAACGTCGCAGTAATCAAGCCTGCACCTAATAAATAGAGCGCAATTCTTAGAAGAGCTTGAGAATAAGTAGGCGCATTTTCTACACCGATTGGTGATCCACCCGTAGCAACTACAGATAACAAATTACCTGGCATCCAATTAGAGGCTGGCTTCCATGCAATGGAGATGATGCTCTCTACAACTAATAGGTAAGCGGTTCCGATTGAGATAGAACTGATTGGAGATCTGAAAATTAAGCCCAGAATCATTCCAATAGTTCCGTAACCAATTGTGGAAATTAAAACATTTACCAATGAATGTCCCAAAGCTGTGTAGCCATCATTTGTAAACCAATTGTCGGTAGCGACTTTTGCTTTCCCAGAAAGAGCAAGCGCTAAGCCAACGGCAGTAGCGGCGCTGATTAGAACACTTACCAATGCAAAAGTTGCCATTGAGAAATATTTTCCAATTAGTAAGCGAATTCTTCTTGGTTGACGAACTAATAAATTACGAAGAGTTCCATATGTATATTCTTGAGCGGTCTGCGCTGCGAATACAGAAAGCGCAACTAAGCCCAATAAACCATTTGAGCTATTAAAACCAATGGTAAAACCATCGGATAATTCCAACATTTCACGGGTAATTCGATTGCCACGGTCAGCATTGCCAGTCTTTGCATCTATTAATAGGAATAGTAAAGATGTAACTAAACCAGTTACAAATACAACTGAACCCATGGTGCCAAAGAAGAAAGTTGGACGACGAAGTTTGCGCCACTCTGCAAGGAAAATTCTCATGCTGCACCTCCTGTTAATTCAAAGAAGGTTTCTTCAAGGGAAGCCTTTGCCGGTGTTAATTGCGCTAATACGACGCCACCTTCGAAAGCAATCTTGTTAATTCGAACGGCTGCACTTTCGTCAGCATCGACAAGTAGGTGGTCATCTTCAACCACTGATTTGAATCCAGCTTTATTCAATAACCCTGCCAAGTGATTTAGAGAATTTATTGACGATGGCTTAGCAATAACCGTTGCTTTATGTCGGGCCAATAATTCATGAATAGGACCCGCAAAAATAACTTCACCTTTACGAAGCATGACCAAATACTTTGAAATCATCTCTAACTCTGAAAGTAAGTGTGATGAGACGAAAACGGTAACGCCTTCGCTTGCCAACTTCTCTAGAAGATCGCGAACCTCTTGAATACCTGCAGGATCTAAACCATTTGTTGGTTCATCGAGTATTAGTAGTTTCGGATTTGGAAGTAGCGATGCAGCGATACCCAATCGTTGCTTCATTCCTAATGAATATGTCTTGTACTTATCATTTCCGCGTTCACCTAAACCAACTACTTCAAGTAGTTCTTGGCAACGTGAATACGGAATACCGCCTATCTTTGCCAACACTTTTAAGTTTTCGATTCCTGACAAAGCAGGATAGAAAGCTGGACCTTCAATCATTGCGCCAACTTCTTTTAAATACTTCTCAGGCTGCGCAATTGAATTGCCAATGATTGAACCGCTTCCTTCGGTTGGCTTGATTAAGCCAAGGAGCATTCGAATGGTGGTGGTTTTGCCTGATCCATTTGGGCCGACGAAGCCGCAGATGGTTCCAAGTGGCACCTCGAAGCTTGCATTATTAACGGCTAAGACATCGCCATATCGCTTGCTGAGATTGCTGACCGAAATTGCCAGTGTATTCATAGTTGTACCTTCCCATAGAATTACCCAATGAGTAAGAAACCTTGGGGTTATCAACCGATAAACAACCGTCCAGAACCAGATTGGGATTTAAATCCACAGACTGATTCGGTACGTGCGGGACTTGCTCGTTCAGGATTCGGCGAAACATCTGAAGCGCTCTACCTAACCAGCGGATTTACATACTCATCTGCGGAAGAAGCTGAGACTGCATTTAAAGATGAATTAGACCATTATCTATATGGTCGTTTTGCTAACCCAACTATCGCAATGTTCGAAAACCGTTTGGCTACCCTTGAAGGTGCGGAACGTTGCATTGCAACTGGCAGCGGAATGTCAGCAATGTTTGCATCTGTCGCATGCTTAGTCGAACAAGGAGATCGCGTTGTTGCTAGCGCATCAATGTTCTCTTCATGCCACGTAGTACTAACTGAGTTCCTACCAAAGTGGGGCGTAACAACAGAGCTTGTTAAGGGCAACAGCAAAGCTGATTGGGAAGCGGCGCTTTCAAAGCCAACTAAGGCAGTATTTATTGAGACTCCAAGTAACCCACTTATGGATATCGTTGATATCAAAATGGTTTCCGAACTTGCTCATAAAGTTGGCGCAACAGTTATTGTCGATAACGTTATGGCATCACCTGTTTACCAAAAGCCACTTCAACTTGGCGCAGATGTAGTTATGTACTCAACTACCAAGCACATTGATGGACAAGGTCGCGTACTTGGTGGCGCAGTACTTGGTTCCGAAAAGTACATCGTTGAACAGTTCCAACCTTTTATTCGCCATACTGGTCCAGCTATCTCACCATTTAATGCTTGGGTAATGGTTAAGTCACTTGAAACAATGTTCATGCGCGTAGAGCGTATGAATTCAAATGCGCAGGCAGTTGCAGAAGCGCTTGAGAAGAATTCAAAGATCAAGACAGTTCGTTACCCTGGTTTGAAATCTCATCCGCAACATGAATTAGCGATGAAGCAGATGAATGGCGCTGGCGGTACCACCATTGGTATTGAATTTAAGGGCGATAAGTCCGAAGCATTTAAGTTCATGAATGCGCTACGAGTTATTGATATTTCAAATAATTTGGGAGATTCAAAGTCTTTGATTACTCACCCTGCCTCAACTACTCACCGCCGTTTAGCGCCTGAAGTTCAAGCAGAGATGGGTATTACTGAAAGCACGCTCCGTTTATCAGTTGGCCTTGAGCACGCTGATGATCTAATTAAGGATATTGAACAAGCTCTAAAGAAGTAATTGCCCAACCACAAGCAATACTGAAAAGAGCGTCAAATAAAGAATTGAGAAGTGGAAGATTCTTCCTGCAACTCTTTCATATTCTGCTTCACCTTTACGCAACTTATAAACCTGCTCGGCAAATACAAACGCTAAAACTAGAGTTAGGTAATAGCTCCAAGTTGCAAAACCAGCTGCATAAATAGTTAGAAGAGAAGTCACAATCATCATGATTGTGTGGAACCACATCTCTACAAAAACGCGCTTCTTACTTGCAACAACTGGAAGCATCGGAATATTTGCTGCTTCGTAATCATCGCGATATTTAATTGCGATTGCCCAGAAATGCGGTGGAGTCCAGAAGAAGACCACCATGAAGAACCAAAATGCGGTCCATGAAAGTGAATTTGTAACTGCTGCCCAACCAATTAAGACTGGTAAGCAACCTGCAATTCCACCCCAAACAATGTTCTGGTTTGTATTTGGTTTTAGCGCAACCGTATAAATTGCAACATAAAAAAGAATTGCTAAAGATGTAAGTAAAGTTGCAAGCGGTGTTGTGAAAATCCAAAAGATCAAAAGGCTTGCGATCATTAAGAAAGATGCAAAACGTGAAGCTTGCTTCTTGGTAAGAATTCCTGCTGCGATTGGTCGATGCTTGGTTCGAGACATCAACTTATCGATATCTGATTCGATCACCATATTGAATGCATTAGCTGCGCCTGCTGCCAGGGTTCCACCTATGAGAGATGCGATAGTTGGCATCAATGGAGGCCAGCCGTCTGCGGCTAAGAAGAGCGCTGGGACCGTAGTGATAATCAGCAGTTCGACGACTCGAAGCTTCATTAGGTCTATGTACGCGCGCACTAGCCAAGATTACTAAGCAAAAACGGCTCCCCTTCCCACTGATTTCTCAGGGAAAAACCTTAACTTTCTTCCATGAGCGAAAAACCAGAATGGTTCGAAATGACCGAAGGCGACCAAATGCCTGAGCCAATAAGAACTAGCGCTAGCAAGCGCTTTATTAAAGTCGCAGCTTTCACAGCTCCACTTCTTCTGGTTGGCGGTGCAATGGTCTTTGCTGACGGCCATGAAGAAGATGAACGCCCAAATATCGATACCACTATCTCTACTTCAACAACAGCTACACAGAGTTCAACTAACTCGGCAGGTGAAGTAACTCCTGAAATTAAAGTTGCAAACAATTCGGCGAAGCCAGTTAATGCACCAGCGATTGCTCCGAAAAGCCCTGGACTTTCTGCGCCAAGCGCAAAAGACGATGACGATCATGAAGGTTTCGGTGAGGAACGCGAACATAATGATGGCGAAGAACGTGAACATCGCGAACGTGGAGAACATCACGACCGCAGAGGTCCAGCTCCAACTATTCCGCAATCAGGAACTTCAACAACAAAGAATTAATTAAGCTGCAGAACTTTCAGGTGACGGCGTCGGAGTAACTTCCGGCGCCGTTGCTATTTGCATTGGGGCTGCAATCTTTCCTAATAACTTATCAATCGCAGCGCGCGCAGCACTTTCAGTAGCATAGTTGCGAGCCAAATGATCCGCGATGATTGCAAAGATATATTCGTGATCGCCTGATTCAACGTATCCTGCCAAACTAACTACTCCGTTAATTGAACCGGTCTTTGCGTGGACCAGACCAACTGCTTGAGGCGCACTCTTTATAAATCGATGTTGAAGCGTTCCTGAGATTCCACCAACTGGTAGCCCTGCAATTGCCGGTGCAAACTTTGGGTTGTTCTTCATAGTTATAAGAACTTGAGCCAAGGTATTGGTTGTTATTCGATTGTCGTGCGAAAGACCGCTTCCATCAACAACATTTAACTTGCCTTCTGTGATGTTGTATTTAGCTAGAACATCGTTGAAAACCGTAGAGATTCCAGCTGCGTTGTATCCATAACCAGCGGCTGCTGCCGCAGATTTAGCTAAGTAATCTGCTACCCAGTTATCACTAAAAAGTAGGGTGTAATGAAGGATTTCGGGCAGCTTTGGCGAGGTAGCGCTATAAAGCGTATCTGTAATATGTGAAAGCGATTGATCTTCAGAAATGGTTTCCCAAGTAATGTGGTAACCAGCGCGACGGAAAGTGTTATTCATGTTGGTACGAGTACGCACAGTTAGACCGTAGTTACGTATCTTTATATATTTCTGTTGCGCTACTTTGCGAATCTGTCCTACGAGATTATCGCTCCAAACAAACTTCAAATTCTTAGCAAGTTTTAAACTTGGTGTAATTGAAGGATCGTAATCCCCAACTATTTGGAAAACATTCTTGATATCTGTCTTGTAAATCGTTGTGGTGAATTGCTTATCTTCAGGTAGATACTCAAGCGAAGAGAAAGCGCTCATTAACTTTAGAGTTGAAGCAGGCTTTCTTAACCCATTTGCATCTCGACTATAAATAGTCTGTCCATTGCTTAAATCAATCAAGACCATAGAAGGATTTGCTAAGGCTTTTGCGCTGGTGAGATCGGCAAATACAGATGGAATCTGTTCAGCGCGCAAGAGCGCATGCGAAGTAGAAACCGGCACCACAATTAATGTGGCTGTAAGTAAGAGTGTTAAGAACTTAGAACGCATTAAAGAGTTACAGCGATAAATACGTTAAACACAGTTAGGCCCAACATAGTTGCCCATACTGCTGTTGAAAGCTTTGCCTTGTTCTGATTCTTGTAGCCAAGCAACATAATGATGATCAGAACTAGAAACTTAACGCCAACTTTGCCATGGCTAATTTCGTCATCAAGCGAGGTGTTAATTCCAACTAGAGCAAAACCAGCAACTAAAGCGGTAAGCGCTGCATGCATGAAGCCCTTTGGAAGTACCTTCTCTGACTTAGAGGTCTGCATTAGAAGTAGCACCAACATGCCAAGCACGCTCGCTACGTGAAGTAATAAGAAAATGGTCTTTGCGAACTCCATTTGTGAAGCCTCCTGCTTTGAAGTTAGAGTGCTCATTATGCCTAATACACCTGCGGATAT
>JBFYJK010000049.1:0-13122 GCA_041311445.1 Candidatus Nanopelagicales bacterium
AAGTAGCGCTTTGCTTCTTTGACGGCGACATAACCCAAATTTGGGTTCTTCTTTAGGAAATCACGCACCGCTGCTTTATTAAATCTAGAGATATCTCTTAGCGCCCAGCCAATGCCTTTAACAATAAAGAATTCTTCGGAATCAACATGCTTCTGGCATAGCGAAAGCACATATGGCACATCGGTCAGGTTTCGGCGACCTCGCTGGTGTTGAATCGAAGAACGAATTAGCCAGATATCGCTGCTCTTATTCCACTTCTCAATTAACTTCTTATTGGGAAATTTAATGGTCAGAGGTGAGAGCATTGCAGTGCCCAGTCCATCGACTGTGTCCCACCATGGGGTAGAGGTAATTAATTTTTCAGCGTACTTATCTAGGAAAGTCTTATCTGCAGCTTCCTGAAAGAAATCTATCAAGTCATATGCAGCATAGTGATATTCGCGAAAGGGCAGCTTCATTAGAGCAAGCGCTGTTTTACCAAGTTGATCTGATGTCGGCTCGGGTAGTGCAAGGAAGATCTTCTTCAATATTTTTCGTCTAGTGGTCGCATCAATCCCAATGAATGGCGCAACGCCTTTCATGTAATTGAAAGCGCCTTGACTTCTATACGCGTCCTTATATTTCGGAAATTCCTTCTGAACTTCCGCTAGGAGCTGGCTTTGAAAACTCATCGTTTCCGACACTATTGCATAAAGTGTCAAATATAAAGAATGCGATGTTTGACTATTTTCACCCCATGAAAAAAATTATTATCGCTGCAGTAGCTCTGGGCTTGGTCTTCTCTCCAAGCGCAAACGCTGCTACAAAAGTAACCCTGACACCGCAATTCAAAGTTTCACATAAGAGTTCATATATCTCTCTTAAATTTGCAAACTTGCCCAAAGATCACGGAATCTACGTTCAGCAGTGCATGAAGCCAAAGTTGAATCAGGCTCCAGATAGATGCAATCCTGCAGAAACTAGCAAGCTTTGGGTCTCAAGCGTTCGGGCTGATATTCAGCAAGGCGCTAAAGACGGTACTAAAGCCGTGAAGATGCATGTAGATGCCTATTTCAAGAAGGGCGATTGCATTCACACAACATGTGTCTTGGCATTTACCAATGACCACATGGCATCTTCTGATCGATCAGAAGATCAAGTAATTCCTTTTAAGTTCTCTTAAATCTCTAACGCACGTAATCCAGCAAGTGCGAATGTAACCGCTTGCTGGATTTCTGCTTCTACTGGATGCCCAGAATCAATACGAATAGCAGTGGCGTCAATTGTGCTCTGAAGCAGTGCAGCAGCGGCACGTGCATTAGCAATTCCAAGTTTTGAAAGCGGGTCAATAAAGGTGGCCATTAATTTACGGTGACCTGTCTTCACCTCCTCTTGGCGAAATTCAGGAGGAGTAACTGTGCTTAAGCTCTTAGCCAATAGATGTCGACCATCTGCGATGTATTGGAGCGCTTCACGAATCCATAGTTCAATCTGTATATAAGGGTCATCCGATTTCATGACCGCGTTCTGCAAGCGATTTGCATAGAGATCCATCTCTTCAACAATTAAATCTGTAATTAAGTCCGCCGACGATGAGAAGTATTCATAAACAGACGCTCGCGAAATCCCCGCACGTTTTGCTACTGCCGAGATAGTTACTGCTTCAACTCCGCCTTCGACAGCCAATTCCAAAGCCGCACCAACTAGTTGCTGGCGGCGTAATTCGCGATTCTCGATTAGAGAATTGGCAATTAACTTTGGAACCATTTGCTGATTCTATTAGATTGTAAAAATGAAAAACCCCGCTATTGCTAGCGGGGTCAGTCACAATTCGATTAGGAGAATTAATCTAGGTTACATTTTAGATATCGTAATAAAGTTCGAATTCAGCTGGATGTGGACGTAAGCGAACATAGTCCACTTCTTCCTTACGCTTGAAAGCGATCCAAGTTTCGATTAGATCATCTGTGAATACGCCGCCCTTTGTTAAGAATCCATGATCCTTTTCAAGAGCATTTAGAGCTGCATCAAGAGAACCTGGAACCTGAGGGATTGCCGCAGCTTCTGCGCCCTCTAGCTCGTAGATGTCCTTATCGACTGGTGCTGCCGGTTCGATCTTGTTTTCGATGCCATCGAGACCTGCCATCAACATAGCTGCGAATGCTAGATATGGATTTGATGATGGATCTGGGCAACGGAATTCAACGCGCTTCGCCTTTGGATTTGATCCGGTAATTGGGATACGGATACATGCAGAGCGGTTACGTGCTGAGTATGCAAGATTTACAGGAGCTTCGTAGCCTGGAACCAAGCGACGATATGAGTTAACTGTTGGGTTTGTGAAAGCAAGTAGTGATGGTGCGTGCTTTAGCAGACCACCGATGTACCAACGTGCCATATCTGAAAGATCGCCGTAATTACCTGCTTCGAAGAATAGCGGCTTGCCATCTTTCCAAAGTGACTGGTGAACGTGCATACCTGAACCGTTGTCACCGTAAAGTGGCTTTGGCATAAATGTTGCAGTCTTGCCATTCTGCCAAGCAGTGTTCTTAACAACATACTTGAACTTCATGATGTCATCGCCAGCTGTTTCAACATCGCTAAAGCGGTAGTTGATTTCCATCTGACCAGCTGTTCCCACTTCGTGGTGTGAACGCTCAACTTCAAGGCCAACTTCTTCTAGCTTCATAACGATTTCATCGCGAAGATCTGCGAATTGATCTGTTGGTGAAACAGGGAAGTAGCCACCCTTGATACGTGTGCGGTAGCCGCGTGAAGGTGTGCCATCTGCGTCGAACTCTTCACCGCGATTCCACCAACCTTCGTATGAATCGATGTGGTGGTACGCCTCGTGCATATCTGTCTTAAAGCGAATTGCATCAAAGATGTAGAACTCTGCTTCTGGAGCGAAGAATGCTTGATCAGCAATTCCTGAAGCCTTTAGATAATTAACAGCCTTAGTTAGAACGCCACGTGGGTCACGTGAGTAAGGTGTGTTATCAATTGGATTGTGCACTGAGAAGAGAATGATCAGAGTCTTCTCTTTGCGATATGGATCGATGTAAGCAGAGCTTGGAATTGGCAGCAACTTCATATCTGACTCGTGAATTGACTGGAAGCCACGAATAGATGAGCCGTCGAACATCAAGCCATCTGTGAATACCGCTTCGTCAAACGCGCCAGCTGGAACGTTGAAGTGGTGCTGAATACCTGGAAGATCGATGAAGCGAATATCAATTAACTTCACATCTTCTTTCTTGATGTAATCAAGAATTTCTTTCGAGTTCTTAAACATTAAAATCTCCCAATAGATTTTGTATTTATACAACCCATCAACGTTGAGGGCTATGGGTAGAACCCTAGGCCGAAACTGTTAATTGGACCTACCTGGTTTGTTACAGCCGTGTTAAGAGATTAGGGTTTAGCCATGTTTAGCGGGGTTCAGGTCACATTATTTAGGCGTATGGCCGGGGTATCGGCCGATTGGCTGGCCTGCCTGATGATCGTTAAAGGGTTCCATCTGGCGGGAAACTTCACGACCTTAATGCTCTTCTTTGCGGAGATGTCGATTTTGACAGCTTTTGGTGGGGCTTCATTTGGACATCGAATCGCGCGAATTAAAGTTGTTCGTTTTACAGATGGTGGTGCGCCAACTCCAATTCAAGCATTGATTCGAACCGCGTTGTTGTGCACATTAATTTTTGCAATCACATATGACGAAAACGGCCGTGGAATCCACGACCGTTTGTCAGGTACTTACTTAATTAAAGCTTAGTTAAATTTAACTTACATCTTAGGAACGCGCATGCTCTTTGGCATCGGTCCCTTTGGAATTGGCATATTCATTCCGCCAACAGCCTTTAAACGGCTTCGAACTTCACGTAACTGATTATTTGAGATCTGCTTAGGAAGCTTCTTCATTGTTCGCTGCAACTTATTGATTGCAACTCGTCCTTCTCCGTCACCAACTATTAAAGTTGTAACAGGAACACCAGGAACAAAGCGTTCAACCTTCTTTGCTTCATCAGCAAGTAGAGTGCGAACACCGTTAGAACCTTCGCCAACAAGAACTACACCAGCGCGACCAACAGCGCGATGCACCATATCTTGTTGCTTGTTAACTGAAACCATAGGGGTAGTTGTAAATCCGCGACGGATCGCCATCATTACAGATGCACCAGCGCCCATAACGCCTTCGATTGAAGAGTAGGCAGCTTTATTTGCAATGAAGCTAAAGAAGAACATTGCCGCGATACCAGCGAATGGAATCGAAACGAATGCTGCGTAGAACGGGTGGCCAGTTGAAGCGCCAACCAACATTCCAATACCAACTACAGCCAAGAAGATGAATGCAAGCGCTGCGCCAATCCATGGCTTCTCTTGCTTTGTTACTTTAAATGCTTCGCGAATCTGTCCGAACATAGTTGGTGAGTTTACCCTTCAGGTCTTGTCTATTTAGGCTATTAGGCAATTGGAGCAGGCGCGGTTCCGCCAAGTCGCTGCGGCGCCCAGCGTTCGCCAACATGGCTATCTGGATAGCGCTCCTGCAATTTATTGAGCATTTCAATCATCTTATTGCGAAGTTTTGTCTCAGCCTCTTCGAGATTCTCGTCTTTGGAGAAATACATTGGCTCGCCATATGCAATATGTACTGGAACGGATTTGCGACGGAAATCGCGCGGCAAACCTTTTGTCCAAATACGTTGTGAACCCCAGATGACAACGGGGATAACTGGAACACTTGCACCCATCGCTAAACGTACGGCGCCAGATTTCATTCCTTTAATTTCAAATGAGGTACTAATTGTCGCTTCAGGAAAGATACCGACAATTTCACCACTCTTTAGCGCACGTAAAGCTGCAACAAAAGATGCGCCGCCATTCTCGCGATCTACAGAGATGTGTTTCATGCCGCGAAGCAGTGGCCCAGCGATCTTGTTATCGAATGCGCCTTTCTTGGCCATGAATCGGATGTAACGCTTTAAGTGCAACGCACCGGTTCCGATAAATGCAAAATCTAAGTAGCTGATGTGATTACTTGCTAATACTGCGCCACCTTTACGTGGCAGATTCTCTTGTCCTTCGTATTCAAATTGAATATCGAGGTATTTCCAGAGAGTTTTCACCAATCCAATAACTGGTGGATAAACCAACTCAGCCACGAGCAGCCATTGCCTCTTTATATAGACGACCAGCGCGATAGCTTGAACGAACAAGTGGACCGCTCATTACGCCAGAGAATCCAATCTGCTTCGCTTCATCTGCAAGCTCTACGAATTCATTTGGTTTTACCCAACGAGAGATTGGATGGTGCTTTGGAGTAGGACGTAGATATTGTGTAATTGTGACAATGTCGCAACCTGCGCTATGGAGATCCTTTAGAGCCTGAGTTACTTCTTCGCGCTCTTCGCCCATACCAAGGATCAAATTAGATTTGGTGATCAATCCGAAGTTGCGTGCTTGTGTGATTACATCAAGAGATAAGTCGTAACGGAATGCTGGTCGAATGCGCTTGAAGATTCGAGGAACAGTTTCAAGATTATGTGCGAAAACTTCTGGGCGTGAATCAAAGACTTGGTTTAGCAGCTCAGGCTTGCCGCTGAAATCAGGAGCCAACATTTCAACGCCAGTTCCTGGATTTAGCTCGTGAACTTTACGGATAGTTTCCGCATATAGCCATGCGCCTTCATCTTCTAAATCATCACGGGTTACGCCGGTGATAGTTGCATAGCGAAGCTGCATTGAATTTACAGATTCTGCAACGCGGCGAGGTTCGTCGCGATCAATTGGCAGTGGCTTTCCGGTATCGATATTGCAGAAGTCGCATCGACGTGTGCAGCGATCCCCACCAATTAAGAAGGTAGCTTCACGATCTTCCCAGCATTCGAAAATATTTGGACATGCTGCTTCTTGGCAGACTGTGTGCAGACCTTCGTTTACAACTAGTGAACGAAGTTGGGTGTATTCAGGACCCATCTTTGCGCGAGTTTTGATCCATTCAGGTTTACGTTCGATTGGAGTCTCAGCATTGCGCGCTTCAATACGCAGAAGCTTGCGGCCATCAGGTGCAACCTTGGAATTGGTATCGCTCATGGTTCTAGTTTACTTACTCGAGCTAGCACCTTGACCATATGTTTTTGAATCACAGGCGTGACTTCCTCTATAGAAATTGTGCGATTCAACTCTTTTTGCATGCTGGTGGTCTCGGCTTCAGGCATGCCACACGGAACGATCTGATTGAAGTGAGACAGGTCAGGGCAGACGTTAAGTGCAAATCCGTGCATGGTTACGCCTTTAGCTACACGAATTCCAATTGCACAAATTTTTCTTTCACTTCTTGCGTCTTTAATCCAAACGCCTGTCTTGCCAGCAATTGAGATTCCAGTGATTCCGAATTCGGATAACGTTTCAATAATTGCTTCTTCGAGATTTCGAACGAAGCCAACAAGTTCATTCTTCTTTTCAAGTCGAACAATTGGATAGCCAACTAGCTGTCCTGGTCCATGCCAAGTAATTCTTCCGCCACGATCAACATCAATTACAGGAGTGCCGTCTTGGGGGCGTTCTAGTGCATCTGTGCGGCGACCAGCGGTGTAGACCGAAGGGTGTTCGATTAGAACAAGAGTGTTTGTGGCGCCTTCCACAACCTTATTGTGAATTTCGCGTTGCATCGCCCATGACTTTTCATAATCAAGCAGGCCGCTATTTATTACTGCGATATCAGACTCAGTAACAGGCACGGAGGTAGTCTATTGGCTAGACTGCGCAAGGAAAATTTAGGGGAGATATATGCGCGTACGCGGACGTAAACCACTTTGGATCGCAATCATTGTTGTAATTGCATGGCTTGGAGTATCAGGCGCGGCTGGTCCGCTATTTGGAAAACTTTCTACGGTCCAGAAGAACGATAACTCAGACTTCTTGCCAAAGAACGCTGAATCATACAAATTCACTGAAGAGTACAAAGCATTCTCTGATGGTTCAGACCGTGCGATTCCGGCGCTAGTTCTCTTCACTGGTGAAATCGATCAGCAGAAGACTGCAGCAGCAAATGCTTTCTTGCAGACTTTGCCTTCGAAGTCCCTAGAGGAACACCCTGACAAGACAATTGGTGATTACCTAATTAAAGGTGCGCCAATTTTTGCGTTTCCTTCACAAGATGGAAAAGCGCTTCTTGGATCAATTTCTTTTGATTCAAAATTGATTGGTAATCAAATTGGCAAAGAACCAGCACTTCCATTAGTTATCGAATCAATCAGAACATATTCAGAAGAGTTCGCAAAGAGCGGTGGTTACGAAGCCCATGTAACTGGTTTCGCGGCGATATTCGCAGATCTATTCAAAGCTTTCGGCGGCATTGATTCAACTTTGCTCCTTTGGACCTTAGGTATTGTTGCTCTGATTCTTATTGTTGTTTATCGCTCTCCGATACTTTGGATCTTTCCATTATTTAGTGCACTTATGGCCGAATCGATGGCTGGTGCGGTTATTTATATTTTGGCAAAGAATGACATTTTGACTCTAGATGGCCAGTCGCAAGGAATTTTGTCAGTTTTAGTTATCGGTGCAGCAACAGACTATGCCTTGCTATTGATTGCTCGTTACCGTGAAGAGCTACATAAACATGATTCACGATTTGAGTCTATGGGTATTGCACTTAAAGGTGTGCTTGAACCAATCATTGCATCCGGTTCGACAGTCACATTGGGACTCTTAGTTCTCCTGCTCAGCCAACTGAGCAACAACCGTTCACTTGGTCCAGTTGGTGCAATCGGAATTGTTTCGGCGATGTTCACCATACTTACACTTCTGCCAGCGCTATTAGTGCTATTTGGCCGCTGGGTGTTTTGGCCAAGAATTCCACGTCATGATGATGTTGATGAAAAGCTAACTGGTTTTTGGTCGAAAGTGGCAAATGCAACCGCTAACAGCCCAAAGAAGTTTGCGGCAGTGACTTCATTGATTCTGATTCTTATGGTTGCTCTAGTGCCAACGCTTAAAGCAAATGGCATTTCAACACTCGATGGTTTCACCAAGAAGCCAAAGTCTTTAGTTGGCCAAGAACTATTACTTGAGCATTTCCCGGGTGGTCAGAATCAACCGACACAAGTAATCGTTTCCCAAGATAAGGCAGAGGCAGTTGCTGCTGCGCTTATGTCAGTAAATGGTGTGGCATCAGTTGTGCCTGAGATCAAAGATCCAGCCAATCCAACACCAAAAGTAATAAATGGAAAAATTGTTTTGGACGCAACCCTTACCGCTCCAGCTGATTCAAATGAAGCTCGCGCGCTAATCCCAGCTATCCGTGAAGCCGCAAAATCAATCGATGAGTCAGCGGTAACGGGTGGAACTAGTGCGGTTTTCCATGATGTTGACATTGCATCTCGCCACGATCGAAATTTAATTATTCCAATTGTGCTCGTGATCATTGCAATTATTTTGGCGCTGTTATTGCGAAGCATTTTGGCTGCTGCAGTTTTGCTGGCAACAGTTATTCTTTCTTTTGCTGCAACTCTCGGAGCGTCGGCCTTTGTCTTCAACCACGTCTTTAATTTCCCTGGTGCGGACACATCATTCCCGCTCTTTACATTCATCTTCTTGGTAGCGCTAGGTATTGATTACAACATTTTCTTGATGACTCGTGTACGCGAAGAAGCCTTGAAGCTTGGTACTCGCGAAGGAACGATCAAGGGAGTGACAGTTACTGGTGGCGTTATTACTTCAGCAGGTATCGTCTTGGCTGCAACCTTCACGGTGCTTGGCGTACTTCCTTTGGTGGCGCTTGCAGAGATCGCTTTTGCGGTGGCATTCGGCGTATTGCTAGATACTTTGGTTGTACGTTCACTACTTGTTCCCGCCTTGGTTCATATCATCGGCAAGCGCATCTGGTGGCCAGCTAAGTTAGAAGATTAATATGCGAGTCGGCATATTTGGCTATGGATTAGCTGCGAGAGTTTTTCACGCACCCTTAGCCAAACTTGCCGGCTTCAATATTGTCGCAATTCAAACTGGCAATCCAGAGCGAATCGCACAAGCAAACTCTGACTTTCCAAACGCTGCAATATGTTCCAGCGCAGAAGAACTTCTCTCGCACAATTTAGATTTGGTAATTGTTGCAACGATTAATACAGCACATGAAGCAAATGCAAAAGCCGCAATTGATGCCGGGGTGGCAGTAGTAGTAGATAAGCCAATGGCTACAACTCTCGCTGGCACACGTGAGCTCTTCAATTACGCAGAGAGCAAGAACGTTCCGATTACTGTCTTCTTCAATCGTCTTTGGGATAGCGATACGTTAACCATTAAGGATCTGCTCGCTAACAGACCAGAGTTAATTGGAAAACCATTTAGATTCGATGGCAGATTCGAAAGATTCCGTCCAGATTTAAATGCACAATCTTGGCGCGAACAATTGACCCCACAGCAAGGCGGCGGTTTACTGCTTGATCTACAGAGCCATTTGATTTCGACTGCTATCGATTGCTTCGGTCCAGCTCAGTTGAAATATGCCAATGTAAATTCAGTGCGCGGAGCTTCCGATGACGATGTGCTTTTAGTTCTCGAACATGAGAACGGTGTCGTTTCTTCTTTGGCGGCCAGCGCGATCTCTGGGGCTCCTGGTCCACGAGCAAGGTTGCTAGGTGATAAAGGAGCTGTTGTAATTCAAGAATTAGATCCGCAAGAAGCCTTATTGCGTGCGGGTGAATACGAAAACGGGGATAAAGCCTCTAAGGCAATTTTGCATCAGGGCGAGAAAGTTGAGCAGATTGCTAGCGTTCCAGGCAACTACGTCGCCTTTTATCAAGATGTGTTTAATTTCCTAAATGGCAATGGTCAGCTGCCGGTAAGTAAATTGTTAGCCTTGCAAGTAGCAGAGATTATTGATCAAGCTAGAAATTTCTAAAAGGGGAGTTCAATGACAACGGTTATCGTCGGCGCAGGTCTTGCCGGCTTAAACGCTGCAATCACGCTTCAAGAAGCTGGACGTGAAGTAATACTTATTGATGCAGCTGACCGTGCAGGTGGTCGTGTAGCAACTGATGTTGTAGATGGATTTCTATTAGATCGTGGATTTCAATTAATCAATGCAAACTATCCAGAGCTAAAGCGTTTGGATGTAATTGATGAGATTGATTTTGTGGAAGCTCCTCGCGCAATCAATATCAATGTTGAGGGCAAAGAATCATTTTTGGGGGATCCACGTCAGCATTTGACGAGCGCTTTAAGCGCAAGAACAGGTTCGCTAAAAGAGAAGTTAGGTTTGCTCGGCTACCTAACAAAGTCACCTAAATCTGGAGTCTCTGTTGCAAGTCAATTACAGAGCCTTGGAAAGACTTACGATCGTGTTCTACGACCATTTCTAACCGGTGTGTTTCTCTGCGATCCATCAGAAGTTGAAGCATCGGTTGGCAAAGAGTTAATCAACTCATTTGTAACCGGTCGTCCTGGTTTGCCCGCTCACGGAGCTGGTGCACTATCAGCTGCACTTGCTAAACGAGTAGATGATTTGCGTTTGGAAATCCAAGTCGAAAAGATTAAAGAGGATTACCTAAAGACCTGTGATGGAAAGATAAAGTTCGATTCGCTAATTATCGCGACAGATGCAAATACTGCCGCGCAATTATTGGATATCGAAGAAGTTCCACCAATGGTTGGGTGCACAACTTGGTATCACGTGCCTGATGCATCGCCTTCAGAGAAGCCACATTTATTGTTGGACGGCATGCAGGCCGGTCCTGTTGTTAATTCAATTGTGATCAGCAATCTGATGGAGAACTACGCTCCTATAGGCCGCGACTTGATTTCAACTACAACAATTCAACGCGCTTCAGAATCTGAAGTTCGCAGACATCTCGCTGCAATGTGGGGAACCAGCACTCAGCACTGGGAGTTATTAGCGAAATACGAAATTCCATCTTCACTGCCACTTGCGCGTGTAGGTAAGCGTTTAATTAATAATGTGCGAATATCAAAGAACATCTTCGTTGCGGGAGATTGGCGCGAAGCACCTTCACAAAATGGTGCGCTTAAATCAGGGCGTAGAGCAGCAGAGACTTTAATCAGCCAGCGCGTCTAGCGCAGGGCCGATATGCGGGAATTCAAAAGTAAATCCTGCATCTTGCAACACCGCAGGTAGAACTTTCTTTGATCCAAGAATCTCAGTGCTAAATCCACCTAAAGCAAGCTTTAGTGCAAATGCAGGAGCCGGGAAGAGCGCAGGACGTCGAAGCGCGCGTGCAAGTGCTGAGGTAAATTCTTGATTAGTTACTGGATTCGGCGAAGTTAAATTAACTGCGCCAGAGATCTCTTTATTCTCTAAAACGAATTGAATTGCACGAAGCTGATCGTGAAGCGTGATCCAAGACCACCATTGCTTACCGTTACCTAGCTTTCCGCCTAAACCAAAACGAAATAGTGGCAACATGCGGCCAAGTGCGCCACCTGTTGGATCAAGAACCAAACCGGTACGAATCTTTACGGTGCGAATATCGCCAGCTAAATCAGCGGCTGCTTCCCATTCGCGACAGACTGCAGCAAGGAAATCATCGCCACCGCGATCGGTTTCGGTAACTGCACGATTGCCAGTTTCGCCATACCAGCCGATAGCAGAAGAGGTAAGGAAAACTTTTGGCTTCACCTGTGCGACTGCGTTTGCAATAGTCGTTGTGCCAAGTAGGCGAGAGTTAAGAATCTCTGCCTTGTACTTCTTGGTCCAACGCTTATCGCCAACACCAGCACCTGCCAGATGAATTACTGCATCTACGCCTTCAAGAGCTGCAAGATCAATCTCTTGAGTAGCTGGATTCCAGAAAATTTCTTCGGATGAAACAGTAGGACGACGCACTAAGCGTTGAACTGTGTAGCCCTCTGACTTTAATTTTCCGACAAGCGCGCTTCCGATAAGTCCAGATGCGCCAGTAACGGCAATGCGTTGCATATTAAATCAAAGACCTAATTCGGCTTCGAAATTGCCTGATTCCAGACGATCCTTAAGTGTTACTAAGAAGCGTGCTGCATCTGCGCCATCAACGATTCGGTGATCGTATGAAAGTGCAAGGTAAACCATTGAGCGGATTGCGATTGTCTCGCCGCCGTCTACGCCCTTAACAACCATTGGACGCTTAACAACTGCACCAAGTCCAAGGATTGCTACCTGTGGCTGATTGATGATTGGTGTATCAAATAGCGCGCCACGTGAACCAGTGTTAGTTAGCGTAAATGTTCCGCCACCTAGTTCGTCTGGAGTTACCTTGTTATCGCGTGTGCGAGCAGCAAGATCTGAAATCTTTCGTGCAATGCCACCCATATTTAGATCGCCCGCATTGTGAATAACTGGAACTAGAAGTCCGCGCTCTGAATCAACTGCAATGCCTAAATGTTCTGCGCCGTGATAGACGACGTTATCGCCATCGATTGATGCATTAACAACTGGATGTTGCTTTAGCGCTTCGCAAACTGCAACTGCGAAGAATGGAAGGAATGAAAGTTTTACGCCTTCACGCGCTTCGAAATTGCCCTTAGCCTTATCGCGAAGACGTGCAATCTTTGTTACATCTACTTCAACAACTGTAGTTAGTTGCGCTGAAACTTGTAGTGATTCAACCATGCGCGCTGCAATGACTTTACGCAGACGCGACATCGGAACTGTGGTTCCGCGTAGAGGAGAGGCTGCAACCGGTGCTGCAGATTTTGTAGCAGCTGGAACTTGTGTAGCCGGTGTTGCTGCTGATGCTGCAACTGGCTTTGCTGCTGCCTGAACATCTTCTTTACGAATTCGTCCGCCAACGCCAGTGCCCTTAACTGAAGCAAGGTTTACGCCAAGTTCAGATGCAAGCTTTCTAACAATTGGTGTCACGTAAGCATCTGTTGGCTGTGCAACTGGAGCCGCTGCAACTGGAGCAGGCGCAGAAACAACTGGAGCCGGAGTTGAAACTACTGGTGCTGCTACTGGGGCTGGAGTTGAAACTACAGGAGCAACAGGAGCCGCTGGTGCTGGTGTTGATGCCGGAGCACCGCTACCACCGATCACAGCTAAACGTGCGCCAACTGCGACAGTGGTATCTGCTGGAACATCAATTGAAGTGATTACACCTGCTGCAGGTGAAGGAATTTCGGTATCGACTTTATCTGTAGAAACTTCTA
>JBFYJK010000067.1:0-3066 GCA_041311445.1 Candidatus Nanopelagicales bacterium
GATCATGCCTTCGATAAGTACGTGTGGGTTTGCCATAAGTAATGGCATGTCCTTACATGTACCTGGCTCTGATTCGTCAGCATTAACAACTAAGTAATGTTCCTTGCCGTCGTTCTGTGGAATGAATCCCCACTTCATGCCGGTTGGGAAACCTGCACCACCGCGACCGCGAAGGCCAGAATCTTTTACTAATTGGATAACAGCATCTGCATCCATGGCCAAAGCTTTCTTTGCAGCTTCGTAACCACCATGGCGCTTGTAGCCTTCAATTGTGAATGAATCTTTCTCATCCCAATTTGCGCTAAGAACAGGCTTTAACATTTATTTGCCCTCCTTAGATAACTTCAAACCAAGAAGTGAAGCTTCACCTGCAGAGACACCTTCATGTGCATGTCCATCATCAAGACCTGCAAGAACGCGTGAGTTCTCTTTGAAAGTTGGAAGCTTGTTAGGACCACGAGTTGGTGCTGGAGGATTTCCGTTGCGCGCACCATCAACCAACTCTCTGGTCTTCTGTGGTGTCATGTTGTCGTAGAACTCCCAGTTAGCCATAACCACTGGTGCGTAATCGCAAGCTGCGTTGCACTCGATACGTTCTAGTGAAACTTTTCCATCGGCAGTAACTTCGTGGTTACCGATTCCAAGATGCTCTGAAACGTTCTCCCAGATTGCATCTCCACCCATAACTGCACAGAGTGTGTTGATGCAGACACCTACGTGATATTCGCCTGCTGGGTGCTTTAAATACTGGGTATAGAAGGTAGAAACCGCTGTTACTTCAGCGCTTTCGATCTCCAACTTAGAAGAGATCATTTCGATTCCTTCGTTGGTTACGTAACCTGCTTTTGATTGCACAAAGTGCAACAACGGCATGATTGCAGAGCGCTTACGTGGGTAACGAGAAATAATCGAATCAATTACTGCATAATCTGAATCGGAAAACATTTCAATACTCATTAGCGATCAACACCTCCCATAACTGGATCGATTGATGCAACTGCACCGATGATGTCTGCGACCATTGAGCCTTCAGACATCGCTGATGTTGATTGCAAGTTGTTGAATGATGGTTCGCGGAAGTGAACGCGATAAGGGCGAGTACCGCCATCAGATACTGCATATGCACCAAGCTCGCCACGTGGTGATTCAACTGCTGCATAAGCCTGACCTGCAGGAACACGGAAACCTTCAGTTACTAACTTGAAGTGGTGAATCAGAGATTCCATTGAGGTGCCCATGATTTCGCGGATATGGTTAAGTGAATTACCCATTCCGTCTGCACCAACTGCAAGTTGTGCTGGCCAAGCAATCTTCTTATCCGCAACCATCACTGGCTGGCCTTCAAGTTTGTCTAACTTGTCGCAAGCTTGTTCGATGATGCGAAGTGATTGTTCTAGTTCGTTAACGCGAACTAGGAAGCGACCATAAACATCTGCAGTATCTGCTGTTACAACATCGAAGTCGTAGTTTTCATAACCGCAATATGGTTGAGTCTTGCGAAGATCCCAAGGAAGTCCAGCTGAACGAAGAATTGGTCCAGTGATACCGAGAGTTGTACAACCAGCTAGATCTAAGTAGCCGATTCCTTCAGTGCGCTTCATCCAGATTGTGTTTCCGACTAGAAGATCTGAGTTGTCCTTCAAGTGGATACGAAGATCTTTAACTAATTCGCGAACATGTTGAACTGTTCCTGTAGGAAGATCTTGCTGAACTCCGCCAGGACGTACATACGCCATGTTCATACGAAGACCAGTGATCTTTTCAAAGGTAGAAAGGACCTTTTCACGCTCACGGAACGCGTTAAACATCGGCGCCATTGCACCTAGTTCGAGAGCGCCGGTGCCAAGAGCAACCATGTGTGAAGAGATGCGGTTTAGTTCCATCATCATCACGCGGATTACTGATGCACGCTCTGGAATCTGATCTGTAATGCCAAGTAGTTTTTCAACAGCTAAGCAATATGCAGTCTCATTGAAAATCGGAGCCAAGTAATCCATGCGAGTTACGAATGTGGTTGCCTGAGTCCAGGTACGGAATTCGATGTTCTTTTCGATACCGGTATGTAGGTAACCAATACCGCAACGAATCTCTGAAACGGTTTCGCCTTCTAGTTCGAGAACTAGGCGAAGCACGCCGTGAGTTGATGGGTGCTGTGGGCCCATGTTGACGACAATCTTTTCGTCTTTCTGTGAACCGATCTCAGAGATAAGTTCGTTCCAGTCGCCACCAGTAACTGAATAAACAGTTCCTTCAGTGGTTTCGCGTGACGATGCGTAAGGATCAAAAGTAGTCATTACTTATACGCCCTTCGGTTATCTGGAGCCGGTTGTGATGCGCCCTTGTACTCAACATTGATTCCGTTAAGTGCATAATCTTTTCTTTGCGGATGTCCTTGCCAATCATCTGGCATCAAAATGCGTGTTAACGCAGGATGTCCATCAAAAACAATTCCGAACATGTCGAATGTTTCGCGTTCATGCCAGTTGTTGCCCGCCCAGACATTTACCAATGAAGGAATGTGTGGATCTGAATCTGGGCAAGTTACTTCGATGCGAACTCGACGATTGTTTGTAATTGAAAGCAATGGGTAAACCGCATGAAGTTCACGGCCAGTTTCCTTTGGATAGTGAACGCCATTAACGCCCATGCACATTTCAAATAACAATTTATCGCGAAGTACTTTTGCAACTTCAACTAATTTTTCGCGCTTTACATGCAGGGTTAATTCGCCGCGATCGACAACAACTTTTTCGATTGCATCTGCAAACTCTGGATATGCACGTTCTAAATCATCAGCAACTTCATCAAAATAGCTGCCATATGGGCGTTCTGAAGAACCAGGAGTTACTTGGATGCGCTCTAAACCGCTATATCCAGAGGTATCGCCGGTGCCTGAAACGCCAAACATTCCACGTGAGTTATTTGAATCGCTCATGCTAGAAGGCCTTTCTGTGCATGAGTTGGAATTGCGGCCATCGCTGCAGCTTCAACTTCTTTAATAATTTCTGCACGATTAACGCCAAGCTTTGATTCGCCAATCTTTTCGTGCAATTTAAGAATTGCATC
>JBFYJK010000071.1:0-4400 GCA_041311445.1 Candidatus Nanopelagicales bacterium
TCGTTCTAGTAAGTGGAACGCTATTTACGTACCATTTCGCGCTATGAAGACCATTCTTGATGCGATCGGCAATACCCCTTTAATTAACATTGAAGGCATCTGGGTAAAGATGGAGTACTTAAATCCATCAGGCTCAATCAAAGCTCGTATTGCTAAGTACATGATCGAACGCGCAGAGCAAGAAGGTCTCTTAAAGCCTGGCGACACAATCGTTGAAGCTTCATCAGGTAATACCGGTAACGCGATGTCAATGGTGGCTGCAGTTAAGGGCTACAAAATGTTGGTTGTCATGCCAACTGGTCTTTCACAAGAGCGCGTTGCAATTTCAAAGGCTTTCGGTGCAGAAGTTCGCACCATTGGTGACTTCCATGTTAACGAAGCGCTAGAAGAGTGCCGTCGCCTTGGCAAGGAACCTGGCTACTTTGCACCACAGCAATTCGATAACGAATGGAACGTTAACGAAAACTCTGAATGGCTTGGACAAGAGATTCTTAATGAACTTCCATCAAAGCCACAGTTAATTGTTGGTGGCGTTGGCACCGGCGGCACAATCATTGGTGTTGGTAAGGCATTTAAAGCAGCAAACCCTGATTGCGAAATTTATGCACTTGAACCATCTGAATCTTGCACCATCGCATGTGGTGAAGTAGAGAAGCACTTAATCGAAGGTATCTCTGATGGTTTCGTACCTGGAATTATCCAGCGCCACGAACACGAGATCGATGGTTTCGTACATATCCACTCAAATGATTCAATCGAAGAGATGCGTCGTATCGCTCGCACTCACGGAATTTTCGTTGGCCCGTCTTCTGGCGCGCACTTGCTTGCAGCTAAGAAGTTGAAGGAAGAGCACAACTTAGAAACAGTTGTAACTCTATTCTGCGACGAGGGCGAGAAATATATGAAGGATTACTGGTTAAAGTACTAAGTACTTAAGCTAGCAGCGGCGCTAGATGCTTATTAAGGAACATTCCTTTTGGATCTAGCTCGCGGCGAATCTTTATAAAATCCTCTGCCTTTGGATAACGTTCAAGTAGTTGATCTTTAGTTAAGAAGTGCAGCTTTCCCCAGTGAACGCGTGCTTGGTACTTACCGAGCAACTTATCCACCGCCTTCAGATAATCCCAATAATCAGTTCCAGGCTTACCTGATACGGAAATTACGCAGGTATCTGTCTTATATTGAGAAGAGAGCCAGGCGTTATCAGCGCCAACGCTACGTACTTCCATTGGAAAAACGCTCATAGGCAGAGAAGCCAACATAAATTCACGTAGCTCTCGAATTGCATCTTCAGCCATATGTAGCGGAATGAAGTACTCAAGTTCATGGAAATTTGGGTCATAGACCATTGTGTATATTCGATATGCGCGATCAACGCGATGATGTTCGACATCGCTATCCGGGACGTCATCGGTCACATCATTGAAAATCTTTACGTGGCAGGTATCAGTAGCTTTTTCACCTTCAGGTAAGACAATGTTGTACAAAGCTGCGGATTCTTCGCTAGGGAACCAGAAGAAGTTGAAATTACGGTTCTCTGCTACTCGTTGCTGATAATTAGACATTACATCTTCGAAAGTTTCATGACGGATATCTTCTTGAAGGCGATAGCGAGGCTTTACCTGCATGGTCACCTCTGTCATCACGCCAAGAGTTCCAACAGAAACTTGAGCAGCGGCAAGTAAATCAGGAGTCGATTCATCAATATTAATAACTTCACCCGATGCAGTCGCTAATCGGCAACCAACCATTGCGGCTGAGAAAGATCCAAATTGAGTGCCGGAACCATGTGTACCTGTTGCAATCGCGCCAGCGATTCGTTGCGCTTCAATGTCACCTTGATTGCGAAGACCAAAACCTTTATCCCAAAGGGGTTCGCCAATCTCCTTGATGGTAGTTCCTGCACCTAAAGTGACTCGAGCCTTTTCGGAATCAACAGAGTGAATTCCGGTTAGGCCAACAGGTTCAATAACAATTCCGTCGGTTTCGACAACGGGTGTAAATGAGTGGCCAGAACCTGCGACGCGAACATTTAGATTCTTGCTCGCAGCATCTTTGATGATCTGTTGCACATCGTTTTCATTCTCCGCTTGGACGATGTCAGTTGCAGTGAAAGATTGATTGCCTACCCAGTTAGTCCATGTTTTAGCCATACCGAAAGGTAAGACTATTTATTGGCGTTGGCAACGATTGCGTCGTGAATATATTTTGCGAGCCCTGCTTGTTGGCCTTCGTAATGCTCCATAAATCTTGGGTCGGCTAAGTACATTGTTGCTAGCCCGGTGTGTATTTCATAGGTGCACTCGTACCAGTAATCGCTAATTGATTGGCGATGCGCTTCAGCGCCAGCCATTGCCTCTGAGCTATCTGCAGGTAGTCCTGCTTTCATGGCGTTCAACACCAAATTGGTTGCGTCCTGCATAGCCTGCTGCGCTTTGGCGATATCTTCTTTAGAGTAACCAGCCAAACGGCGCTGCGATTCTTTATATGCATCAGTATCGCCCCAACGTTCTTTGGCCTCGGCTGCATATATGTCTTGCGTCATGGTGAAAGTTTACTTGATGCTTAATAATTCTCACCATGCCAGATCTAAGTAATTTTCCATTGACTAAACCTTTGGCAAATAGATTCCGTGAAATTGTTTCAGGAAATAAAGACGGAACTCCAAAATGGGCTTTTCAAATGCTCGAGGGAGACGATGAAGGGCTCTTTGGACCGGAATCTGCAGTCTGGGAAGTACATGGCTGCGTTTCAACAATAGTCGGTGGCGTTAGAGCGTTATTGCTTCAAGCTGCACACCCGGCAGCGTTAGCTGGAGTATCTGAACATTCACGTTATCAAGAAGATCCACTTGGACGTTTAGCTGGAACCACCAAGTGGTTAACAATTACTTCTTTTGGCGCCAAGGAATTTATTGAAAAAGAAGCAGCGCGCGTTAATGCAATGCATAGCAAGGTAACCGGCAGCTACATTGGGAAAGATGGCGCGAGCCATGAGTATGCAGCAAAAGCTGAGGAGTATTTGCTCTGGGTACATTGCGCATTTACCGATGCATTCTTAAAGAGCTACATTCATTTGGGATATAAATTTAAAACTTCGGCAGATCAATATGTAATGGAGTGGGCCAAGAGCGCAGAACCACTTGGGCTTAAGAGCGCACCTAAGAGCGTCGCAGAACTCGAAGCAAGACTTGAAGAGTTTAGAGCGAATTCGCTCTATGCAAACGAAACCACATTAAACGTAGTTAAGTTCATAATGAAGCCACCTTTTTCAAAGTTGGGCTTAATTCCATTCGCTATCTTTGCTAACGCGGCTGTTGCCACTATGGATCCGCGGGATGTGGCGCTCTTGGGCTTGAAGCAGCGCGGCAAAATCTGGCTAAAAGCAGCGAAAGTAATCCTTATTTTCTTAAGCGCAATCCTTGGACACGAATCGCCAAGTCAGAAGTTTGCAAGGCAACGTATAGATAGGCTTCGTAAATGACCAGAGTAATTGCACATCGTGGCTATTCAGCTCGGTACCCAGAGATGAGCCGCGAAGCTTATGTAAATGCAATCCCAGTAAGTGATGGCTTTGAATGCGACCTGCACCTAACGAGCGATCACAAATTATTTTGCTGGCACGACGATACTTTAGATCGCACTTCAGATATGACCGGCGATGTGCACGAAATGACTTGGGCTCAGGTAAGCCAAGCCAACCCAAAACCGATTCTCTTTAAGGAATTTATGGAGATTGCAATGGGCGCCGGAAAAGATGTCTTAATCGAGACCAAGCATCCGCAGAAATTCGGTGGCTTACTTGAGAAGCGCCTAAAGGAAGAGCTGGAAGAACTGAAGCCAAATATCGATATGAGCTTTATGTCCTTCGATCCAAAAGCAGTTTGGCGAATGCGCAAGTTTCCTGGACGTAAAGTGCAATTAGTTGAGAAGAAGTTTTATGTGCCCAAGTTTCATGCAGATGTAGTTGCTCCATACTGGGAGCTGGTTACAAAGAAGTGGGTAGATGAAGTGCATGCTCGCGGACAAGAGATGTATGTCTGGACTGTTAATGATCCTGAAGTTGCAAAGCGTTTAGCGGGTTGGGGAGTAGGTACTCTAATTAGCGACAATCCAGAGTTAATTGCTAATTCGCTCTAATTTCTCGAACTTCTCTTACTAAGAACGGCAAAGCAATCGATAGGAAGAGCACTACTACCAAGATATCCAGTGTGTGCTCTACTCCGAATTTTACGATTGTCGGGCCAGCAATACCCATAATGAATGGAGCAAGTGCAGTCGCGCCCCATGCGTCGTAAGCCAAGACCTTAGACATTGATTCTTTTGCTACATGTTGTTGGATGGTTGTAATCCAAAGGACATAGAAGAGATCTAAAGCTATTCCGAATACGAATGCGGAGA
>JBFYJK010000082.1:0-7937 GCA_041311445.1 Candidatus Nanopelagicales bacterium
CCAAGTGCATCTTCAGTGATAGTCCAAAGGTGTTTTGTATGGCCAGGCAACACACTCTGCGCCAATTCGCGATTGGCTGGAGTTTCGACAATTAAACCGACAGCTTGAGAGTCATTAAGAATCCAATCAACCTGTTCGGCTGAAGAAGTTTCGTAGATAGGAACCGAAACTGCGCCGGCATACCAAATTGCAAAATCTAGAACAGTCCATTCGTACCGGGTGCGCGCCATGATTGCAACGCGATCACCGAATTGAATACCGGCAGCCATAAGTCCTTTAGCGGTTTCGCGAACTTCGGTTTCGAATTCGCGAGCAGTAACTGGAGACCAACCATCGCCAAGCGGCTTTGAGAGAATCACTCGAGATGGTTCGAACCAGGCGCGATCTGCAATCAGTTTTGTCAGATTGCCTTCAGTTGCATCAGGGACGATGGCTGGAATGGTGACTTCGTTCATGGCGTAAACGCTAGCGGTCATACCCTTGCAAAGGTAGCCTTTGCCGCATGAGTAGCTCAAAAATTTTAATCGAAGCAAGCGCGGACGAGGTTCGTAAGGTCCTTTTTGATATCGCTAATTACCCAGAATGGTCACGAAGCATCAAGGCGACCAAAGTTGAGAGCAGCGATGATCAGGGTCGACCGCTTCGCATTGAGCTAACAATCGAGGCTGGAATGCTCCGCGATAAAGCGACCTTGGATTACAACTGGAGCCAAGCGCCAGAGAAGGTTTCATTCTCCCTTGTAGATGCGGACCTACTTACACAGATGGATGGCGTTTACACAGTTAAAGCTTTGGGGGATGAAACCGAAGTTACTTACGAATTGGAATCAGATGTATCGATGCCAATTCCTAAGCCGATGTTGCAATCTGCGGAACAGGGAATCATCAAAGCAGCATTAGAAGAATTGAAAGAGAAGATCGAAGGCTGATGTCACTTACGATCGGTATCGATGTTGGCGGAACAAAAGTTCTTGGTGGCGTCGTAGATGAATCTGGCAACATCCTTGAGAAAGCGCGTCGCGATACGCCGCGCCAAGGTGGAAAAGAGTTAACACAGACAATTGCTGACGTTGCGCTCGAACTTATGCGCAACCATAAAGTTAGCGCTGTCGGTGTCTCTGCTGCTGGATTTGTTTCATCCGATCGAAAGACCATGCTTGCAACACCAAACATTGCAGGATGGAATGGCGTCAATTTAGATGCGGAACTAACAGAGTTAATCGGCGTTGATGTTGTAATTGAAAATGACGGCAATGCTGCAGCTTGGGGTGAAGCGGTCTTTGGCGCTGGTCGCGGCGAAGCACATATGTTGCTATTAACCGTTGGTACCGGAATTGGTGCAGGTATTGTTGTTAATGGTCAATTGCATCGCGGTGCATTTGGAATTGCTGGCGAAATTGGGCATATGCGCGTTGTGCCAGAGGGACATTTGTGCGGATGCGGTGCGCGTGGTTGTTTCGAACAATATGCATCGGGCAGCGGGTTAATGCGTCACGTTCGTGAAGCAATTGCAGCAACGCCAGATATTGCACGTAACTTATTGGCGCTCGGTGACGGCACAATCGAAGGCCTAAAGGGCCATCACGTAACTGAAGCTGCACGCGCTGGAGATGTGGTGGCGTTAGCTGCCTTTAATACAACAGCGCAGTGGTTAGGTGCAGGTATCGCATCCCTTGCGGTAATTCTTGATCCAGGAATCGTGGTTATTGGCGGTGGAGTAGTAGACGCCGGAGATATTTTGCTGGAGCCAACTAAGGCGAATATGGAGCGAAAGATGCCGTTCGCAGGCAAGCATCCATATCCAAAATTGGTTGCAGCAACGCTTGGCAATGACGCTGGGCTAGTTGGCGTCGCTGACTTAGCTAGACGTTAATTTTCTAGTTTTCTAAAGCAGGATATTTCAACCCTATTTGATTTCTAATTTCATCAATGGTTTCCATGATCGAAATAGTTTCTGAAATAGGCAGAAGCTCTGAATCTTTCTTTCCGGTAATCAACATTTTTTCAAAGTAGATCGCTTGTTCGCGAAGTCCATGTCCGCGATACTCATTCTTAAATTCCACTACGCGTCCATCGTTGTAAACCAAGCGCATATCTGTTGGGCGATAGAAACTTGTCGCAAGCTCTAAACGCGCATTTGTACCGTTAATTGATGCCGTGGTTGGAGTCTTTGAATTCATAACAGTGTTAATAACTGCTTGACGTCCGCCGCTATATTCGAAGATTGCAGAGGTTTGTAAATCTACGCCATTTTCAATCACGCCTTTTGCGGTAATTTTCTCTGGCTTACCCATTGCAAAATATGTGAAAGAGATTGGATAGATACCTAAATCTAAAAGAGCGCCACCAGCGTAATTAGCATCGGTTAATCTTTTAATATGCATCAAAGATTGTCCGTGATCTGCTTGCACATTATGGATCTCGCCAAGTTCGTGCATAAGTTCACGAACCTTTTGGATATGCGGTAAGTATCTAGTCCACATTGCTTCCATCAACAATTTGTTATTTGTTTTCGCTGCGACTGCCATCTCCTTGGCTTCCTTTGCATTTACTGCAAAAGGTTTTTCGCATAGAACGGGTTTGCCAGCGTTAAGAGCGAGGATGGTGTTCGGAGCATGTGCTTGATGTGGTGTTGCAACATAAATTGCATCTACATCGGAAGCAACTAATTCTTCATAACTGCCATATGCGGTTACGCCATCTCGAAAGTTCTGCGCTTTTTCGATTGAACGAGAGCCGACTGCAGTTACAGCCATATCAGTATGTGAGAGAAGATCTTCAGTGAATTCACGAGCAATTCCGCCCGTACCTAGCACGCCCCATTTAATGCTCATGGCTCATGGTGGCATACTTACGCCCGTGGCTGAGATACCAACAAAGATTCCTTATGGAACTCTTCGCGCGCTACTGACCCCAGTTCTTCTGCTGGCCTTCCGCCCAAAGATCAAGGGCCTGCGCCATGTACCTGCAACAGGTCCATGCATCTTGGCAAGTAATCATTTATCTTTTAGCGATTCAGTATTTATGCCGCTAGTTGTGCCACGCAAAGTTACTTACTTGGCGAAAGCAGAATATTTCAATTCACCTGGCATTAAAGGTTTTGTACAGAAGCTAACTTTTATTGCACTTGGACAAGTTCCAGTTGATCGAAGCGGTGGGCGTCGTTCAGAAGCTGCTCTACTTACAGGTCTAAAGATTCTCTCCGAAGGTGATTGTTTGGGAATTTATCCAGAAGGCACACGTTCGCCTGATGGTCGTTTATATAAAGGTCGCACAGGTATTGCGCGCCTTGCAATGGAATCTGGCGCACCTGTAATTCCAGTAGCAATGTTCAATACACATGAGATTCAACCAACTGGAAAGTTAATTCCAAAAGTTAAGCGCGTGAAGATGCAGTTCGGCGAACCGATGTATTTCTCCGGAGATTCAAGCGATATGAACACACTTCGCGATGTAACGGATGAAATTATGCGCAAGATTCAGAGCATGTCAGGACAGGAATATGTTGACATGTATGCAACTAAGCGTAAATCAGAAATAGCTGACGAAGATTAATCTAAAGCGTTTCGGGCTTTTAAGAATTTACAAGTAGGGCAATCAACTCCGCTAGATGGCAGATCGCCTTCGAGCATCGTAATTAGATCTTCTACAAGTGCATTAAAGCGAACAGTGTCGCGGGGTACAGGTACATACTTTTGACGGACTTTGAATCCATCAGCTTCTGCATGATCGGGATTCCAAACTAGAAGGCCCATTGAATCCACCTTCTGACCTTCGCCGACTGCAGGGTTCTCAAGTGAGTACGCATAAGCTTCAAGTTGTGGTGCGTAATGAGCTGCGCTATCTCGATCTGAATCGCTTACCTTGCAATCAATAATCGCAAGGGATCCATCGCTATTTTCGCCGAGCACGTCATATTTACCGTAAAAGCGCCAACGGGTCTCTTCGCCGTTAACTTTAATCTTTGCGCTATTAATGAATTGGCCCCATTTAGTGATGGTTCCATCGCCGAGCGAAGGGTCAATATCGCGCAATTTTGCGCCTTGGAATAGCGTCTCTTGCTGATCGGCCAAAGTTGAAACTAACGGCATGGTTAGAGGCGCAGAAACTTTGAACCAGTAGAAAATCCATAAACAACGACGACAAGTTGAAAGTCCGAAAGTTAAATCAGATGGACGAATCGTTGAACGAGTTGGGGTTGCTGGTTTGATCATGAATTAAGAACCGCCTGCACAATAATTAAGACGCCTAAGAAAATCATCACACTTCCGCCGCCTGCGCGAAGCTTCTCTAAACGTCCGCGATCTGATGAAAGCCATTCACGAGCTTGTCCTGCAAGTAGACCCCACATGCCATCGCTTAATAGCGCGATGATGCAGAAAACCATTCCGAGAAACCAGAGCTGCCAAGTTACATGGCCACGATCTCGATCAATAAATTGTGGACAGACAGCAGCATAGAAAACAATTGCTTTTGGATTTAGAACGCCAACCACAAAACCTTCTCGCCAAGTTCTAAAGAAAGTTGGTTGGCCACCAGAAGTATCTGTCATGTCATCCGCATGTTCGGTGCGCTTACGAATGGCATCGATACCTAAATAAACTAAATAAAGTCCGCCGCCCCATTGAACGGCGTTATAAGCAAGCTCACTGCGCTGGAGGACAGGACCTATTCCAAGCGCAGTGAGCGTTGCCAATACAAACGAACCACTTACATTTCCCGCTGCAGTTGCTACCGCAATCTTCTTACCCCAACTGATCGCACGCGCCACAATAAAGAGCACGCTTGGACCAGGAGCCAAGATGATTAAGTAGGCAGCAATTACATATTCGAATAATCGTGACGGGATAACCATGTGGTTAGTTTAGTTGCGAGCCTTACGAATGCCGTGAAGTACAAGTGTGCCAATCATCGCAACTAGAGTGGCATTGATGATTCCGCTAAATGTGTACTTGCCGACAGACCATGACATATCTGAGATACCGATAATCAGTGCAGAAGCTGCAATCAGCAGATTCAGTGAATCTGTGAAATCAACTTTTGCATCGATCCAGATACGTGCACCAAGGATGCCGATCATGCCGAAAAGAGCTGTTCCTGCGCCGCCAAGTGCGCCAACTGGAGTTGCGCTCAAGATTGCACCGAATTTAGGTACAAGACCAAGTAGAACTGCGCCTGCACCAGCTACCCAATAAGCAGCAGTTGAATAAACGCGAGTTGCAGCCATAACACCGATGTTCTCAGCGTATGTAGTTGTACCTGAACCGCCACCGAGGCCAGCGATTGTTGTTGCAAGGCCATCAGCAAGAAGCGCATCTCCCATTGCATCATCAAGATTCTTGCCAGTCATTGTTGAGACAGCCTTAACGTGTCCTACGTTTTCAGCGATCAGAACAAGTACAACTGGAAGGAAGAGCACGATTGCGCTACCTGAGAATGTTGGTGATGTGAAATCTGGAAGTGCAAACCACTTCGCAGCCTTAACGCCATCAAAGTTAACATCGCCACGAACTGCAGCGAAGATGTAACCGATTGCAATTCCAAGGAAGATGCTGATGCGAGCCATGAAGCCCTTTGAGATTGCAGCGATTAGCGCAATTGCGCCAAGAGTTACGATCGCATCAAGTGGACCCTTTGAGAAGTTGCCCTTTGCTGCACCTGCAAGGTTTAGACCAATCACCATAACGATTGTGCCGGTTACAACTGGAGGTAGAAGTAAGTTGATCCAATTTGTTCCAGCAGCTTTAACAATCAAACCAACTAGAGCAAGGATTACACCGGTGACAACTACGCCACCAAGTGCTGCGCCGAAATTCTTATCTGCACCCATTGCACCAGCGATTGGAGCAAGGAATGCGAATGATGAACCTAGGTAGCTTGGTACGCGGTTCTTTGTCACGATTAGGAAGACAAATGTTCCGATACCTGAGAAAAATAGAGTTGTGGTTGGTGGGAAACCGGTGATGATCGGAACCAAGAAGGTTGCGCCGAACATCGCAGCGATGTGCTGCAGACCTACACCGATTGTGCGTGGCCAGGTTAGGCGTTCGTCGGTGTTGACGACCTCACCTGAAGAGATTGACTTGCCATCGCCGTGAAGCTTCCAGCTTAAAAGAGACATCAATGTCCTTTCGATTTTAATTGTGGGGGGCCATGAGGAAGACGGATAAAGGGTAGGCGCGGTGGTCAGGCTCACAGATGTACAACACGCGCCAGAGTGGCGCTTTCTCTTATATCGGGTTAAATTACGTCTCGATATATCGAATCGATATATCTAATCAACATATACCGAATGAGGCCCGCATGCGCAGCAAGGCAGAGACCCTGGAGTTCACCCTCCTTGGCCTACTTAGCCAATCGCCGCTGCATGGCTACGAAATCCGCAAGCGCCTAAGTGCGATCTACGGACCATTTCGTGCGCTCTCATTCTCGGTTCTCTATCCGCAGCTGCGCCGAATGCTCGAAGCTGGGTTAATTGCGGAGCGTCTCGATGAGACCACTCGTCGTTCACGCATTATTTACAACATCACCAAAGCTGGCGAGAAGAAGTTCTCACAGCTAACAGATCTCGTTAACCCAGAATCTTGGGAAGACGATGGCTTTGAAGCGCGCTTTGCTTTCTTTGGCGCAACTTCTACAAATAGCCGAATCAGAATTCTTGAGGGACGCCACCGTCGCCTTAAGGAAAAGGCCGAATTGCTTCGCGGCGAATTAGATCGCGATGGAATGGGTTTAGATAAATATCTAGAGGAGTGGCGTCGTCACTCTCTGGAATCAGCCGAACGCGAAATCGTTTGGTTGGAAGAGTTGATTCACACTGAGAGGAAAAAATGACAATCAATACTGCTGCTGGTGACATTCGCGTCGCCATCGTTGGCGTTGGTAACTGTGCTAACTCACTTGTACAGGGAGTTGAGTACTACAAGGATGCAAAGCCAGATCAGGAGATCCCAGGTCTTATGCATGCTGTTGTTGGTGGTTACCACATCAATAACGTTAAGTTCGTTGCTGCTTATGATGTAGATGCAAAGAAGGTCGGTCTAGATCTTTCAGATGCAATCTGGGCATCAGAGAACAACACAATTAAGTTTTGCAATGTACCAAAGTCAGGTGTAATCGTAGAACGCGGTACAACACATGACGGTCTTGGCAAGTATTACAAGGAAACAATCGAAGAATCATCTGCAGCACCAGTCGACATGGTTGCATCTCTAAAGGCGCACAAGGTTGACGTTCTAATCTGCTACCTACCCGTAGGCTCAGAAGTTGCAGCTAAGTTCTACGCACAGGTTGCAATCGATGCAGGTTGCGCATTCGTTAACGCACTTCCAGTATTTATCGCTTCAGACCCAACATGGGCAAAGAAGTTCGAAGATGCTGGCCTACCAATCGTTGGCGATGACATTAAGTCACAGGTTGGCGCGACAATTACTCACCGCATCATGACCAAACTCTTCCAGGATCGTGGTGTTCACGTAGATCGCACTTACCAGTTAAACGTTGGCGGAAACATGGACTTCAAGAACATGCTCGAACGCGATCGCTTGGAATCAAAGAAGATCTCAAAGACCAACTCAGTTACTTCACAACTTGATTACGATCTAGGTGAGAAGAATGTTCACATTGGTCCTTCAGATTACATTCCATGGTTAGATGACCGTAAGTGGGCTTATGTACGTATGGAAGGTCGCGCTTTCGGCGATGTGCCACTAAATCTTGAGTACAAGCTAGAAGTTTGGGATTCACCAAACTCTGCTGGCGTAATCATCGATGCGCTTCGTTGCGCAAAGCTTGGTTTGGATCGCAAGATTGGTGGCGCATTGCTTTCACCATCTTCATACTTCATGAAGACCCCTCCAACTCAGTACACAGATGAAGTTGCGAAGGATTCAACGGAGAGTTTCATTCAAGGAAAGCTAGAGCGTTAATTAATAACGC
>JBFYJK010000084.1:0-10243 GCA_041311445.1 Candidatus Nanopelagicales bacterium
TCTGCCATCTGGCTAAGTTCAACTGCGATCTCATGTTGCAAAGGTCCTGGTGCAATAGCAGTCTGGTCACTTTGAATCGTTATGTAATCAATTGGGGTAGGAAGCGCAGCATTAACGCCTAAGTCTTCATCGCCCTCTAGTAATTCAGCGCCGAAAGTTGAGAGCGCGCCAAGGCCGCTAATTCCCAGCCATTCGCACTCTTCGAGCGTCCATTTAACTAGATCATCGCGCAAATTAGATCCGCGTCGTAGCGGTGCTAGCCACTTCATACGTTCAGTAAATGAGGCAATTGTTGGTGAAAGTTCTACGTTTGCACGAAGCTCTTCGAGTACACGAGATCGAATATTGGCAGCGCTAACTCGGTCTAATTCAGGGCCAAGCGCTGAGAATTTCTGATCGCTTCTAGCTACAAGCCCCGAAACTCTTGAAGTGATCAACCAGAGCGAGATTATGTTGCGCCACTTAGTTTCGAAATCTTGCGTAAGCCAAATATCAAAAGAATTTGTTGGTGCAATAGTGTCATCTGCATCAATCGCAACCAGTCCAGATAGATAACAGAGTTCTGCAACAAATGCTGCGCAGCCTTCTGTGACACCTAAGTGGTTGGCCGCATCTTTAAGATCACGTACACCAACACCACCGGCACGAAGCGCAGATGGTGCGGTTTCGCCCCAGAAATTTAGAAGCTCTTCGCACCAACGAAGCACATTAGAAATATTCGCAATCGCAGCTCGATCAATATCTGTTTGGTTGTATCTCTTACCTTCAAGCGCTGGCGCAGCTGAAGCTAAATCTTTATGAACTTTTCCTCCACGAAGATGTATCGCAACTTCCGCAGGCATCACAACATGGCGCTGATCAAGTGGGACTACAAAATGATGTTCTAGTAACCATGCAATTCCAGGACCTGGGTTCTTGATATCTCCAACGCTGCCACGTGGCGGTCCCCAACAGAGAGCGTTCATAACTTTCTTTGCTGAATCAGGAGCTGCAGATAATTTCTTTAAATCTAATTTTGCGAGGGAACGTGGACCAAGTCCTGCAGGTTCTGCACCAATTGACTCGCGAACTTGAGTAGGAATTACGCCCTCATAAACCAGCGCCAACTCTTCGAATTTCTTATAAACAAATCGAGCTGAAGAATCAGTGATTTTCTCAAGTTCTTTCACCTTAATCGGCTCTTCTAGAACCATCAGCGCTTCAAGTACTTGGATTTCAAAAGCATTTAAAGAATCAATTACACGAGCAATGCTCGGACCACTATTTGCGCGCACTGCGAGAGCTGCATAGTCAGGTGGAGTTGGTGAAATCAGATCAGGTCGCAATAGAAATAGACGTTCTAGCGCAGCATCATCCAGAGTGCGCAGATAGTCGGCAAAGGTGCGATACATAACCTGCCGAGTTTAGTCGCTTTTCTTATCTCCTCGCGACCTAGGCGTAAGGAGAGCGCCAAGGGCTACAAATCGGCTGACTGCAGGTCCAAGCCAACGGTTTAACTTTCTAAACTTACGGAAGTCAACCAGATCCCAGTTTTCTGCAAGCGCTTTAATGCGAAGACGAGCATCGGGATTAATCGCATGTGGCGTTCCAACTGATTGTAGAAGTGGGAAGTCACTTGCGCTATCTGAATATGCATGGCAATTAGTTAAAGAGAAACCGCGCTCTGCAGCCAATTCACGAACTGCTCGCGCTTTCTCAACGCCATGAAGAATTTTTCCATTTAGATGTCCAAGATATTTTCCATCTTCAATTGCAACTTTAGTTCCGATAGCTCCGGTAAAACCTAAACGATCTGCAATTAACTTAGCCATATCTTCTGGCGCTGCAGTAACTAACCAAACTTCAGTGCCTTCGCTTAGATGCTTCTTTGCAATTTGAATAGTTCCTTGAATCAAGGCAGGAGAGACATATTCGTCGTAAACAGATTGCGCAATTGCATAAATTTCATTGACATCATGACCACCAATGAAATCGGTCGCTGCTTTTTGGAATCTAGAAATAACTTCTGGTTTCTCAGTTCCAGTTAATCGAAATCTAACGTTCGCTACAACAAACTTTGAGATATCTGCTTTGGTGAAGAAGCCGCGCTGATACATCGCACGACCCAGGAAATATAGGGTCGAACCACGGACCATCGTGTTATCGAGGTCAAAGAATGCTGCGCTTCTGGCGGCCATGAGTGAACCATAAACGCTTTATGCTTTACCTATGACTTCTGTGCATGTGGTTCGACATGGCGAGGTGGAGAATCCCAACAAGATTCTTTACGGCCGACAGAGCGGTTGGTTCTTATCTAAGCGCGGCGAAGAGATGGCAAAGGTTCTCGGTGAATGGGCGAAGCCATTAAATATTGGCGCAGTTCATGCCTCTCCACTTGAGCGTGCGCAACAGACTGCAAAACCAATGGCTGATGCCCATAATCTGACCATTAATACTGATGAGCGATTGATTGAAGCTGCAAATGTTTTTGAAGGTAAACCATTCGGAGTAGGCGATGGAGTGCTTCGGCAACCATCCGCATGGCCAAAGTTATGGAATCCATGGAAACCTTCATGGGGCGAACCATATGTTGATCAAGTTAATCGCATGCTTGCCGCAGTTTTTGCAGCCCGCGATGCCGCAAATGGCAAAGATGCAATTGTTGTCTCTCATCAACTTCCAATTTGGATCTTACGTAGCGCTATCGAAGGTCGACGCTTCTTACATGATCCGCGTAAGCGCATCTGTACTTTGGCATCAGTTACATCGATTCACTTTGATGACGAAGGTTTAATTACAAACCTAACTTACTCAGAACCGGCGAAGCACTTACTGCCTTGAAAAAATTAGCAACTCTCATACTTCTTGCAATCTCACTAACAGCTTGCGGTAGCAGCAGCCAGGTTGCAAGTAAGAGTTATGTTGCAGGTAATGGCACAGTTACTTTCATTGATGCAAAAGATCGCAAAGAAGGTCCAACTTTCTCTGGCTTAACTTTGGATGGCGAGAACTTTGAATTACCTCATGGCGGCATTGTTGTAATTAATGTGTGGGCATCTTGGTGCGCACCTTGCCGCGCAGAAGCTCCAACTCTTGCTGCACTTGCTAAGAAATATAAAGGCGCGGTCTTCCTTGGCGTACTAACTCGTGACTCCGAAGTTGCGGCTAGGGCATTCCAAAAGAGATTTGATCTTCCATATCCAACCCTGGTAGATGATTCAGTACTGCTTAAATTCCGCGATACTTTAAGCGCTAATGCAATCCCAAGCACCATTCTTATAGACAAGAAAGGGCGTGTGGCAGCGAGAATTTCTGGTGAAATCACAGTTGCATCCCTCAGCGAGCTAATAGAGAAGTTGCATGCAGAATGAAGCACGATTTAGTTAATTATCTGCTTAATGGCAATCTGATTTTGGCACTTCCAATCGCATCGATTGCTGGATTAATTTCTTTCGCTTCTCCTTGCGTTATCCCGTTGGTGCCTGGTTATTTAACTTATGCCGCAGGATTTTCAAATAACCGTGGCAAGATTCTTTTGGGTTCGCTGCTCTTTGTATCTGGCTTTACTGCGCTATTTGTAACTTACGGTGCGCTTTTCGGAACTCTAGGTAGCAGCATCTCTGCAAATTCAAGAAACATTTCCAAAGTTCTAGGCGCGATAACCATTGTCATGGGATTCATCTTTATGGGACGTATTAATTTGATGCGTTCATTTAAATTCTCACGAACAACTAATAGTGGATTACTAGGTGCACCATTACTTGGTTTTCTATTTGGCCTTGGTTGGACTCCATGTATTGGACCGGCTCTTGCAGCAGTACAGACTCTTGCAATTGAAAGTGCCAGTGCTGAACGAGGATCGATTTTGGCGGTCGCATATTGTTTTGGTCTAGGTACGCCTTTCATTTTGAGCGGTCTCTACTTGGATAAGTCTCAGAAAATGCGTAAGTTCTTGGCAAAGAATGGCGATCGAATTTCATTTATCGGTGGCGCGCTCTTAATTGCAATTGGTGCGCTACAAATTGCGGGGGCTTGGGATTCAATTATGAATTCACTTCGCAGTCTTATTACCGGATTTGAGCCTTTAATATGATGAGCGAGATTCAATTAGGTTTTGTTGGCAGCTTTAGATATCTATGGCGCCAATTAACAAGTATGCGCACGGCGCTGATGCTTCTCTTATTAACTGGCCTTGCAGCAATCCCGGGTTCGTTATTGCCACAGCGCACCAATGGCGCAATCCCAGTTCAAGATTATTTCAAAGCTAATCCGGGTCTAGCTAAATTCCTAGATAAGTTATGGATGTTTGATGTCTATGGATCGCCATGGTTTAGCGCTATCTACATCCTCCTATTTATCTCACTTATTGGCTGCGTAATTCCTCGCGTAATTGAGCATGGCAAATCAATGCTCAAGCCGCCTCCTGCGGCTCCAAGTCGTTTAGAGCGTATGGAACACCACCAAGTCTTCGCTGGTGATTTAGAAGTTCTTGAAAAGTATTTACGAAGCAAGCGCTTCCGGGTGCGCCAAGAAGGCGATTGGATTAGCGCAGAGAAAGGTTACCTGCGCGAATTTGGCAACCTGTTATTTCATCTCTCATTAATCTTGATTCTTCTTGGAGTAAGCCTTGGTTCGCTCTTTGGAATGAAAGGCGATTCGATCGTAAATATCGGAGAACGTTTTAGCAATATTCCGACCAACTACGATTCAATTACATACGGCAAACTCTTTACTGACAAGATGTTGACGCCTTTTGTAATCAAAGCAGATAACTTCGTTGCCAAGTACAACCCGGTTACAAATATGCCAGAGGATTACACACTCTCAGTTTCAGTGGCTAATTCGCCTGATGCAGAACCGGTTAAGCGAATCATCAAAGTTAATTCACCATTAAATTTTGGTTCGACTGCTGTTTACCTTCAAGCAAATGGTTACTCACCATTGGTAACAGTTAGAAATGCATCTGGTGCGATTGTCTTCCAAGGTGCGGTTCCGTTACTTCCGCAGGATGGAAATCTTTCTTCGACTGGTGCAATTAAAGTTCCTGACACATCACCACAGATTGGTTTTGTGACCTCTTTCTTCCCAACGATTGAACAGCGCAAAGGTCAGCCAGCGAGAAGTTCATACCCGGAAGCGCTTGATCCAAGACTTTTCATTGCGACCTATGTCGGTGATTTACAGATTGATAACGGCATTCCGCAATCTGTTTATAAGTTGAACACTGAGAAAATGGTTCAGGTGGGGCTGAAGCAATTGAAGGTAGGCGAAACCTTTAAATTTAATGACGGTTCTTTGACCTTTGAAGGTTACGTGCCTTGGGTCAATTTAAATATCGTCAGAGACCCCGGTAAGCAGATTGCTTTAATTGGTGGAATTCTCGCAATTCTAGGATTATTGGCTTCGTTATTTGCCCGTCATCGCCGAATTTGGGTTCGTCGAAAAGGCAAAGAACTTGAGATCGCAGGGCTAGCAAAGAATGCAGCACCAGGTCTTGAAGATGAAATTGCAAAGATCGTGAAGGAGTTCTCTTGAGCGCAAAGACTTGGGCTTACGTTTCTAATTACTTTGTTTATTCAAGCATGGTCGTTTACACGCTAGCTTTCTTCTCGCATGCATATGAGACAGCTTGGTCACTTCGCAATCCCGATGCAGCTAAGAGTTCTGATGGCAACCTACTTACCAAGACTTTAGATTTCACTAAGACTGAGAAGATTGCTCGCATTGCAACTTCGATGATGATTCTTGGCACGACACTTCTTTTCGCAGGCGTTGTTTCTCGCGGAATCTCAGCTGGTCGCGTTCCATGGAGCAACATGTATGAATTCTCAATTACAGGAGCATTCGCATTCTCAGTTGCCTACTTACTTACACTTCGCAAATACGATCTTCGTTGGCTTGGTCTTCCAATTTCAATTGTGGTGCTATTAGTTCTTGGAACAGCGATTACAGTTCTTTATCGCCCAAGCGCGCCACTTGTTCCAGCTTTGAAATCAACTTGGTTGGTAATTCACGTATCTGCAGCAATCATCTGCGGCGGAGTTTTCTTCCTTGCAAACGTAATTTCTGGAATGTATCTGTGGCTGGATTCGGTTGAACAACGTGGTGGTCGCAATCCATGGGCACAACGTCTGCCAGATTTAGAAACACTAGATCAACTTGCATATCGTTTAGTTGCATTTGTATTCCCACTTTGGACTTTCGCAGTTATCGCAGGTGCGATCTGGGCAGAACATGCCTGGGGTCGTTACTGGGGTTGGGATCCAAAAGAGACTTGGGCCTTTATTACCTGGGTGGCATATGCAGCTTATTTACACGCTCGCGTGACTATAGGTTGGAAGGGGCGCAAAGCAGCCTGGTTATGCCTATTTGCTGGCTCCACCTTTATCTTCAATTACGTATACGTAAATATTTGGGGAACTGGCAAGCACACTTACAGCGGACTTAAGTAAGAAATTACAGACCCTTTAAGAAATCAGGATCGTCATCTGGACCTTTTGGTCCGTTCTTCCTTGGTGGTCTGCGGTATCTAGTCTTACCTGCAATTAACCAAGCTATTGCACCAATTGGAATAAACAAGATGCTAACAATGATCCAAGCCCATTTCGGCAGGTGCTTAATATTTGAATCTTCGGTTCGCGCAATATCAGCAATTGCATAAATCGCAATTGCAATTGGCAGGACATACATTAAGAATCTAACCATTAGATATTCACCAAAGTTCCGATTGTTAAGAGAGCGCCAAGAATTAATTGGAACTTACCTGTTGCGCCAAGCACCGCAATCAACTCCTTACCTTTTCTAACCTGTATCTCTTTAAGCAATCTGATGGCAGGAAATATTCCCAGCGCAGCCAAAATTGTGACTGTAAAAGAAGTGAAGATCGCAATAAAGATTAAGAACATATAGAAGCGACGAGCGCGAGTATCGCCAAGACGAACTGCGAGCGTGCGCTTACCAACTTTGGTATCACCTTCGATGTCACGAATATTATTGACTGCCAGTAATGCACATGCAACTGCGCCATTAGAGATAGCAGCCATAATTACTTCGATACCGACTTGACCGGTTTGACCATAGTAAGTGCCGATAGTTGCAACTAAACCGAAGAAAATAAATACATAGACTTCACCGAGTCCGCGGTATCCATATGGATTCTTACCGCCGGTGTAACGCCAAGCGGCAATGATTGCAGCAGCGCCAATTGCAATTAACCAATATGAAGTGCGTATTGATAGATAGAGACCTGCAACGCCACCAATTCCAAATGCAGTAATCGCGGCTTGTTTTACCTCTGCCGCAGTTGCTAAACCGCTTGCAACTAATCGGGTAGGACCAACACGTTCAGCATCGGTTCCTTTGATGCCATCCGAGTAATCGTTGGCGTAATTAACGGCAATTTGAAGCGCTAAACCAACAATTAAAGCCAGCAAAGCATTAATAAAGTTAAAGGCTGGATAGGCGATAGCTACCGCAACAACCACTGGGGCGATAGCGGCAGGAAGAGTGCGTGGTCTCGCACCAAGAATCCATTTATTCACTTAGCTAACCTACCTAATGCTTGGCGATCTATCTTTTCCAGTGCCGTACGGGGAATTTCAGATATGCGGTAAATTTGAAGTGCTTTTACTCCAAACTTCACAGAGAGCACAAGTTGAATCTCTTCATCGCTCATCTGGCTTGTCGTCGCGATATTTAGTGCAGCGCCCCACTCAGAATTTTGAGTTCCAAATGCCGCAAAAGATTCACCGAGCGCCATTTCAACTTTGCTTAAAGAAACTTTCTTGCCGCCGCTATTGATTACATCATCAGCGCGACCGAGAACAATTAATTTTCCATCTTCGAATTTACCTAAATCGCTAGTTACGAAGAAGCCGTCGTTTAATTCAACTCTTGCCAACATCGGCCCTTTGAGTTCGATGGTTTCGCCAATTCGAACTTCAACGCCAGGAAGTGGTGTGCCGTCATAGATGCAGCCACCAGAAGTTTCGGTCATGCCATAAGTTGTAATGCAATTGATGCCAGCTGCTTTTGCTTTTGCCAACAAATCAACTTCTGCTGCAGCTCCACCAACTAAGACTGCTTTGCAACCTTGAAGATGTTTCAATAATTTCGCATCGCCATTTAAAGCTCTAAATAATTGTGTAGGGACAATTGCTGTGAATTCAGCGCTCTCGTTCTCTGTAACTGGCAAAGTTCCTAATTCAATTGAACGAACCAATACGTTAAGCCCAGCAGTATGTTCTGGCGATAAGAGGAGTGACCAGCGATCACCTGGTTTAGCGCCTAAGAATTCATTCGCGTTCCTTGCACTGAAGATCATCGCACTCGCTGGAAGGAGAATCTCTTTAGGTGCGCCGGTAGAACCGCTGGTTGAAATGGAGATATCCCAGCTCTCGCGGAGCGCTTCAATTAATTTATCCAAAGTCTGTGGAATCGACCACGAATGGTCGTATTTGAAGGTCTGCGATTTTGGCTTGTTTTCCATGACCCCCGTAGGCTAAGGCGCATGAGCAAGCCAATCAAGCGTGAGTTCCCAAGCCGTGAAATTCCAAAGTGGGTTAACGAGGGGATTCGCCACAACTTCGAAGATATTCTCTATGAAACTGCAGAGGGCATCGCAAAGATCACCATTAATCGCCCTGAGGTTCGCAATGCATTTCGTCCTCAGACAATCATCGAATTAAAAGCAGCTTTCGATTTAGCTCGCGATGATGAACAAGTAGGCGTAGTTATCTTTACCGGCGCAGGAGATGAAGCGTTCTGTTCTGGCGGCGATATCAGTGTTCGTGGTGACGATGGCTATATCGGTGACGACTCAGTTGGCAGCAAGGGCATTGGTCGCTTAAATGTTCTAGATCTACAGATTCAAATTCGTCGTATGCCAAAGCCAGTTATTGCAATGGTTGCTGGTTGGGCGATTGGTGGTGGACATGTTCTACATGTGGTTTGCGATTTAACAATCGCAGCAGAGAACGCAAAGTTCGGACAGACCGGCCCAATGGTTGGTTCATTCGATGGCGGTTATGGCGCAGGTTTACTTGCACGTCATGTTGGACAGAAGAAGGCTCGTGAGATCTGGTTCCTAACACGTTCATACGATGCGCAAGAAGCGCTTGATATGGGACTTGTAAATACCGTAGTTCCAGTTAAAGAACTTGAAGCGGAATCAGTGCAATGGGCTCGTGAAATGCTTCGCAATTCACCGCTTGCACTTCGCCTATTAAAGGCAGGGCTAAATGCAGCAGATGATGGGCTTGCAGGTGTTCAGCAATTAGCTGGCGATGCCACACTTCTTTTCTATATGACTGAAGAAGGCCAAGAAGGTCGCGATGCATATAAAGAGAAGCGCCCAACTAACTTTGAAAAGTATCCAAAGCGTCCGTAATGCTTAATGAGATATTGGCATCTTTACAGGTGCTTTCGCTTCCGACGCGCACAAATTTCCGCTCGGTTACAAAGCGTGAAGTTGCTTTATTTAAAGGGCCAAATGGTTGGGGAGAGTTCTCACCTTTCTTGGAATACGAAGCAGAAGAAGCTTCATATTGGCTTGGTGCGGGCATTGAAGCGGCGTTCGGTCAGCTTCCACTTACACAGCGCGATGAAATTGAAATCAATGCAACTTTGCCATCTGTAGATACCAAGATTGATGTTGAGAATATTTTAAGTTGGTATCCCGGCGCCAAAGTTGTAAAGATCAAAGTTGGCGGCGAACTTAGCCTTGATTTTGCCAGAATTGAAAATGCGCTCGCAGTAAATCCAAAATTAAAGATTCGTTTGGATGTAAATGGTGGTTGGAGCGTTAAAGAAGCTACGGATGCTGTGGCGCAATTAGTTGAACGTTTTGGCGTCGATACATTTCAATACATCGAACAACCAGTAGCAACAGTGGAAGAGCTTCGAGAGTTAAAACTTCCCATTCCGGTAGTTGGCGATGAAGTAATCAGAAAAGCGAAAGATCCATTCGCTGTCGACCTAAATGGTGCTGTCGATATTTTGATGTTAAAAGTTTCACCATTAGGTGGCATTGAACGAGCAAGAGCAATCGCAGCTCATCATAAGTTGCCAGTTGTAGTTTCAAGTGCACTCGAATCTGCAGTTGGAATTGCTCACGGTTTAAAACTTGCAGCAGCGCTACCTGAACTGAAGTACGCATGCGGACTAGGAACTGGAAAGTTACTTGCAAACGATGTAGCGGAGCTGCCAATTGTGGAAGGTCGGATGAAGGTCACCACTGTTAATCCAAGTGGCATGCTTAATCTGC
>JBFYJK010000111.1:0-2822 GCA_041311445.1 Candidatus Nanopelagicales bacterium
TCTGGGTTTGCTTGATCTTTCTCAAACTTCGAGCGCAAACGTTTGATGTGAACATCTAAAGTCTTGGTGTCGCCAACATAATCACTGCCCCAAATATGATCAATTAACTGTGCGCGGCTCATAACTTTGCCCGCATTTCGCATTAATTCGCAGAGCAATTCAAATTCTTTTAGTGGCATCGGCATTAGCTGTCCATCTAGCCAGACTTTATGTTGATCAACATCCATTTTGATATTAGCTACTTGCAGTAGGTTCTCTTCGCCAGTTAGCGCTAAATCTGCGCCACGACGTAGAACCGCCTTAATTCGCGCTACTAATTCCCGTCCTGAATAAGGCTTAGTTACATAATCATCAGCGCCAAGTTCCAAGCCAATGACTTTATCTACCTCGTCATCTTTAGCGGTGAGCATGATGATCGGAACCATCGAAACTGCGCGGATTTTCTTGCAAACTTCAGTGCCCGATAAGCCCGGCAGCATTAGATCAAGCAGAATCAAATCTGGATGTTCAGCCTGGAAACTATCAATGGCTTTTAGCCCATCTTCTGCAATTACTGTTTGGAAGCCCTCTTTGCGAAGCAGAAATGAGAGCGGTTCTGCCAAAGATGACTCATCTTCGACAATCAGAATTTTCATTGGTCCACCACAGGACTTGAATTTACAAGAGTCGCTTTAACAATCGGTAAACGGACGGTGAACGTAGAGCCATTTTCTATCTCTGACCAAACTAATACATCACCACCGTGATTATTTATAACGTGCTTAACGATTGATAGACCCAGACCGGTGCCGCCCGTTTCGCGGGAACGCGCAGGATCAACGCGATAGAAACGTTCAAAGATACGCACAATATCTGCTTCGGAGATTCCGATACCTTCGTCTTTAATTGAAATTTCCGCCATGCCATCGCGCTGTGCCAACAAAATCTTAACTGTGGTGTTATCAGGGCTGTAATTGATCGCGTTCTCAATTAAATTATCAAAGGCGCTAACAAGTGATGGCTTATCTGCCAAAACTTCAATAACTTGCGAAGCTATATATTCAACAGTGATGCCGCGGCTTTCCGCTTTAGTCTTTGAAATGTCTATCGCATCATGAATTACTTCGTTGATATCTACAACCTTGGCACTCATCATCGCATCGATACCTTGAATTCGAGATAAGTTAATAATCTCTGAAACTAACGTTGCTAAACGCTTTGATTCTTTGCCGATGCGATTAGCGAAATCCTTAAGCGCCGCTGGATCATCCGTTGCGCTAGCAATGGCTTCAGAGAGGATTGAAAGGCTGCCGATAGGCGTTTTTAGTTCGTGCGAAACGTTAGCCACGAAATCGCGACGGGTCGCATCAAGGCGAAGCGATTCGGCATCATCAAAGACCAGTACTGCGATATTGCCGGTATTGCCGATATGAAATGCGCGTACGCGAGTTTCGTTATTAGCAATCTCTAAATTGGCTTGATTCAGTTCGTTATGGCGACGAGCTTGGCGAATTAGCTGGCGCAGACCCTCGTGCACGACTTTGCCGTCTGCAATAACTCCAAGGCTCTCCAAACGGATGGAGTTGGCGATAACCGAATCCCCTGGTTCGACAATCAGATACTCCGCATCAACTACCTGCAAAATATCGAAAACTTCGCGCGGAATTTCAAGGACTGGCTTAATTACCAGCTCTTCCTTGGCTTTCCGGAACACGCTTATTTTTTGCCTTGGTTTGCGACCGCTTCGATTGCTGACTTTGCAGCTTCTGGATCTAAGTACTCGCCGCCAGTTTTAATTGGCTTGAAGTTCTCATCTAATTCATAAAGCAATGGAATACCTGTTGGAATATTTAATCCAGCAATAGCCTCATCTGAAATTCCATCAAGGTGCTTAACAAGTGCGCGCAATGAATTGCCGTGCGCAGTTACCAATACAACCTTGTTAGCTTTCAGGTCAGAAACAATTGCATCGTTCCAATAAGGAATCATTCGAGTAATAACATCTTTAAGGCACTCAGTGCGTGGCACATCGTTACCTAGATCTGCATAACGCGGATCCTTTGATTGTGAAAATTCATCATCGACCTCAATCTGTGGAGGCGGTACATCAAAAGAACGGCGCCACAATTGGAATTGTTCTTCACCGTATGCCGCAAGAGTCTGAGCTTTATCTTTTCCTTGTAACGCACCATAGTGACGTTCGTTCAAGCGCCATGAACGCTTAACAGGGATCCAGTGGCGATCGCATGCATCAAGCGCTAACTGTGAAGTATGAATAGCGCGACGCAATAGAGAAGTGTGTACGACATCAGGAAGCAGCCCGCGCTCTTTTAATAACTCTCCGCCGCGCTTTGCCTCTGCTTCACCCTTTGCAGATAGACGAACGTCCACCCAACCGGTAAATAGATTTAGCGCGTTCCATTCGGATTCGCCGTGGCGAAGAAGAATTAATTTGTATTTGCTTGATGTCATGGAGCGTATTTTGCCATTGGCTGGTGATTAATCAAACGGTCGTAGACATCAAGCGTACGACGAGCCGTTACATCCCAACCAAAGTGTGATGCATGTTCCACTGCGCCCATTGAAAGCAAGATTCGACGCTGTGGTTCCATCAATAAACGCGCAATAACTGAAGACCAAGCTTTTGGATTATGGCCATCGACTAAAACGCCTGAAATACCGTCTGCAACCGCGGTACGAAGGCCACCAACGGCGCTTGCTACCACCGGAGTTCCGCAAGCCTGTGCTTCAAGAGCTACTAAACCAAAGCTCTCTGAATAACTTGGCACACAAACTAAATCTGATGAACGGTATAAATCTGGAAGTTTTTCGCGGCTTACTGG
>JBFYJK010000011.1:0-9734 GCA_041311445.1 Candidatus Nanopelagicales bacterium
ATTGCGCGAAGATCGATTGCAGCATCTGCAGTTAGAAGAATTGCATCAATAAGTTCCTTGATGCCCTTTCCAGCCTTAGCTGAAACGTCGATGAAGATTGTGTCTCCGCCGTACTCTTCTGCGATCAAGTTGTATTCGGTTAATTGTTGACGAACCTTTGCAGGGTTAGCGTCTTCCTTATCAACCTTGTTAACTGCAACCACGATTGGAACATCAGCAGCTTGCGCGTGATTTAACGCTTCAATTGTCTGAGGCATTACGCCGTCATCTGCTGCAACCACAAGAACAGCGATATCGGTGACCTTGGCACCGCGAGCGCGCATTGCGGTAAACGCTTCGTGACCAGGTGTATCGATAAAGGTAATTGCGCGATTAACGCCATCATGATCATGGTGAATCTGGTACGCACCGATGTGCTGTGTAATTCCGCCAGCTTCAGTCTTAATAACTTCTGTCTGACGAATTGCATCTAGTAAACGAGTCTTACCGTGATCGACGTGACCCATAACAGTTACAACTGGTGGACGCGCTTCAAGAAGATCTTGATCAACGTCATCTAATTCGGCTGCTAAGTCGATATCAAATGATTCAAGAATCTCGCGGTCTTCATCTTCTGGAGAAACAATCTGGATGTTGTATCCAAGTTCGGTACCCAATATTGTGAAAGTATCTTCATCAACTGATTGAGTAGCTGTAACCATTTCGCCAAGCATGAATAGCGCTTGAACTAGCTGCGATGCTTCGCAATTTATGCGCTCAGCAAAGTCAGATAGCGATGAACCGCGTCGCATACGGATAGGTGTTGAACCGTCTCCGCGTGGAATCTTTACGCCACCAAGTGATGGCGCCTGCATATTTTCAAAATCATCGCGTAACGCTTTTCTGCTCTTCTTCGCGTTACCCTTCTTAGATCCACCCTTACCGAATGCACCTGCAGTATTTCCGCGACCGCCAGGTCCTGGACGTGCGCCACCTGGGCGATTAAATCCGCCTGGTGCACCGCCACCGGTGTTACCACCTGGACGATATGGAGAACCTGTTCCTGCACCTGGACCACCAGGACGTTGTCCCGGTCCGCCTTGGCCGCCTGGTCTCGGTGCGAAACCTGGGCGTTGTCCGCCAGCTCCACCTGGACGCGCTGCAAATCCTGGGCGTTGTCCGCCAGGTCCACCTGGACGTCCACCTGGTCGTGGCTGTTCGCCAGGACGAATTGGTCGTTGTTGTGGAGGACGTGGCATTGCATTTCCAAATGGATTGTTTCCTGCAGGGCGCGGTGGTCGCGGCATTGCAGGAGTTCCAAATGGATTGTTTCCACCAGGACGTGCAGCTGGTGGTTTTGGAAGGCTTGTTGGTGATGGTGCTGCAGATGCTGCAGGACGCGCTGCTGGTTTTGGTTCTACAGCTTTTAGCGCTTCAAGATCTACACCAAGTTCTGCTGCCAACTCAGCTGCAAGTTTTGCATCTGGTTCTGGCTTCTTAGGTGCAGCTTTCTTAGCGGCAGCCTTCTTAACAGGCTTCTTCGAATCGGCTGGATCCTGAATATTTGCATTTGGGAATGCTTCAATTAAACGGCGCGCAACTGGCGGTTCAATTGTTGATGAGGCGCTCGTTACGAACTCGCCCATCTCTTTTAGCTTAGCAAGGACGACCTTGCTCTCCATACCGAGTTGTTTTGCTAACTCGTGTACACGGACTTTTGCCACTTTTCTCCTTCGTGACCCCCGTGTACTTTTTTACACGCTGAGGTCTAGTTGTTCCTACTCATGATCGAGCGGTGCTCATTAGCGTGTCATTTTCTTTTCATCCATTTCGGTTGGTTGAACTGCGGGCAAGTCTAGCAGTGGTTATTGGGCAGGGCTATCTGAGTGAATATCGATACGCCAGCCAGTTAAGCGCGCTGCCAGGCGTGCATTTTGGCCATCTTTGCCGATTGCCAATGACAATTGGTAATCCGGAACGACAACCTTGGCGCTGCGGGTAGCTTCATCGACGACTTCGCAGCTAGCAACTTTTGCAGGTGCCAGCGCATTAGCTACATAAACTGCAGGATCATCTGAGTAATCAACGATGTCGATTTTCTCGCCATGAAGTTCATCCATAACTGCACGAGCACGTGCCCCCATTGGGCCGATTAGCGCGCCCTTTGCAGAGACACCTGAACGGTGTGCGCGAACAGATATCTTGGTGCGATGCCCTGCTTCGCGAGCGATGCCCATAATTTCGACAACGCGATCTTTGATCTCTGGAACTTCAAGTGCGAATAACTGCTTTACTAAAGCAGGATGCGAACGTGAAAGTGTGATTTCAGGTCCACGTGTTCCCTGCTTAACATCAACTACGAAGCACTTAATGCGATCGCCGTGTTCGAAATGTTCGCCAGGTACCTGTTCCTGTGGCGGAACTTTGCCTTCGGTCTTTCCAAGGTTTACATAAATCATCTTGCCGTCGCGGCCCTGTTCGACCATTCCAGAGATTACATCGCCAACGCTTGTTGAAAGTTCGCCAACAATGCCGGCATCTTTTGTCTGGCGCATGTACTGCTTGATTGCTTGGCGCGCAGTTGAGGTTGCAACGCGGGTAAATTCTTCATTGCGATCTTGAACTTCGCCGATGCGATCGCCGGTTTCAGAAAATACCGGTACGAAAATTTGAATCTCGCCAGTTTCGCGTTCTAAGTGGCAACGAGCATGTTCAAGTGCATGATCCGTGTGGTTATATGCAGTTAGAACAGCGCCTTCGATTGAGATGATCAACGCATTTAGCGACATCTCTTTTTCGGTGGTTAGAGCTTGGAGAGCGCTCATATCAACATGCATTATTTGCTCTCCTTATTGTTAGGCTTATTAAATTCAACTTCGATCGTGGCACGCTTTACATCGGCATAGGCAACGTTGCAGCAATCCAAAGTAACTTCTTCTTCGGTTGCGCTAACGATGCGACCTTTGCAGATCTGGCCATCTAGCTTGATGATCTTTACTAAACGATCAACATTCTTGCGCCAGTGACGAGGTGCGGTAAGTGGGCGATCTACGCCTGGAGAGGTGACTTCTAGTGTGTACGGGGTATCTCCCATAAATGGCGCGCTATCCATGGCTTCGCCGACCAAACGGCTGGCATCTGTAACTTGATCAAGATTTAAACCGGTTTCTGAGTCGACAATAACTGTGACGAAACGATTCTTACCTGGGGTTTGTACCTGTACCTCTTCAAGAACGAGACCAGCTTTAGCAATCAGCGGTTCTACAAGTTCGAAGATTTGATCTCTTAGTGCCATATTCAATTTCCTATTTGGTTGTTTTTTAATTGTTGTTTAGTTCTAGGTGCTTAATTTACAACGTCATACCCAACTTTTGCAATTAGAGCAGCTGTCATCAGCAAGAAGACTTTACGTACCAGCGGTGAGCCACCTTTGATTGCCATATGCGAACCAAGAGTTGAACCAACTACATTTGAAATCGCTAGCGCTGCGCCAATTCCCCAAAGGATTGCGCCTGCTTTTGCAAAGATAATGATTGCCGCAAGATTTGTCGCCACATTTGTAAATTTGGCGATTGCAGATGCGCTTAAGAATCCAAAGCCAAGTGCGCCAACTAGAACTGCCATCAAGAACGTTCCGGTTCCTGGACCAAAGATGCCGTCATAGAAACCAATTCCCAGACCTGCAATTGCAGCGACTTTGTAATTTAGCTGCTGGTTCTCTTCGTGGCCAAGTTTCGGATTGAGCGCGGTGTAGATAAAGATTGCAATTAAGGCAATCAAGACTACAACTCGCATCTGTTCGGTTGGCACCTTTGAAGCAAGCGCTGCCCCACCCATAGATCCAAAGAATGCCGGCACCATCATTGATGCCAAGAATTTCTTATCTATGCTAACTTGTTTGCGATAACGGTTGGCTGCATTTGAAGTACCAAAGAAGGATGCAAACTTATTGGTACCAAGCACATTCACAACTGGTTTATCTTGCAAACCAACTAATAGCGAAGGTAGTTGAATTAACCCTCCGCCACCTGCAATTGCATCAAAGAAACCAGCAGTTGCAGCGGCAGCGCAGAGAAAAGCTATCAATTAAAGAGCTTTGCGACTTCGCTGACAACATCGTCCACTGCTACTTCACACTTCTCGCCAGTGGCGCGGATACGAATTTCAACTTTGCCTTCAGCTAAGCCCTTACCAACAATCACAATAACGGGATTACCGATTAGCTCTGAATCCTTGAACTTAACGCCCGCTGATGGATCGCGACGATCATCAAGCATGACAGTTAGACCAACAGATTCCATATCTTCACCGATTGCGAGGGCCTTATCGAATACTGCATCTTCTTTGCCGGTTGCAACGATATGCACCATTGCGGGTGCAATCTCTGCCGGCCAATTAAGACCAATCTCATCAGCGGTCTGTTCTGCAATTGCAGCAACAGCGCGGCTAACGCCAATTCCGTATGAACCCATTGTGACAATCTGGCTCTTGCCGTTTTGATCAAGCACTGTCAGGTTTAACGCCTCTGCGTACTTGCGACCAAGCTGGAAGATGTGGCCAATTTCGATTGCGCGATCAATAACAACTTCGGTGTTGCACTCTGGGCAGCTATCGCCTGCGCGAACTTCCGCTGCTTCGATGTAACCATCAACTACGAAGTCACGACCGCTAACAACGTTACGTGCGTGGCAATCCTTCTTGTTTGCACCCGATACCCAAGCGGTTCCTGGCGCAACGCGAGGATCAGCAAGCAGAGTGATTCCGTTTGCCTTTGCATCTTGTGGTCCGATGTAACCCTTAACAAGTGTTGGGAACTTCTTGAAATCCTCTTCTTCGAAGATACGAATTTCGTTAACGCCAGCTAAGTTCGCTTCAACGCGCTTTAGATCTACTTCGCGATCACCTGGTACCAAGATTGCGTATGGCTTGTTATCAACCATCAACATGATGTTCTTTAAAGTATCGCTAGCTTTGAATCCGCCGCCGAACTTTTCGTTTAATAAATCAACTAACGAATCAATAGTTGGAGTATTTGGAGTATCTAGTACTTCTAGCGCTGGGAAATTGCCATCGCCAGGGGCTACTACAGTCTTCATTGCTTCTACGTTTGCGGCATAACCGCACTTTGGACATAGAACATAGGTATCTTCACCAGTAACGCATGGCGCTAAGAATTCTTCAGATTTAGATCCGCCCATTGCGCCAGCGGTTGCGCTAACGATGTTGTACTTAAGACCTAAACGATCGAAAGTCTTTTCGTAAGCATCGCGGTGCTTCTGGTATGAAACCTCAAGGCCAGCATCATCAACGTCGAATGAATATGAATCTTTCATTACGAATTCGCGGCCACGGATAATTCCAGAACGTGGTCGCGCTTCATCGCGATACTTTGTTTGAATCTGATAAATCGAAAGTGGTAAATCTTTATAAGATGAGTATTCGCCCTTAACCATAAGGGTAAACATCTCTTCATGAGTTGGACCTAATAGGTAATCCGCACCTTTGCGATCCTGCAAACGGAACAGACTTGGGCCGTACTCTTCCCAACGATTTGTGGCTTCATAAGCCTCTTTTGGAAGTAGCGCTGGGAAATGAACTTCTTGGAAACCTGCTTCATCCATCTCTTCGCGAATTACGCGTTCGACGTTGCGAAGTGCAATCACGCCAAGTGGAAGCCAAGAGAAAATGCCTGCTGCGATTGGACGAACGTAACCTGCGCGCACCAATAACTTATGTGAAGTAACTGTGGCATCTGCTGGATCATCGCGAAGCGTACGTAGGAAAAGCTTCGACATTTTCAGCATTATTTAATCTCCACTGTTGGTTCGCCAGAAGTTACGCCAGCTGCTTCCATCTCTTCGCCAAGTCGCATCGCCTCTTCGATAAGAGTTTCAACGATCTGTGATTCCGGAACAGTTTTAATTACTTGCCCCTTAACGAAAATCTGCCCCTTGCCATTACCTGATGCCACACCAAGATCTGCTTCGCGAGCTTCGCCAGGACCATTAACTACGCAACCCATAACTGCAACGCGTAGTGGGACAGTCATTCCTTGCAAACCTGCCTGTACTTTTTCGGCCAAGGTATAAACATCAACCTGTGCGCGACCACATGAAGGGCAAGAGACGATCTCTAATTTACGTTGGCGCAAACCAAGTGATTCAAGAATAGAGATGCCGACCTTTACCTCTTCTACGGGAGGCGCTGACATTGAAACGCGAATAGTGTCGCCGATTCCGTCAGCTAAGAGAATTCCAAATGCAGTTGCAGATTTGATTGTTGCTTGGAAAGCAGGACCAGCCTCAGTTACACCAAGGTGTAGCGGGTAATCGCACTTCTCTGCCAGCAAGCGATATGCCTTGACCATAGTGATTGGGTCATGGTGCTTTACTGAAATTTTGAAATTTGAGAAACCATGCTCTTCGAATAACGATGCTTCCCAGAGCGCGCTCTCTGCAAGTGCTTCTGGAGTTGCCTTGCCGTACTTTTGAAGTAAACGTGGATCTAGCGAACCTGCGTTAACGCCAATTCGAATTGGAGTATTTGATGCAAGCGCTGCCTTGGCAACTTCTTTTACCTTGTCATCGAATTGCTTGATGTTGCCTGGGTTAACGCGAACTGCTGCGCAACCAGCATCGATCGCAGCAAAGATGTACTTTGGCTGGAAGTGAATATCTGCAATAACTGGAATCTGAGATTTCTTTGCAATCTGCGCCAGCGCATCTGCATCATCCTGAGAAGGAACCGCAACGCGAACGATTTCGCACCCCGCTGCAGTAAGTTCCGCGATCTGCTGCAGAGTCGCATTTACATCTGCGGTAAGAGTGGTGCACATTGATTGCACGGATACTGGTGAATTGCTGCCTACGCCTACCTTGCCGACCATTAACTGCTTGGTCTTGCGGCGTGGAGATAACGTCTTTAGCTCAGGAATTCCCAGATCAACCATGAAGCGTATTCTGCCTTAATTCGGCAGAACTTTAGAAATTAAGGGCTACTGGATTAACTATGTCGGCTATGAGCAAGAGCACGGTAAGCCCCAATAGCAGCGCAAATACCAGCGCGGTAATTGGCGTCAATTTATTAATATCGATTGGGGCTGGTTTTTCACGGCCACGCATTTTTGCGATGCGATAACGGACTGCATCTGCAATAGCGATCGCCATATGCCCGCCATCTAGTGGCAGAAGTGGCAGCAAGTTAAAGATGCCAACAAAGATATTTAGTGAAGCAACCATCATCAAGAATAGATAGAGCTGGCTGGTTGCACCGAGAGCTGAATTGCTGGTGATTTCGCCAGATGCGCGAGCAACGCCAACAATTCCGACCGGACCATTTGGATCGCGTGGTGCGCTACCAAATGTTTCCTTTACCAATTCCGGAATCATTGCAGGTAAGCGCCAGAGAGACTTAACGCTCTCTTTGATCATGTACCAAGTAACGGTGCCAGAGTTCTTAACTGCGGTTACAAATGGAATTCGGTATGTAGCTTCGTTAGCAACGAAACCAACAAATGAATATGTATAACCCTGAATTGTGCGATCTGTTGGAGTTACTTTGAGATCAATTGTTTCGGAACCGCGTTTTACAGTGAAAGTGAATTCTTGGCCAGAGTGGTTTCGGATTGCTAATAAGTCTTCCGCAAAATTATTATCAGTTGTTGCTTTGCCATTGATGGCAACAATCTGGTCCCCTGCTTTTAGGCCAGCTTTAGCGGCAGGCGAAACCGGATCAGTTGCCGCACAAGAAGTTGTAGAAGAAACACAAGGAACAACTTCTTTAATTGAGTTAGCCATCGATGAGGTGCCAACTCCGGCCAACATAATAAGAATCATTACAAAACCAAGTACAAAGTGGTTAAACGATCCTGCGCCAAGCACAATTAATTTGCGCGGAGTCGATGCAATAACGAATGCGCGACCTTCTTCGCCGGCAGGCATTTCATCGTTTATAGTCATGCCCTCAATACGGCAGTAACCGCCAGCAGGAATCGCTTTAACGCCGAATTCTGTTTCGCCACGCTGCGTAGACCAGATGCGCTTTCCGAAACCTAAGAAGAATTCGGTAACTTTCATGCCGAATTTCTTAGCGAATATGTAATGTCCGAATTCGTGCACCATTACCGAGAATAAAAGCGCTGCTACAAATAGCAAGATTCCAACAAGTGCCAATTTAAGCCTCCTAGTTGGTTAAATCATTGCTTAGCCCTACGACGTTGATGGCAATACTCTCACGCCACCGCTAAACTAGAAAAATGAACGTGCCGCAGCAACGCAAACTTGTTACCGAAATCCCAGGACCAAAGTCTCAGGAAATTATCAAGCGACGCAGCGAAGCAGTCTCTGCTTCCCTAGGTATGGCGCTTCCTGCAGTGATCACACATGCATCTGGCGGCATCTTGCTAGATATCGATGGCAATCAATTTATCGATATGGGTTCAGGTATTGCGGTAGTAAACGTTGGCAATAGCGCTCCGGCCGTTGTCGAACGCGTGCAAAAGCAAGTTTCTGAATTTACACATACCTGTTTCATGATTGCTCCTTACGAAGGATATGTAGAAGTTTGCGAGCAATTAAACGAACTAACACCAGGAAAATTTAAGAAGAAGAGCGCGCTATTTAATTCAGGTGCCGAAGCTCTAGAGAATGCAGTAAAGATTGCGCGCCACTACACCAAGCGCCAAGCAATCGTAGTTTTCGAACATGGTTATCACGGTCGCACCAATTTAACTATGGCGATGACTGCAAAGAACATGCCATACAAAGAGGGCTTTGGCCCATTTACCCCAGAGGTTTACCGTATGCCGATGGCGTATCCGTATCGCCACGAAGGCAATATCGAACATGCGCTTGAAGAAGTTATTCATAAAATCGAAAAAGAAATCGGCGGAAAGAATTTAGCTGCGATCTGTATCGAACCAATTCAAGGCGAAGGTGGATTTATCGTTCCACCTAAGGGATTCTTACCTGGCCTTGCAAAATTTGCTAAAGATAATGGCGCGCTATTTATTGCTGATGAAGTACAGACCGGCTTTGCTCGCACCGGACAATGGTTTGCTTGCGAAGATGAAGGCGTCGAACCAGATCTAATTACTACCGCTAAAGGTATTGCTGGCGGTCTGCCACTTGCTGCAGTCACTGGCCGCGCTGAAGTTATGGATGAAATTCACCCGTCTGGACTTGGCGGAACTTACGGTGGAAATCCAATTGCTTGCGCTGCAGCTCTAGGCGCAATCGAAACCATTAAATCTGAAAAGCTTGTAGACCGCGCAAATGCAATCGGCAAGATCATGGTTGATGCGCTTTCTGCAATGCAGAAGAAGTACCCAGTTATTGGCGAAATCCGTGGCCGCGGTGCAATGATTGCAATCGAATTGGTTCAGCCAGGTAGCAAAGAACCTAACGGCGAAATCATGGGTAAAGTCGTTAAGTACGCACAATCTAAGGGCGTGCTTTTCTTAACTGCAGGTACTTACGGAAATGTGCTTCGCTTCCTGCCACCGCTAGTTATCAGCGATGATCTTGTTAAGGATGCAATGAGTGTTCTTGATGAAGCCTTTTCAGCGGTCAAGTAAATTGCGAGTTGGGCTGTAAGTTCCACCCTTTTTTCGTAGCGCGATCGCGCTAAGTGCTTCAAGCACAACACGGTTAGCCAAGATTGCAGTGATATCTGCACTATCAAATGGTGGCGCAACTTCAACAATATCTACACCGACTATTGGAAGCTCCAGACAAATACGGCGTACCGCTTCAAGT
>JBFYJK010000058.1:0-6924 GCA_041311445.1 Candidatus Nanopelagicales bacterium
ATTAGTGTGGATTTACCAGCACCGTTATCTCCAACAAGTGCAGTGACTTGGCCAGGGTAGGCATCAAAGTCAACGCCTTTTAGAACTTGAACTGGGCCGAAAGATTTCTCAATGCCTCGCAGAGAGAGGATTGGCTCTGTCATTAGTAATTCCTATCGGTACTTGTTAGGGGACTTATATAGAAGATAGGCCCGAGATTACTCCCGGGCCTATCTTTTTACTACAACTTACTTATTACTTGACGCCATTAGCTGTGCAAAGAGCTTCGATACCCTTGCAAACATCAGCCTTCTTCTGGAATCCATCAGCAATAACAACCTTTACGTTCTTCTTTGTAATTCCAACTGGAGTTAGAAGTACTGAAGGAACCTTTGAAACACCATTATCTGTTGTTCCGTTTGTCTTTGCCTTCTTACCGTTGATCAAAGCAACTGCTAGATCTGCTGCACCCTGTGCTTCAGCCTTAACTGCCTTGTAAACGGTGTTTGATAGATCGCCCTGTAGAACAGCACGTAGACCATCAACTGTTGCATCCTGACCAGATACACAAACCTTGCCGTTTAGCTTGTTCTTCTTAAGAACTGCTACTGCTGCAAGACCTAGACCTTCGTTAGCTGAAACAACTGCATCAAGCTTTCCGCCAGCCTTTGTTAGCTGCTGCTCGAAGATTGTTCCACCCTTAACGTTGTCCCAATCTGGAACTGACTGATCGTCAACAAGTGTGCCACCAGTGCTCTTTAGGTATGGACCAACAACTGATGCATAACCCTGCTTGAATAGAGTTGCATTGTTATCTGTTGGTGAACCGTTTAGGTAAACAACGCGAGCCTTTGCAACCTTCTTAGCCTTTAGGCAGTCAACAATTCCCTGACCCTGTAGCTTGCCAACACCAACGTTGTCGAATGAAACGTAATATGAAGCTGAACCCTTAAGAGTTAGACGGTCGTAGTCAATTGTTGGTACGCCCTGCTTCTTAGCCTTGTCCTGAACAGCCTTAGCTGAATCTGAATCAAGGTTAACCATGATTAGAACCTTCGCACCCTTTGTAAGCATTTGGTCAGCGATTGTTGCGAATGCGGCCTTATCGCCATTTGCATTCTGAATATCAACAGTTACGCCAGCCTTCTTGAAAGCTGCTGTTAAGAATGGACGGTCTGCTGTTTCCCAGCGAGCTGATGAAGCAGCATCTGGAAGAATTACACCAACGAAGCCGGCAGCTGCCTTAGCTGAAGTTGCAACAAAACCAGTTAGAGCAATTGATGCAGCTGAAACAGCAGCAACGATTGCTAAACGACGCTTTGACATTTAGTTACCTTTCGAAAAGTTGATACATATATAGATCTGACGATCAGTGGGTATATGTATCGAGGTGGTTGAAATCTATGCACTTATGACCAGAAAATGAATACTCGTTACCAAATCTTTATAACGAGCGCGCTTCAAGTAGACTGCGCCAATGAGTTCGCCGCAAGAGACGCTTATTGCCCAGATTCGGGCGGCGATTGAACGCGGGCTGAACATCAACTTTGAGGGCGAGATTCCGCTGGAGCGCCCAAAGAACCGCGACCATGGCGACTACGCCACCTCTATCGCGCTGCAGCTAAGCAAGCTTGCGGGCAAGCCTCCTCGCGATATCGCGACCGCACTGCAGACCATCCTCGCTGCGGAAGCCAATATCTCTAAGGTCGATATCGCTGGCCCTGGATTTATCAACTTCACTTTAAATCGCGCTAGCCAAGCCGAACTTGTTAACACAATTAATAAGGCGGGCAAGAGCTACGGTCACGGCAATTCATTAGAAGGCAAGAACTTCAACGTTGAATTTATTAGCGCCAACCCAACTGGGCCGCTGCACTTGGGTCATACACGTTGGGCAGCAGTTGGCGATGTATTAGCGCGCATCTTGTCTGCAGCTGGTGCAAATGTAACTCGAGAGTTTTACATTAACGATCGCGGCGTACAGATGGATCTATTTGGCGAATCAGTTCGCGCTGCTGCACTTGGTAAGCCAGCACCTGAAGATGGTTATCAAGGCGAATACATCAAAGTTATTGCAGAACATTTAATTCAACAGGATGCCGGAATCCTGGAACTTCCAGAAGATCTGCAGAAGATTGAATTTCGCGAACGCGCATATAAGTGGCAACTTGGTGATCAACAGCGCGTTCTAAAAACATTCAATACTAATTTCGATGTCTGGTTTTCAGAGCGCTCGCTACATGAAAGCGGAGCAGTCGAACACGGTTTAGATGAATTAAAGAAGAAGGGCCATGTCTTTGAGGCAGATGGCGCTACTTGGCTGCGCACCACTGATTTTGGTGATGACAAAGATCGCGTGTTACTAAAAGCAGATGGCACTTATACATATTTCACTTCAGATACTGCTTATTACATTAATAAGCGCGAACGTGGTTTTGATGTCTGCATCTATCTATTAGGCGCAGATCACCACGGTTATGTTGGTCGCCTAAAGGCGGTCGCACAGTGCAATAACGACAACCCAGATGTAGTCGAAGTTCTTATTGGCCAGCTAGTAAAAATCATGAAAAATGGCGAAGAAGTGAAGCTTTCTAAGCGCGCCGGCACCATCATTACTCTGGAAGATATCGTCGAAGAAGTTGGCGTAGATGCAGCTCGTTACACATTGCTTCGTTACCCAACAGATTCACCAATGGTGATGGATGTCGAAGTACTCAAGTCACGCACTAATGACAATCCGGTTTACTACGTTCAATATGCGCATGCTCGTATTGCAGCGCTACTTCGTAACGCAGAAGAGCTAGGCATCAAAGTCGGTTCATTTAATACCTCTGAACTTACTCACGAACGCGAAATCGAATTGATGGGCGCGTTATCTGATTTCCCAATCGTGGTTAATACCTCTGCCGAACTTCGCGAAGCTCATCGCATCGCTCGGTACCTAGAAGAACTTGCTGGCGTTTACCACCGCTTCTATGCAGATTGCCGCGTATTGCCAATGGGCGATGAAGCGCAGAGTGATGTACATGTAGCTCGCATAAATCTATGTGCAGCAACTCGCCAAGTATTAGAGAATGGTCTATCGCTACTAGGCGTTAGCGCACCGGAGAGGATGTAAAAATGTCACACAATCCTTGGGCTGCCAACGTTAAGTTTGAAAACGGCCAACTAACAGTTGCCGGCATGAGCGCTAAAGAACTAGCTGCTGAATACGGCACACCTGCTTTTATTTTGGACGAAGATGATTTCAAAGCGCGTGCATCTGCATTTACAAATGCATTGAAGAACTCTTTTGATTCATCAATCGTTTATTACGCATCAAAAGCCTTTATCTGCAAGCAAATTGTTCGCTGGATCCACGAACTTGGTATGGGTATCGATGTTGCAACTGGCGGAGAGCTAGAAGTAGCGCTCTCTATGGAATTTCCAGCACACCGCATCCAGGTGCACGGAAACAATAAATCTTTAGCGGAAATCGATCGCGCAGTTAACGCAGGTGTTGGCAATATTGTGATTGATTCACTCCAAGAAATCCCACGTGTAGCTGAAGCCGCTAAGAAATACGGCAAAACCCAATCAGTAATGATCCGCTTAAATCCAGGCGTTGAAGCACATACCTTGGAAGCAATCGCTACCGCACATACCGACGTTAAGTTTGGTCTATCAATTGCTAGTGGCATGGCCTGGGATGCAGTTAAAGAGATTGCAAAGTACCGCGAATTAGATTTCCGTGGCGTTCATGCACATATCGGTTCACAGATTTTCAATATGGATGGCCATCGTTTAGCAATCACTCGCATGCTTGATTTCATGGCGCGCTATCGCGATGAATTTGATCGTGAGCTTCCAGATGTTGATTTTGGTGGCGGATTCGGAATTGTTTACACCGCAGAAGATGCACCACTTGCAATCGAAGATGCGGTTGCACAGATTAAAGATGCAGTCGTCGAAGGTTGCGCAGCTCGCAACTTAAAGATTCCTCATGTAGCAATCGAACCAGGTCGTTCAATTGTTGGCCCGTCAATGTTTACTCTTTACGAAGTTGGCACAACTAAGTTGGTAAAACTTGATGATGGCAATACACGTAATTACATCTCTGTAGATGGTGGAATGTCAGACAACGTTCGCCCAGGTCTTTACGGTGCAATCTACGAAGCACATTTAGCGAACCGCACATCAAACGCGGTACCGACATCTTCACGTTTAGTTGGAAAGCATTGCGAGACTGGCGATATTTTGATTCGCGATATTGATCTGCCATCAGATATCGAACCAGGTGATTTATTGGCGATTCCTGGTACCGGTGCTTACAACCGCAGCATGGCAAGTAATTACAACCACGTCCCACGCCCACCAGTAATTGCAGTGCGAAATGGTGCGGCAAAGGTGATTGTTCGTCGCGAGAGCTACGAAGATTTATTGCGTCTAGACCTCATCTAATATGAAAGAATAGGCCGCATGAAATCCATCAAGATCGGCATGCTTGGTTGCGGCGTAGTTGGCGGGGCAGTAGCTCGCGAATTAGCCTCTAGCGGCGCAGATTTAGCGGCCCGCGCAGGCGCAACCCTCGAACTCTCTAAGGTCGCAGTTCGCACCTTGGGAAAGCGCGATGGCGTATCGGATTCAATTCTTACTACCGACGCAGATTCAGTAGTTACCGATCCTGAGATCTCTTTAGTTATTGAAGTTATGGGCGGTATCGAACCTGCTCGCGAATTAATTTTGAAGGCAATCGCTAACGGCAAGTCAGTCGTGACTGCAAATAAGGCGCTACTTGCATCTCACGGTGCAGATCTTTACAACGCTGCAGAAAAAGCTGGCGTAGATCTTTACTACGAAGCTGCAGTTGCAGGTGCGATTCCAATTATTCGCCCACTTCGCGAATCACTAATCGGCGATCGCATCAATCGCGTAATGGGAATTGTTAATGGCACCACCAACTTCATCCTTACAAAAATGGACGAAGAGAATCTGCCATTCGATGTTGTTCTTAAAGAGGCGCAAGCGCTTGGTTATGCAGAGGCAGATCCAACTGCAGATGTTGAAGGCCATGATGCAGCCGCTAAGGCAGCAATCCTTGCTGGTCTTGCTTTCCATACTCGCGTTACTGCAAACGATGTTGCTTGCGAAGGAATTACCAAGGTCAGCGCACAAGATGTTGCAACCGCTAAATCAATGAACAAAGTTATTAAGTTGATCGCAGAAGCAAAGCGCACCGATGCCGGTATCTCTGTTCGCGTTGCACCGATGATGTTAGATCGCAGCCACCCATTAGCTTCAGTACGTGAAGCATTCAATGCGGTATTCGTTGAATCCGAAGGCGCTGGCCAGTTGATGTTCTACGGACGCGGCGCTGGCGGAGCACCAACAGCTTCTGCTGTTCTAGGTGACGTAGTTGCAGTTGCTCGCCATATTGTTGCTGGCAGCAAAGGCCCAGCAGAATCTGATTATGCAGATCTTGGAATTGCGCCAAAAGGTGCGTCAATTACTAAGTATGCGATCCGTATGGCCGTTCACGATAAGCCAGGCGTACTAGCAAGCGTTGCAAATACCTTTGCGGCAGAAGATGTTTCTATCCAGACAGTTCTACAGAAAGGTCGCGGCGAAGCAGCTGAAATCACCATCGTTACTCACCGCGCTACTGAGGCGAATCTCGCTGCAACCGTAGAAGCGCTTGGTAAATCAGATGTAGTTCGTGAAGTTGAGAGCGTTATTCGAGTTGAAGGGTCTGCATCTTGAGTTTTAACATTTTCTCTAAGCCAAAAGCTGGCGCACATCAGTGGCGCGGAGTTATTGAAGAGTATAGCGACCGTCTACCTGTCTCATCAAAGACTCCAGTCGTAACACTTCGCGAAGGTGGCACTCCACTTGTAGAGGCGACAAATCTTTCAAAGATTCTTGGCAACGAAATCTGGTTGAAGTACGAAGGTACAAACCCAACAGGTTCATTTAAAGATCGCGGCATGACCATGGCGATCTCAAAGGCAGCAGAAGATGGCGCAAAGGCTGTTATCTGCGCATCAACCGGCAACACTTCAGCATCAGCTGCTGCATATGCAGCGCATGCAAATATGGTGCCAGCGGTTTTGATTCCACAAGGAAAGATTGCGATGGGCAAGTTGGCTCAAGCAGTCGTTCATGGTTCAAAGATCTTGCAAGTTGATGGCAACTTTGATGATTGTTTAGATCTTGCAAAAGAACTTTCAGAGAAGTACCCAGTTGCACTGGTTAACTCTGTTAACCCATATCGAATTGAAGGTCAGAAGACCGCATCGTTCGAAGTTATCGATTTCCTAAACGATGCACCTGATTACCATGTACTGCCAGTTGGCAACGCTGGAAATATCACTGCATATTGGAAGGGTTACTTGGAGTATCGCGAAGATCGTAAATCTTCGAAGCTACCTAAAATGTGGGGATTCCAGGCAGAAGGCGCAGCGCCAATTGTTCGCGGCGAAGTTGTTAAGAACCCAGAAACCATCGCAACTGCGATCCGCATTGGTAATCCAGCTTCATGGCAAGGCGCGACAAATGCTCGCGATATGTCCGGCGGCTTAATTGATTCGGTTACTGATGAAGAGATTTTGAATGCCTACCGCTTACTTGCAAGCAAAGAGGGCGTATTCGTAGAGCCTTCATCAGCTGCAGGTATCGCAGGACTACTGAAGCACCAAGCAAATGGCAATCTGCCAAAGGGCAAGCGCATTGTCGTTACCGTTACTGGCCATGGCTTAAAAGATATTCACTGGGCGCTTGAATCAGCTGCGGATCCGATTGTGGTTCCAGTTGATGCCAAGGCTGCCGCTGAGAAGTTGGGTCTAGCGTAAAAAGATGTCACGTCTTACTTTTCGCGCCAGCGCATATGAAGTCAAAGTTCCGGCTAGCTCTGCAAATTTGGGCCCTGGCTTTGATGCATTTGGTCTGGCGCTTGAAAAGCGCGATCGC
>JBFYJK010000062.1:0-6323 GCA_041311445.1 Candidatus Nanopelagicales bacterium
AGCAATGCCAGTAAACCAGCCAACGAAACGATGAAGGTTCACGGTTAGTGAACGATGATGAGCAATCAATCTGATGTGAATTAGCCAAATTATGAAAGAGATGACTCCTTGAGCCAAGCCCTTTGGGTTGTACTGCTCTCCTGCTAGCCATGTTAATGAACCGCTTAGGAATAAGAACCAGATTAGTAATGTGAAAGTTGTAGATGCAAAGAGATAAATCTGCCAAGCAGGAGCAAAGCTATTCTCAAGATTCTTAGTGAAATCACGTTTGATCCATCGAGAGATAACTGCGACTACTGGAATACCCACGATTACAAATGAGAGTGCGCGGGCAGTATCTTCATCAGTTAGACCTGCAACATTATTTGGATCAATCAGCTGAACTAGAAGTCCTGCCAGACCGAAACTCAAGAAGAATACCGATAGAAATAGTGCAGCATATTTAAGAATATCGCGTACGAAATCCATGCTCTGATCGTCATGGTGCTTCTCAACAGTGACTTTCACGCCGATAAATGCAAAGTAAATTGTGGCTAGAAATAGCCCAATCATTGGGAAGGCGAAGATCATGGCTTAATTCTTAACGAAAAGCGTTAGGAATTCATCAGCAGGCATTGCCAAAAGCTGGTCATAGTTAAGGGTAGCTGTTTCGATCTTAGAGACTTGAGCTTCATCAAATACGCGACGCAAATTGGTCTTGTACTTATTCACTAGTAGCGGGAGCCCTTCTTCCCTACGTCGCTTGTGACCTACTGGATATTCGACAACTATTTCATCGGTCTTGGTGCCGTCATTAAATTCGATAGTCATTGCATTTGCGATGCTGCGCTTATCTGGATTGTGATAATCCGCAGTGAAGTTCGTATCTTCCACGCAAGTAATCTTTTCGCGCAGCGCATCAATTCTTGGATCAGCTGCAATTTCATCTTCATAATCTTTTGCAGTTAATCGGCCGAAGATGAGTGGAACTGCAACCATGTATTGAATGCAGTGATCACGATCAGCTGGGTTATTTAGCGGACCCTTCTTGTCGATAATGCGAACACATGCTTCATGAGTGCGAATAGTTACGCTCTTGATGTCATCACTGCTCTTGCCATTGGCTTTCATCCAACCGTGCAGAGTAAATGCAGCTTCGCAAGCGGTCTGAGAATGGAATTCTGCTGGGAAGGAAATCTTCCAGAGCACGTTCTCCATTACATATGAACCGTATGGACGTTGGAACTTAAATGTGTTGCCTTTGAAGGAGACGTCATAGAAGCCCCAAGTCTTTGCAGTAAGAACTGAAGGCACTCCCATTTCGCCAACCTTTGCCATAAGCGCAAGACGTACGGCGCGAGATGTTGCATCTCCTGCTGCCCAAGACTTACGTGAGCCAGCATTTGGATAGTGGCGATAGGTTCGTAGCGATTGGCCATCAACCCAAGCAAGAGATACCGCTGCCAAAGTCTGTTCGCGATCAAGACCCATCATCTGGCAGACCACAGCAGTTGATGCGACTTTAACGAGAATTACGTGGTCCAAACCGACTTTATTAAAGGAGTTTTCTAGCGCAATACAGCCCTGAATTTCGTGGGCTTTAATCATTGCGGTTAGCACATCTTTAACGGTCAGCTTCTTCGTGCCGGAACGATTTAGCCAATCAGCGACGGCAAGAATTGCACCTAAATTGTCGCTCGGATGTCCCCATTCGGCAGCAAGCCAAGTGTCATTGAAATCTAACCAACGTATAGCAACACCAATGTTGAACGCACCCTGCACCACATCTAATTCGTAATTTGTACCTGGGACGCGAACGCCCTTCTCTACTTTGGTGCCCGGAACAAGTGGACCAAGCAACTTTGTGCAAGCTGCATATTCAAGTGATTCAAGTCCGCAACCAATTGTGTCTAACATTCCTGACCATGCAGTCTTGTATGCAAGCTCTGATTTCACTTCATAGTTAAGTGCATAATCAACTATGTCTTGGATTTCTTGATCATAAGGTTGATTGGACTTAGTGATGTGAGATGACAATTAACGCTCCTCTATTGATATGAACTTCAAATCTTCTGGGCCGGTGTAATTTGCTGATGGGCGGATAATCTTTCCGTCAGCGCGCTGTTCAATAACATGTGCAGACCATCCGGTGATGCGAGACATCACGAATATTGGCGTGAAGAATGCGGTTGGAATTTTCATCGCGTTGTATGCAACAGCGCTAAACCAGTCTAGATTTGGGAACATCTTCTTGAGATCCCACATCACGGCCTCTAAACGATCTGCAATATCAAAAAGTGTGCGATTCTCGCTAGAAAGATTTCGCGCAATCTCTTTGATAATTGGATTTCGTGGATCACCAATTGTGTAAACCGGATGACCGAAACCAATAACCACTTCTTTGGCTTCTACACGTTTACGGATATCGGCTTCGGCTTCATTTGGATTTGCGTAGCGTTCTTGAATTTCAAGCGCGACCTCATTAGCTCCGCCATGCTTTGGGCCGCGAAGTGCGCCTATTCCGCCGGTAATTGCTGAATAAATATCGCTTCCAGTGCCTGCAATTACGCGTGAAGTGAAGGTGGATGCGTTGAATTCATGCTCTGCATAAAGGATGAGCGATGCGTGCATTGCGCTCTCCCACTCCGCACTTGGCATCTCCCCATGAAGCATTTCTAGGAAATGGCCGCCGATTGAATCTGATTTCGTTGAACATTCGATGCGCTTGCCGCTATTCGCGAAGTGATACCAGTAGCAGAGCATCGATGGAGTGCAAGCAATTAGACGATCTGCAATCTCTTTCGCACCATTCGCCAAATGACCATCATGTTCTGGCTCTATTGTGCCGAGCGCAGAAATACCGGTGCGCAATACATCCATTGGATGCGTACTCCTTGGAAGTTGCTCCAGGATTGTTCTTACTTGGGGTGGCAGATCGCGCAGATTCTTTAACTTCTTTCTATAAGCATCTAACTCGCTTATGTTAGGCAACTTCTCATGTATCAGAAGATATGCAACTTCTTCGAATTGGCAATTAGCGGCTAAATCAGCAATGTCGTATCCGCGGTAGTGCAGATCGTTGCCATTTCTGCCTACAGTGCAGATTGCAGTATTGCCTGCTTCAACACCAGAGAGCGCTACAGATTTCTTAGCCATTTTTCTCACTCTGGAATTTATCTAACGCTTCTTCGTATTTATAGTAATCAATTGCCTGATAAAGCTCTTCTCGAGTTTGCATGTGCTCCAATGCATTCTTCTGAGTTCCTTCGGAGCGAATTGTTTTATAAACCAACTCTGCCGCTTTGTTCATGGCACGGAATGCAGAGAGTGGATAAAGGACGATATCTACATTTGCGCCACGTAGTTCTGCAACTGTAAACAATGGAGTCTTTCCGAATTCAGTGATGTTTGCCAAAATCGGAACACCTGCAGCTTCGCGGAACTTTTTGTAAGTTTCCAAATCAGCAACTGCTTCAGGGAAAATCATGTCAGCGCCAGCAGCAACATACGCGCGGACGCGATCTAGCGCTGCATCTAAACCTTCGTTTGCCAAAGCATCAGTGCGCGCCATGATGGTGAAATCCGCTGATTTACGGCCATCTACAGCGGCTTTGATGCGATCGACCATCTCATTAACGCTAACAATTTCCTTATTTGGACGATGGCCACAGCGCTTTGCCGCTACTTGATCTTCCATGTGAACTGCCGATGCGCCGGCTTTTTCGATCTCTTTAACTGTACGCGAAATATTAAAAGCGGAGGTACCAAATCCAGTATCGATATCCACCAACAAAGGTAGGTCGCAGACGTTTGTAATGCGGCGAACATCTGTCATTACATCATCAAGAGTTGAAATTCCCAGATCAGGTAGACCCAGTGAGCCTGCCGCTACTCCACCGCCACTTAAATATATAGCTTTATACCCTGCGCGCTTTGCAAGTAGTGCGTGATTGGCATTAATTGCACCAACAACTTGCAGAGGATGTTCGTCTTTAACTGCCTGCTTGAAAGTTGTCATTGAGATGTCCATCCTCCGTCTACCGGGATTGCAGCGCCGGTGATGTTATGCGCTGCTTTAGAGCAAAGAAAAACTGTAAGCGCGCCAATATCTTGCGCAGTTGCTAAACGTTTTGAAGGTTGCTTCTCAGAAAGTAGGTCTGCGATTCCCTTTACGCGATCTCCGCCAAACTTATCTGCACGTGCCTGAATCTGTGGTTCGATCAAAGCAGTCTCAACCCAGCCAGGGCAGATTGCATTTACTGTTACGCCGCCAGTTTCGCGAGAACCTGCATCTGCATATTCAAGAGCAGTAACTCGAGTTAATCCGATTACACCATGCTTTGCTGAAACGTATGGAGCTTTTGCAACTGATGCCACTAATCCGTGCACTGATGCAGTGTTGATGACTCGACCGTAACCACGCTCTTTCATCTGTGGCAGAAGTAAACGCATGGTGTCAAAGAATGATTCAAGATTAATCGCAATGATGTCGTTCCACTTTTCACGTGGCATCTCTGCTGTAGGTGCAGTGTGTTGAATACCCGCGTTATTGCAGAGAATATCTACTGGACCGCCGGCAAGAATTTTGGAAATTAGCGCTTCTGTGGCGGCAGAATCGCGTAAATCCGAAACATAGGATTCAACTTTTCCAGCGCCAGCTTCTTTAACTTGTGCCTCGGCTGCAGCTATTACTTCATCGGTAGCAAGCCCGTGAAGCACGATATCCGCGCCTTCTTTGGCTAACTCTGTAGCGATACCTAAACCGATGCCTTGGAATGAACCGGTAATAAATGCGCGACGACCTTTAAGTGTCATTTCTTATCTCCGTAAATAATCTGCGCGATCTGGCTGCTGCCAAATGGGTGCAAGAACATGTCGTAATGATTCACATCGTCAAGACTTACGATCTTTAACATTGGATATTGAGGTGCTACTAAATCCAAAATAGGCATTGGATATAGCCCTCCCTCTTCATTCTGTAAACCACGAGGTGCGCGGATGAATAAAGTCTCTTCCTTTAAATTCTTTAAACCTTTTTCAACGTAGTCGTTTCCGAATAAGTCTTCAGAATCTTCTGCAACCGCTTGCGAAGATGTCGCTGGTTTGCCGCCACGAAGATCGTAATCAACATATTCATCAAGCTCTTTGGACCATCCGCGAGTGAATGATGGATGTGGCTTCCAGTAATCACGATAAGCGTCATTAGATTCAAATGTCATTGAGAGACGAGCCAGCGCAGGTCCGAGAACTAGCGGCATGATCTGTTCGATTGTCATTCCTGGAGGCATCGGCAATGGAATTCCGCCATCTGCAAAAACTACGCGACCAACTTGATCTGGATAGAGACCAACTAGAGCTGCAACTACAAAGCCGCCCATGGAGTGTCCGATCACATCTGGCTTATTCCATTTGAAGTGATTGATTACTTCGACCATATCTTTAGCATGCTGCGCCATTCCGAATGGGCCAGGTAAAGAATTTGAGTCACCGCGACCGCGTAGATCTACCGCGTAAGGCGCCTTGCCTCTTGCGATTAAATCATCTGCAAATAATTGGAAGGCGCGATTTGATGAGGTGACGCCATGGATGAGCAGAACTGGTTCGCCCTGGCCATCGCCATAACGAAAGACGGCTAAAGAGCCGCCTGCTACTGGGACTTCATATTTCTCTGTCGGCATTGACATGGCTTTACTCTGCCAGCGTTCGGCGGATTGAGCCACTATGAAATGTAGTTGGCTATCTCTCATAGTTCAGGTGGCATGACTGGAAAAGTTATAAAACGGATATCAAATAAGCGTGGTTTACCCCTAATTGCGCGTATAGCCTTGCCAGCAAGCAGGTCGGGCCCGGTCTGCAAAAACGACTCAATGAGGAGAAAGAATGAGCAAGCGCTCACTTCTCGCGACCGCTGCAGTAGCAGCTCTCGCGATTGTTGCGCCTTCAATGGCGCCAGCACAAGCAGCAAGCGATATCAAGATTGGTGTAATCACATCAACTTCAGGTGCACTTAAGTCTTACGGCGATGCATACGTCGATGGTCTTAACTGGGGCTTGAAGTACTACACCGGCGGCAAGATGACCATCAATGGTCAGAAGCTTGTTGTAACTGTTAAAGATGACGCAGCAGATCCAGCATCTGCAACTGCATCATTCAAGGACATGGTTGGAAATGGCACAAAGGTAATCGTTGGTACAGCATCATCAGGTGTTGCTCTAACTCTTGCTCCACTTGCACAGCAGAACAAGGTTCTGTACATCTCAGGTCCAGCAAAGAATGATGGCGTTACATCTTCAGCTAATAAGTATGTATTCCGTTCAGGAAATACCTCAACACAGGATCTAGC
>JBFYJK010000075.1:0-2840 GCA_041311445.1 Candidatus Nanopelagicales bacterium
CACAATTAGAGCTTCAATTACTAGAAACAAGGCTGCAATAGTGCTTCGCCAAGCCCGTGAGGCAAGATTAATCATGGGCTTAGTTTAATGGTTGATACCCTTAGCCATTATGGTTAAAGAAACCGGCAAGAAAGTCATCGCCCAGAATAAAAAGGGACGCCATGACTATTTTGTCGACGAAACTTTCGAGACTGGCATCGTCTTGCAGGGCACTGAAGTTAAGTCTCTTCGAGAAGGTCGCGCCTCTTTAACCGATGGCTTTGCCATGATTATTGATGGTGAACTATGGCTTCATGGTATTCATATCCCCGAATACACCGAAGGTTCATGGACTAACCACACCCCGCGTCGTGATCGAAAGTTGTTAATGCACCGCGGTGAAATCAATAAGCTTGCTGGAAAGTTAAAGCAGGGTGGAAATACATTAATTCCTCTTTCGATTTACTTTAAAGACGGCAAAGTTAAAGTTGAATTAGCGCTGGCTCACGGCAAGAAGGGTCACGACAAGCGACAGAGTTTGATGGAGAAGCAAGATGAGCGCGAAACACAACGCGCTATCTCTCGCCGCAGTTCTGGAAAGAACGACTGGTAAGAAGTCTGTAGGGGATTAACCCTTAACCGCTCCACCTGTAAGTCCAGAAACAATGTAACGCTGTAAGCCCATAAATAGCGCAACGATTGGTGTTGCAGCAATTAAGGCACCTGCGCAGAACATAGCCCAGTTCTTTGAATATGGATCATTTAGAAGCGTTCCTAGACCAACTGCAACTGTCTGTTGTTCGGTCTTGCTGAACACGATAGATGCCAAGATGTAATCTGAGAATGTTCCAATAAATGAAAGCAGCGCCATAACTGCAAGCACTGGCGCAACAAGGCGCAGAATAATCTGGAAGTAGATCTGAGTATGTGTAGCGCCATCGATCTTGGCAGCCTCATCGATCTCTTGTGGAACTGTATTAAAGAAGCCGTACATCAAATAAGTACCGGCACCGAGTGATCCACCAAGGTAAACAAGAATTAGACCAGCTTTAGTACCAAGACCAATTGCTGGAACGTTATCTGTTAGCCAAGAGAGAATTCCGAAGATTGCTACAAGTCCTGAAATAGATGGGAACATCTGAATCAGAATCAGTGCAAGTAAGCCTGGACGGCGACCAGCAAAGCGCAGACGGCTAAATGCATACGCTGCACAGGCAGAGATGAATACTGAGAGCACCGCAGTGGTTCCCGCGATAATCACTGTATTTGTCATCCACTTAGCGAATGGATAGCTCGGATCGTTAAATAGATCGCGATAGTTCTGCCAGTGGAATTGCTGGAAAAGCGCAGCATTTTCGATGCCACCGAAGTCTGTAAGTGATGTTGAAATTATGTAAAGAATTGGGAAAATTGCATAAACAATCATCACTAGAGCAAAGATGTGCTTCCAGCCAACCTCTTTAAACCAGAGGCCAAATGACTTCTTATTTGTGCGAACCGTTAGCTCACGAGTCGTTGTGCTGCTCATCGTGTTGCCTCCTCTAGTGACTGGGTTCGTTTGAATGAGAAGAATGAAATTCCGCCAATAATGAAGAAGATCAAGATTGAGAACGCTGAAGCTAGACCGTAGTTAGCTCCAACGCCGCCACCGAATGCGATTCGATAGACGAAAGTAATCAAAATATCGGTTGCACCAGTTGTAACGCGGAGCGTTGGATCCAGAATTGGACCACCACCGGTTAACAAGTAGATGACCGTAAAGTTATTGAAGTTGTATGCAAATGAAGCGATAAGTAACGGAGTAAGCGAAACTAAAAGCAACGGCAACTTAATCTGGCGGAATGTCTGCCACGCAGATGCGCCATCAATACTCGCAGATTCAGAAAGATCAGCAGGGATAGCTTGCAGCGCACCAGTTGTAATCAAGAACATGTAAGGGAAACCAAGCCAGAGATTCATAATCAAAATCGCTGCGCGTGCTGGACCTTGTTGTTCAAGCCAATGAATCTTGTTGCCATCGCCTAAATGCAAGATGGAGTTGTTAATAAATCCGTGGTCTGTGTTGTACATACCTTTCCAAACATAAGCAGAAAGGAATGCAGGGAATGCATAAGGCAAGATCAGTAGTGAACGGTAGATCTTTAAGCCCTTAATGCGCTCATCGTTAAGAAGCAGCGCAAGGATTAGACCGAGAATAAATGTTGAGAGCACAGTAAGAATTGCGAATTCAAATGTCCAAAGGAGCACTCCGAATAGCGGACCGCGTAGCTCTTTATCGGTAAAGATGGTCTTAAAGTTCTTGAAGCCAATATTGGTCTTCCAACCGATTTCATTTAGCTTCTCGCCATTTGTTGGATCAATAAAGAAGCCCTCTTTATTGTCAGCAACGTATTTGCGGTTATCGCCAACGGTCGTGATGGTCTTTGTCGCTTCATCGTAGGTATATGAGAACTTGTTTACTGCGCCCATGTACCCATCAGTTGTAGCTAAGAAACCGTCGGTCGCTGGATATGGCCCCATTGGAACCTTTAAACCAACAACAGCAACAGCGTTATTTGTAATCTGATCATCGTTTAGGCGGGTGTAGCCCTTTAGAGATTCAGCTGTTTGATCAGGGCCAATAACTAAACCGTCCGCCGTAGTTACTTCGTGAAGCGGGTGGGTCTTGTAATCAGCTCCGCCTAAATAGACTTTAAAAGTATTGAAATCTGTAGCTAGGAACTGCATTACGCCGTCAGCACCCTTAACAATCTTTACATCGTATTCTGCAGCGCCTTCGACAGGTTCGACCGCAGCCAACATGGTTGCATCAAGGGCTGCTTGGTAGCTGCCGTTATGCAGTGAACCGTAGTTTGTAAATG
>JBFYJK010000081.1:0-3923 GCA_041311445.1 Candidatus Nanopelagicales bacterium
ACGGAACTGCAATCGTCGTATTAGCAGCGCTTAAGAATGCGCTGAAGTTGGTTCGCAAAGAGCTAAAAGATGTAAAGATTGTAATTAGTGGCGCTGGCGCTGCTGGTACTGCAATTGCAAAGTTACTTTGGATTAGCGGTGCTAGAAATGTCTTGGCTTTCCACCGCGAAGGCGTTGCAGTAATTGATGGCATTGATAATCACAATTTCACAGGTGGTTTGCACGATGCTATTAAAGGTGCTGATGTTTTTGTTGGAGTAAGTGCTGCAAATGTAATTTCCGAAGAAGATGTTAAGTCCATGGCAATTAATTCAATTGTCTTCGCGCTTGCTAATCCAGATCCAGAGATCGATCCAACAATTGCGCGTAAGTATGCGGCAGTTGTTGCAACAGGTCGAAGCGATCATCCAAATCAGATTAACAACGTCTTAGCTTTCCCTGGAATCTTCCGTGGCTTACTAGATGCCAACGCAAGCAAAATTACAGATGAGCTGTTGGTTGCGGCAGCAGATGCGATTGCTTCTTGTGTTGCACCTTCACAGTTAAATGCCAACTTCATTATTCCAAGCGTCTTCGATCCTGAAGTTGCCAAGAAGGTGGCAGCAGCCGTAAAGGGCGCCGCAAAGTAATGATCCAAGCATCTTTTGATGCTCAATTAGCAAGCATCGGGCCACTCCTCTTCTACATAATCGCATTCCTGGTTATGTACGTAGAAAACGGCATTATGTTGGGCTTTTTCTTACCTGGAGACTCGCTTCTATTTAGTGCAGGTTTAGTTGCGGCAAGCAATAAATCAATCGACGTTGCGTTGCTCTGTGTAATTGTTTTCTTAGGTGCATTTATTGGTGATCAAACTGGTTACGTTATTGGTCGCAAATATGGTCGTCCATATATAGATAAGAAGAATTCACTAAGAATGCAGCGAATGATTGAACGCGCGGAACGCTTTTATGAGCAATCAGGTTGGTGGGCAGTAGTTGCAGCACGTTACTTCCCATGGATTAGAACATTTGTGCCACCAATTGCAGGTGCGGCCAAGATGCGTTACTACTCATTCTTATCTGCAAATGCAGTTGGAGCCTTGCTCTGGTCAGTTCTAATTACATTGGCTGGTTATTACTCAGCAACCATTCCTTGGGTTAAGAGCTCTAGCTATGCAATTGCGACATTCTTTATCGCAGGCTCGCTTATCTCTTCTGTTGCTGGCTACTTACGCCGCCGACGATAACTCCAGCAAATGAAAGCGCAATTCCTGCGACTAGCCAAGCACTTACCTTCACTCCATGTGCAGGAAAGAGCCAATCAATTAATAACGCTCCAAATAAATTCCCACCAACACTCAACAAAGTAGAGGCTAGAACACCCAACTGTTGAACAATTGTTGCTGAGTACGCAATATAAATAACTCCCAAAACCCCGCCTGTATATATCCATAACGGCGTAGCTGGAAGCGCTTTGAATTCATAGTGACCTGTTGGAATAAGTATTGCTGTGAGTATTAAAAGGAATCCTGTACCCATAATGAAATTGAGTAGTGATGTAGTCCAGTGCTGGCCAGAGTAAATATTGATCTTGCCGTTAAGCGCTCGTTGAATACCAACTATTCCGCCGGCCATTCCAGCAAGTGCAACTGGGAGTAGTGATAAATCATTGGCATCGATTCGATCCCACACTGAAACCAACACCGCAATAACCGTGATTAATGAGGCTAAAACACGGCGAAAAGTAATCTGTTTCTTCGATGCGCCAGTTAGACCCAATGAGTCCACGATCAACGAGGAAGCGGTCTGACCTGAGATTGATGCCACCGAATAAACGGCAACTCCTATTAACGGAACGGTATTTGTCTGGATAGAAACGAATATTCCACCCAACATTCCAGCGAAGAGATTCCAACGTTGCAATCCGCCTTCAGCAATACCTCGTTTAATTCCAGCGAGCCCTTGTTTCATGCCGTGATGTTTTGCAGCAACTAAAGAGATAACAATTAACCCGGAACCAAACGAGACTGTGGCGGCTTGAATTGGGTTGCCCAATAAATGTGAAAGTTCTCCGTTAGCCCGAGCTTGAAACGCAATTAAAGTTGCAGTTAGGAAAGCAATCAAATCTAAACGCATTTACTTAGCCACTCTTCCTCTAACTCAATACGTTTTGTATGTGCAACTTGCAAAGCTTCAGTAGCTTTGATTAGCGCTTCCGCATCAAAAGCAGATTCAACTTGAACTTTCTCTAACTCTGCTATCTCTATATCCAACTTCTCCATCTGACGTTCGATACGCGCAAGATCTTTTTTGTTCTGGCGATCCTCAGCTGCATTAGAAATCTTCTTATCGTTAACGTTCTTAGGAATTGAAGCTTCAATTTGGATTGCGCGCTGTTCCAGATATTGATCGATTCCGCGAGGTAGATCAGTTACCTTGCCGTCACCCAATAAACCGATTACGCGGTCACAAGTGCGTTCTAAGAAGTATCTATCGTGTGAAATTACTAAAAGCGTTCCTGCGAAACTATCCAATAAGTCTTCAAGTTCGGTAAGGATTTCAATATCAAAATCATTTGTAGGTTCGTCGAGCAGCAAAACGTTTGGACTATCCATAAGTAGACGTGTTAGCTGCAAACGACGCTTCTCTCCGCCTGATAAATCACCAACTGGAGTCCATTGGGATTCACGATCAAAACCGAGTCTTTCGCAGAGTTGAGATGCCGAAAGCTCTCTTCCGCCACCTAATTCGATTCGGGTAGCTACTCGCTCAACCGCTTCAATTAAGCGCCAAGTAGGGTCTAATTCAGCTAAATGCTGAGAGAGCATGGCGACTTTTACGGTTACGCCTTTTACTAGCTTTCCGGCAGATGCGAAGTGCTCGCCAGCAAGAGTGCGCATCAAAGTGGTCTTACCAGCACCATTAACGCCGACAATTCCAATTCGTTCGCCTGGTCCGATATTCCAAACTAAATCTTCGATCAGAACATTTTCGCCAGCGCGAATCTGTAAATGCTGACATTCAAAAACAGTATTACCTAAACGGTTCTGGCTAAATTTAAGTAGTTCGGTGTTATCGCGTGGTGGTGGTTCTGTTGCAATTAATTCATTTGCTGCATCTACACGAAACTTTGGTTTTGTAGTTCTTGCAGGTGCGCCACGTCGTAACCATGCCAACTCTTTGCGCAACAAATTGTTGCGACGTGCATCTGTTGCTGCTTGTTGGCGAGCGCGTTCTGCCTTTGCAAGTACAAAGGCAGAATATCCGCCGTCGTACTCTTCAAGCTCTCCACCGACAACTTCCCAAGTGCGATCTGTAACTTCATCCAAGAACCAACGATCGTGAGTAACTACAACCACTGCCAAGTTCTTGCGATTCTTTAAATGATCCGCCAACCATGCAACACCTTCAACATCTAGATGGTTTGTTGGTTCATCAAGCAGAATTAAATCTAAGTCTTCAATCAATAATTTTGCTAAGCCAACGCGGCGGCGTTCTCCACCTGATAAGGATGCGAATCCACGTGTAAATAACTCCTCGTGATATCCGCCGAATAAACCCGTAAAAATCGCTCGAACTCCTGCATCACGCGCCCATTCATGCGTTGCTTTATCACCAAGAACTACATCGCGAACCGTCGCACCTTTAGGCGCATTATCAATCTGCGAGAGGATTCCAATATTTGTTCCGCCGCTCTTTGTTACGCGACCTGAATCTGGCTCTTCGGTGCCAGCCATAATTTTCATTAAAGTTGATTTGCCGGCACCATTACGGCCAACAATCCCAATTCGGTCACCTTGAGAAACTCCGATACTTACATTGCGTAAGAGTTCCTTAATATCGAAAGCTTTACTGACGCTTTCTAGGTTTACAAGGTTCCGTGCCATAGCGGTTAAGAGTAGGCTCTCGTTCCATGGAAGTCACAAATCGCGAATATGCGTT
>JBFYJK010000096.1:0-3153 GCA_041311445.1 Candidatus Nanopelagicales bacterium
CTCCACTTGCACAGCAGAACAAGGTTCTGTACATCTCAGGTCCAGCAAAGAATGATGGCGTTACATCTTCAGCTAATAAGTATGTATTCCGTTCAGGAAATACCTCAACACAGGATCTAGCTCCTCTTGCTGGCATCAAGCCAATCTCAGGACGCAAGGTTGTTCTATTCGTAGAAGATAACGCATTCGGTGCAGGTAACATCGCAGCTGCAAAGGCTCTGATGGCTCCTAAGGGTGCAACATTCCAGGAAATTAAGGTTCCAACTTCTACATCTGATTTCACACCATTTGCAAAGCAAGCAGCTGATGCAAAGGGTTCATACATCTTCATCGCATGGTCAAATGCCTTGACAGCTGGCGCGATGCTTACCTCTCTAAAGCAGCAGGGCGCATTCCTAAAGCAGCGTCCAATCACTGGTCTTGCTGGTGCAGCTACATACAACATCTACGGCGCACTATTTGAAGGTACAAATGCAATCCTTACAAATAGCTACTTCGGTGGAGTTGGCAAGTCAAAGGCAGCTGAGGATCTGGCAACTTCATTCGCAGCAGCGAAGAAGTCACAGGATCTATTCACCTGCACAGGTGCAGATGCTGCGAAGATGATCGTTCAGGCTCTAACAGGTAATGCATCTCTAGATGTTGATACCGCTATCTCAAAGCTTGAAGGTTATTCATGGGTAGGTACAAAGGGCTTGATGAAGATCGACCCAACAAATCACGTTCTTATACAGCCAATGTTCTTGGTCTCTCTTAAGAAGACCGCTGCGGGATACGTTCCACAGCTAGATAAGACCATCTCTAACGTTGGCTAAAACACAGCGTTAATAAAAACCCCAGTCTAGAAATGGACTGGGGTTTTTTATACCCTTAGGCAAGCGTTCGGGACTAACAAGGGAGTTGCCCCAATTGATTAAGGCTTTATCGGTCAGTGATTTATCGCTTTCAATAGGCGGCGCCAAGATTCTGGATGGCATCACTCTTTCAGTAAATCAGAATGAAGTTCTAGGAATCATCGGCCCGAACGGTGCCGGCAAGACCTCTTTCTTCAACCTTCTAAGCGGAGTCCGTAAGCCGACGCGCGGTGAGATTCACATTGGTGATTTAAACGTAACTCAGATGAAGCCTTACGAACGAGCAAACGTCGGTTTGGCTCGTACTTTTCAAACCTCTTCTATCTTTGCAAATTTAACTTGCCTTGAAAACGTTCGCATCGCGGCGCAAGCAGCAAACGGTAAGTCCATGAACTTAACTAAGAACGCATACAAGTTCTCAGATGTTGTGGCGCATGCTCACGAATGTTTAGCGAAGGTCGGACTTGGACCTCGTGCGATGCAATTAGCGGGTTCTCTTTCGCATGGCGATAAGCGCCGACTAGAGATTGCAATTGTTCTAGCTTCAAAGAGTGAGATCGTGCTGCTGGATGAACCAATGGCAGGCATGAGCGTTGAGAACGTTCCGGAGCTAGTTGAAATTATTCGCTCATTAAAAGTCGAACATAAGAAAACTGTTTTAATTGTTGAGCATCACCTTGAGGTGATTTTGGGTTTAGCAGATCGTATTGCCGTTCTAAATTATGGCGAACTTCTGGTTTGCGATACACCACAGAACGTTATTAATAACCCAATTGTTCAATCTGCTTACATCGGAGAGGCGCTATGAGTAACGTACTCTCAATTAAAGATCTTCACGTCAAGATCAATCAATCACATATCTTGCATGGCGTCACCTTTGATATTCCATCCAATACGGTCACTGCCCTACTTGGCCGAAACGGCGTTGGTAAATCAACCACCCTCAAGACCATCATGGGTTTCTATGCCGGCACAGGCTCAGTTAACTTCCATGGTGAAGAGATTCTTAATAAAGATACCTACAAAATTGCACAGTCAGGTATCGCATATATCCCTGAAGATCGCGAGATTTTCGCTTCACTTTCAGTAAAAGAGAACTTAGCGCTTGCTGCTCGAGGCAAAGATCATGCAGATGCATACAAATTCGTGCACACACTATTTCCAGAGCTAGATACTCGCGCTCAGCAACGTGCAGGTTCGCTATCAGGCGGTCAACAGCAGATGGTGGCGATTGCACGTGCGCTACTGAATAAGAATGAACTTCTTCTGGTGGATGAACCAACTAAAGGTTTGGCACCAAAACTTGTAACTGAGGTTGCGGATGCGCTTGCACAAGTAGCACACGAAAACACAATGTTATTGGTCGAACAGAACTTGGCCCTAGTCAAGCGAATTGCAGAGAATGTAATTGTGATGGATCAAGGAAAAGTTGTTTTCCAAGGCGGCCCAGAGGTGCTGCACGATGAGAAATGGGTGCATCAGATGCTCGGCGTAGGTGGTAAATAATGTCAACGTTTCTACTTATTCTGATTACCGGCATCGGCTTAGGTGCGCTCTACTTCCTTGTAGCATCAGGCCTTTCATTGATCTACGGCTTGATGGGCGTTCTTAACTTTGCACATGGTGCTTTTCTAACCGTCGGTGCTTTCTTCGGTTTCTGGTATGCCAAGCATTACGGTTTCATGATTACAACCCCAAAGTTCCTGCTATCGATGTTGATCGGCGGAATCGGTGCAGGTCTCTTTGCGTTACTCATGGAGCAACTACTAATTACTCGTATGTACGAGCGCCATATTGATCAGGCGCTGGTAACTGTTGGTGTCTCTCTAGTAGTTGGCGCAGCTCTTGGTGGTTGGTTTGGTAATGATTTAGTTCAGTATCCAACACCTTCATACTTCTTAAATGGCGTAAATGTATTTGGCGCGATTATTCCTGCCGATAGATTCTTCTATATCGGAACCGCAGTGCTACTTCTGATTGCTAACTGGGCGTTACTTAAGTACACCCGCATTGGTTTGATCATCCGCGCTGGCGTTGAAAACCGCAGCATGGTGGCAGCACTTGGTATCAACGTCCGCAGAGCATTTAGCACCGTCTTCTTTTTAGGCGGTTTTGCCGCAGGAATCGGTGGGGTTTTGGTCTCTGTCTATGCAAACGGTGTATCTCCGCTAATCGCTGGCCAGTACCTTATTTATGGATTCATTGTCGTAGTTATTGGTGGAATGGGAAGCGTCCCTGGAAGCTTCTTATCAGCAATGATGATCGGCGTTATTCGCCAGTTCGCTAACTACTACATCAC
>JBFYJK010000003.1:0-11289 GCA_041311445.1 Candidatus Nanopelagicales bacterium
GCTGCGCGTAAACGCAGTGATGAGGTAATAGTCAGCGTCTTTGTTAACCCACTTCAATTTAACGACCCAGAAGATTTAAAGAAGTATCCGCGCACGCCAGATAAAGATCGCGAAATCGCGCTGGCGGCAGGCGCAACCGAAGTCTGGTTCCCAACTTATGAAGAGATTTACCCAGCAGAACCAGAGCGCATTGAAGCTGGCCCGGTTGGAGATTTATTTGAAGGCGCATCACGTCCCGGACATTTCAGCGGAATGCTGACAGTGGTGAAGCGTTTATTTGATTTAGTACAACCAGATTTTGCAGTTTTCGGAGAGAAAGATTTTCAGCAACTATTTCTAATTAAAGAGATGGTTTCAAATTACAAATTACCTATCGACATCGTGGCGCACCCGATTATTCGTGAAGCTGATGGTTTAGCGATGTCATCTCGCAACGTGCGTCTCTCTGCCGAAGATCGCCAAAAAGCGCTGATTATTTATAAAGCTTTGAATTCAGGACGCGAAAATCTGAAAGCGGTACTAGATAGCGAACCAGCTTGGAAGACAGATTATGCAACCGTGATCGACCCAGAGAATTTCAAAGAAGAAAGTTCGTCAAAACAGCGCGCAATTGTTGCGGGTTGGATTGGTGGAATTCGTTTGATAGACAATATGGAGTACTAGGAGTTAACAGATGCTATTAACTATAGATGTAGGAAATACCAATACTGTTCTAGGAACATTCTTGGGCGAAGATTTAATTCATTCTTGGCGCGTAAAGACCGATCCGCGCAGCACTGCAGATGAACTCTGGCTACAGATGCGTGCGCTTATCGAAGATATTGATATCACTGGCATCTCACTTTGTTCTACAGTGCCAGCAGTGCTTCGCGAAATGCGCACTATGTTTAATGCCTACTTCTCAGAAATTCCAACCACAATTGTTGAACCGGGGATCAAAACCGGTGTGCCGCTATTGGTAGATAATCCAAAGGAGATTGGTGCCGATCGCATCGTTAATACTTTGGCAGCGCATACTCTTTATGGCGGCCCGGCAATCGTGGTTGATTTTGGAACCTCTACCAACCTTGATGTGGTCTCGCCAAAGGGAGAATTCTTAGGCGGCGCTCTTGCCCCAGGAATTGAAATCTCGGTGGATGCTCTTGCGCAGCGAGCTGCTCAACTTCGTAAAGTGGAATTGGTTAAACCTAAATCAGTTATCGGAAAGAACACTGTGGAAGCGTTGCAATCAGGCACCATTTATGGATTTGCTGGCCAGGTTGATGGCCTGGTTACAAGAATCTCAGATGAATTAGAAGAGCAATTCAAAGAGCGTCCAACTGTGATTGCAACTGGTGGCTTAGCGCCGCTGATATTTGGCGTTGCAGAAACTCTAGACGAACATGAGCGAGACTTAACGCTGATCGGCCTACGCCTAATTCACGAGCGCAATAAGTAAGCCGATAGACTCCCGTCCGTTATGAGCAACCAAGAAGTCGAACTAGAACTCCCAGAGCAGCTACGTATCCGCCGCGAAAAGCGCGAACGTATTATCGAATCGGGCAAAGAGGCATATCCAGTCTCTGTACCGCGCACTAAATCTCTGGCAGATATTCGCGCAAAGTACGTAGGCTTAGAAACCGACACTGCAACAGGTGATATCGAATCAGTAACAGGCCGCATTATTTTTAAGCGTGATACCGGCAAGCTGGCTTTTGCAAATCTTCGCGAAGGTGATGGCACCGAACTTCAGGTCATGCTCTCATTAGACAAAGTTGGCCAAGAGCAACTTGATTCATGGAAGTCAGATATTGATTTAGGTGACATCGTTTCTGTAACAGGAGAGGTGATCACTTCAAAGCGCGGCGAACTTTCAATTCTTGCAACTGAATTTGCACTTGCTTCAAAGGCGCTGCGTCCGCTACCTGTCGAACATAAAGAGTTAAATGAAGAGACACGTGTTCGCCAACGTTATGTAGATTTAATTGTTCGCCCACAAGCTCGCGAAATGGCGCGCATTCGTCCGCAGGTAATGAATTCATTGCGTAAGACATTCGCTGCGCAAGACTTCCTCGAAGTTGAAACTCCAATGCTTCAAGTTATGCATGGTGGTGCAGCAGCTCGTCCATTTAAGACACATTCAAATGCTTACGACATTCCGCTCTTCCTACGTATTGCTCCAGAACTTTTCTTGAAGCGTTGCGTAGTCGGTGGCATTGAGCGAGTATTCGAAATCAACCGTAACTTCCGTAACGAAGGTGCTGATTCCAGCCACTCACCAGAGTTTGCGATGATCGAGTCTTATCAGTCATATGGCGACTGGCGCACAATCGCAGATCTAACTCGCGAATTAGTGCAGAACGCTGCGATGGATGTATTTGGAACTCACGTAGTTACTCACCACGATGGTCGCCAATCAGATCTTGGCGGCAACTGGGCGGAAGTTTCGCTATATGAAGTACTTTCAAATGGCGTTGGCGAAGAAGTTACAGCGCTAACTCCATACGCAGATTTAAAGCGTATTGCAGATAAATTAGGCATGAAGGTTGATCCAAAGTGGATCACCGGAAAGCTTGCTGAAGAAATTTTCGAACATGTTGGTAAAGATCTTTTGATTAAGCCAACATTCGTAATGGGATTCCCAGTTGATACCTCACCACTAGTTCGCGCACACCGCGAAATTCCTGGTGTAGTAGAGAAGTGGGATCTCTATGTCGATGGTTTCGAATTGGCAACAGGTTATTCAGAGCTAATCGATCCTGTTATTCAACGCGAACGTTTAGAAGAGCAAGCACGTCTTGGCGCAAAGGGCGACGAAGAAGCTATGCCGCTAGATGAAGATTTCTTACGTGCAATGGAATTCGGTATGCCTCCAATGGGCGGCATGGGTATGGGTGCAGATCGTTTGTTGATGGCGCTTACAGGTCTCGGAATTCGCGAAACAATTTTGTTTCCACTAGTAAAGCCTGAGCATTCATAACAATGTCAGTCGTAGTGCGCGCAGCAAAGACTTCTGATGTAAAAGGCATCCGCAAGTTAATTGATACCTACGCGCCGCAACGTCGAATTCTCTCCAAAGAGACAGTTACGCTCTACGAATCAGTACAAGAGTTTGTGGTTGCAGTTGATGGCGACGAAGTTGTCGGTTGCGGTGCAATGCACGTGCTCTGGGAAGATGTTGCAGAGGTACGTACCGTTGCAGTCTCTGAAGCGCTTCGCGGCAAAGGCGTCGGCCATCAGATTCTGGAACAGTTAATTGATCGTGCACGCGCTGTCGGCGTAAAGAAGATTTTCTGCCTGACCTTTGAGACTGAGTTCTTTGGCCGCCACGGCTTTAAGGAGATCGAAGGCGCTCCAGTCGACCCTGAGGTCTACCAGCAGCTACTCCGCTCTTACGACGAAGGTATCGCCGAGCTCCTCGATTTGGAGTCTTCAAAGCCAAATACCCTCGGCAATACCCGCATGATGAAGGTTCTCTAGGGTCTTATAGGCTCGCTTTTACTAAATATAGGGGCATAAATTTCGCCCCTTATTGGTTAGGCTATTTGTACATTAACCATTCATGGAGGCCCTAGATGTTTGAGCGCTTTACCGATCGAGCTCGCCGCGTTGTCGTTCTGGCACAGGAAGAAGCTCGTCTGCTCAACCACAATTACATTGGTACCGAGCACATTCTGCTTGGACTAATTCACGAAGGCGAAGGCGTTGCAGCTAAAGCTTTGGAATCTATGGGCATCTCACTTGATGCAGTGCGCGGACAGGTCGAAGAGATCATCGGTCAAGGCCAGCAAGCACCATCAGGGCATATTCCTTTTACTCCACGTGCAAAGAAAGTTCTGGAACTTTCACTTCGTGAAGCGTTACAACTTGGCCACAATTACATTGGCACCGAACATATTCTTCTTGGTCTGATTCGCGAAGGCGAAGGCGTTGCAGCACAGGTACTTGTAAAACTTGGCGCAGATCTAAATCGTGTACGTCAGCAAGTAATTCAATTGCTATCTGGCTACCAAGGTAAAGAACCAGCTGCGCAAGGCGGACCTGCAGAGGGCACACCTGCATCATCAACAATTCTTGATCAGTTCGGTCGCAACTTAACTCAAGCAGCGCGCGAAGGTAAGTTAGATCCAGTAATTGGCCGCGACACTGAAATCGAGCGCGTCATGCAAGTTCTTTCACGTCGCACAAAGAACAATCCAGTTCTAATCGGCGAACCTGGTGTTGGTAAGACCGCTGTTGTTGAAGGGCTTGCACAAGCAATTGTTCGCAACGATGTTCCAGAGACTTTAAAAGATAAGCACCTTTATTCATTAGATCTTGGTGCGCTTGTTGCAGGTTCACGTTACCGCGGTGATTTCGAAGAGCGTTTGAAGAAAGTGCTAAAAGAGATTAAAACACGCGGCGATATCATCATTTTTATCGATGAAATTCACACATTGGTAGGCGCTGGCGCTGCAGAAGGTGCAATCGATGCAGCTTCAATCCTTAAGCCAATGCTTGCGCGTGGCGAGCTCCAGACAATCGGTGCGACAACTCTCGAGGAATATCGCAAGCACCTTGAAAAGGATGCGGCGCTTGAGCGTCGTTTCCAGCCTATTCAGGTTAAGGAACCATCAATTGCGCACACTATTGAAATTCTTAAGGGTCTTCGCGATCGCTACGAAACGCATCACCGCGTATCAATTACCGATGGTGCGTTAGCAGCAGCTGCGAATTACGCGGATCGTTACATCTCAGATCGTTTCTTGCCAGATAAGGCAATCGATTTAATTGATGAAGCTGGTTCACGTCTACGTATCAAGCGTATGACTGTGCCACCTGAGATCCGCGAATACGACGAAAAGATTGCAAATGTTCGTAAAGAGAAAGAATCTGCAATCGACGGACAGGATTTCGAGAAGGCAGCTTCACTTCGCGATGATGAGAAGAATCTAATCAACGAACGAAATGAAAAAGAGAAGAATTGGAAAGATGGCGCTCTTGATCAGGTCACAGAAGTTGATGAAGAGTTAATCGCTCAAGTTCTATCTGCATCAACTGGTATTCCAGTATTCAAGTTAACCGAAGAAGAGACTGCACGTCTGCTTCGCATGGAAGACGAACTTCATAAGCGTGTTATTGGTCAGGAACAAGCGATCAAGGCGTTGTCACAAGCAATTCGCCGTACCCGTGCTGGCCTTAAAGATCCTCGCCGTCCTGGCGGATCATTTATCTTCGCTGGTCCATCTGGCGTTGGTAAGACCGAACTGTCACGCACACTTGCATCGTTCCTATTTGGCGATGAAGATGCGCTAATTCAGCTTGATATGTCTGAATATTCAGAGCGCCACACAGCATCACGTCTATTTGGTGCACCTCCAGGATATGTTGGTTACGACGAGGGTGGACAGCTAACTGAAAAGGTTCGTCGTCGTCCGTTCTCTGTAGTGCTATTCGATGAGATCGAAAAAGCGCACCCAGATATCTTCAACTCACTATTACAGGTTCTAGAAGATGGTCGACTAACCGATTCGCAAGGTCGCACAGTTGATTTCAAGAACACAATCATCATCATGACTACCAACTTAGGTACTCGCGATATTTCAAAGAGCTTGGGTCTTGGCTTTGCTAACACCGAAGATACTTTGACCAATTACGAGCGCATGAAGGGCAAGGTAAGTGACGAACTTAAGAATCACTTCCGCCCTGAATTCCTAAACCGTATCGATGATGTCATTGTCTTCCACCAGCTAAATCAGGAACAGATTATTGAGATCGTTGATCTAATGATTAACAGCCTTGATAAGCGCCTGCAAGCAAAAGATATGGGTATCGAATTAACCAAGGAAGCGAAGATTCTTCTTGCGCAACGTGGTTACGATCCACTACTTGGTGCGCGTCCACTACGTCGCCAAATTCAGCGTGAGATCGAAGATGCACTATCTGAGCGCATCTTGTTTAGCGAACTTAAAGCTGGCGAGATTATCTTGGTTGGCGTTGAAGGCGAAGGGGAGAACGCGAAGTTCACATTTAAAGGTGAACCAAAAGGCGGAACTCCAGATTCTCCTGAAGCTCTAGAACCAGAAGTTATTTAAATCTTAACTTTGCTGATTGCTTGATCAATTCGAGATACCTCGATGATCTCCATGCCTGCGATCTTTACATCGCTACCGGTTGGAATAAAGGCGCGCTTAAAACCTAAACGTTGCGCCTCTTCTAAACGTCGCTGAACGCCAGAAACCTTGCGGATTTCGCCTGCTAAACCGACCTCTCCGACAGCGACTAAATCTGCAGGTAGCGCTAAACCTTTAGCAGCAGATGCAATAGCAAGCGCCGCAGCTAAATCTGCGGCAGGTTCGGACATCTTCATGCCACCAACAGTTGCCACATAAACATCGCGACCAGATAGACGAATATTGGCGCGCAGCTCGAGGACTGCAAGAGTCATAGAGGTGCGTGATGAATCCATGCCACTTGTTACGCGGCGTGCGTTGCCGTAATCGTTTTCGCGCCCTGCGCTAACTAAAGCTTGAATCTCTGCAAGGAGCGGGCGACGACCTTCGAGAGTAACGGTGACACAGGTACCTGGAACAGGTTCGGCGTGACGCGAAGTAAATAAACCAGTTGGATCTGCAACGCCTTGAATACCTGAGTCGTTCATATCGAAACATCCAACTTCATCGGATGCACCAAAACGATTCTTGATTGCGCGGATTAAACGAAGACGTGAATGGCGTTCGCCTTCGAAGTTAAGAACAACATCAACGATATGTTCGAGAAGTCTTGGACCAGCGATAGATCCATCTTTGGTTACGTGTCCAACAAGAAGAAGTGCGATATCGCGTTCCTTGCAGATTCGGATAAGTGCAGCGGCTACTTCGCGGACTTGAGTTACACCACCGGGTGCACCTTCTACAGTTGTAGAACCAATTGTTTGAATGGAATCGATAATTAAGAGCTGAGGTTCGACCGAATCAATATGCGCAATTACTGCAGATAGATCTGTTTCGGCAGCTAACCAGAGATTTGGATTAACAGCGCCAATTCGTTCGGCACGTAAACGAACTTGGGATGCGCTCTCTTCTCCGGAGATATAAAGAGTGTGTACGCCATTTGTTGCGACCTGCGCGGCAACAGTTAGAAGTAACGTTGATTTACCGACGCCAGGTTCTCCGGCTAGCAAAATCGCAGCGCCAGGAACGATTCCGCCGCCTAATACGCGGTCCAATTCGTCGATCTTTGTTGGTCGCGCTTTAGCGGTAGCTAAATCAACCTCTCCTATTGGTGTTGCAGGTTGAGTTACGTGGCCAGCGACTAGGGATAACTTCTTAGGGGCGCCAACTTCTTCAACAGAACCCCATGCCTGACATTCGCCGCATCGACCAACCCATTTGGTCGCGGTCCAGCCGCATTCGGAGCAACGGAAAGGATCCTGTTTAACTCTTTTATCTTTTGCCACAGCCCAAACTCTAGTGGTTAGGTGCGACGCTCTATAGACTCGCGCAATGTCTAGGGCCGCATTTGAAAAGTTCCCGAAGGTAAATCTCCTATTCGGAAAGTCACCAATCCACAGATTAGATCGCCTTACCGAGCATTTAGGTGGAGATGTCGAGATTTGGGCAAAGCGCGAGGATGTTAACTCTGGCCTTGCATACGGCGGCAATAAAACACGTAAGCTCGAATATTTAGCAGCGGATGCGCTGGCAAAAGGTTGCGACACTTTGGTTTCAATCGGCGGCGTGCAATCAAATCACACACGTCAGGTTGCTGCGACTGCTGCGCACTTAGGTATGAAAGCAGTTCTAGTTCAAGAGCATTGGGTTGAATGGAACGAAGTTAACTATGAAAAGACTGGCAACATTCTCTTGTCACGCGTTATGGGCGCAGAGGTTCGTTTAGATCCAGCAGGTTTTGATATCGGCTTCCGCGCATCTTGGGAGAAAGCAATTCAAGATGTAATTGATCGTGGCGGTAAGCCATATGCAATTCCAGCAGGCGCAAGTGATCACGAACTTGGTGGCCATGGTTTTGCGGGTTGGGCTTTCGAAGTTGAAGATCAAGAGAAGGAACTTGGATTTAAGTTTGATAAGACCATCGTATGTTCTGTAACTGGTTCAAGCCAGGCGGGCATGATTGCTGGCTTTGCACACTCAAATCGTGCACAAGATGTGATTGGTATTGATGCATCAGCAACTGTTCAGCAGACATGGGATCAGATCAAGCGCATTGCAACTCGTACCGCAAAGTTAATTGAATTAGGCCGCGAACTAGACGATTCAGAGATTGTGCTTCTTGATCGTTGGCACGATGGCATTTATGGCGTTGCAAGCGATCACACCATCGAAGCGATTCGCTTAACTGCAAGCTTAGAAGGCATGATTACCGATCCGGTTTACGAAGGTAAATCAATCGCTGCTTTGATTGATTTAGTTAAAGAGGGCTATTTCCCTAAGGGTTCACGCGTTCTTTACTGCCACCTTGGTGGTCAGCCAGCGATTAACGGTTACACAACAGCGTTCGATAAGTAATTAAAGTGAAGCAGGGTGCTGAATAACGAATAGCGGCAAGCTCTTCGCTTTAGCATCTTGCATCGCTGCATATCGCTTGTCACAAATCTCTTTAAGAATGTCGTAATTGCGCTTACCCATAAGTGCAATTAACTCTTCAGAGTTTGAAAGATAAACAGGCTTCTTGCCAACATGTGCATCGGTATCGCTGGTGCAGTACCAATCAAAATCTTCGCCACCATCGCCCCATACAAGACGTTCGTATTCGCCGATAACAGTTACATTGAATTCGCGTTCACCATGTTCGCGTAATTCGAATGATCGTCGAAGCGGTAACTGCCAGCAAACATCTGGCTTCACATCTAAGAAATGTGAACCTTCTTTTTCCGCCAAATGATGAAGCACGCAACCGAAAGTTGAGAATTCACCTTTGCGATTCAAGAAGATGCAAGAGTCATTAACGGTACGAGTTTTACGATCGCCATCTTCATCAACTTCTGAAACATTAAGGCGGCCATTACCTTCATGTGCTAAATCGTAGAATTGCCACATCTCAGGAGTCAGTCGAGCGGCAGCCTTAACAACACGCGCCTCGTCATCTTCGTCGGTATACATAGCGCCTTCAGTGCAGCAACCAGAATTAGGTTGATCTGCAAATACGCCTTTGCAGCCATCGCCATAAACACAGGTCCAATTTGAGGTTAACCAAGTTAAATCACATTTGAAAATTTGTTCATTATCTTCAGGGTCGAAGAATTCAACCCAATCGCGTGCGAAACCCGCTGAAATCTCAGACATAGAACGAGAGCCTATCGCTAAATTAAGCCTATGAGAATTTCAGTAATTGGTGCCGGAGTAATGGGCGAAGCGCTAATTGCTGCTCTCTTAAAAGCAGGCCACGCAGCTGATCACGTTGAAGTGATTGAAAAACGTCAAGAACGTGCTGATGAGTTGGTTGCTAAGTACTCAATCAAAATCGGCACCGAAGTTGGTGCAAGCGATGTGGTCTTACTTGTAACGAAGCCTCAAGATCTGGAATCTGTTCTTGCTGACATCAACGGCAAAGTTAAAGATGGCGCACTCATCGTTTCTTTTGCAGCGGGCAAGAAGATCGCGACAATCTCAAATGGTCTAAATGGCAAGTGTCCTGTAGTTCGCGTTATGCCAAATACGCCAACGCTAGTTGGCAAAGGCGCTGCTGGTTTCTCGCTTGGTGAAGGCGTAACAGATCACCAGAAGAAGTTTGTAGTTGATTTCTTAAATGCGGCCGGCATCTCAGTAGAAGTTAAAGAAGAGTTACAAGATGCAGTTACTGCGACTAGCGGCTCAGGCCCTGCTTATTTCTTTGCCTTTGTGGAATCTATGGTCAAAGGCGCAGTTGATTTAGGTTTAAGTGAAGAGGTCGCAACTCAATTAACAGTTCAAACGTTAGTTGGAGCGGCTGAATTGCTACAAAGTTCAGGAAAGAGCGCAACCACGCTACGTGAAAACGTAACTAGCCCGAACGGGACAACCTTTGCAGCGCTGCAATCATTTGCAGCAAGTGATTTAGAGCAGATCGTGGCAAAGGCAATGAAAGCCGCGCGAGATCGCTCAATTGAGTTAAGTTGAAGCGGATAATCGCAACTCTTGCGCTTCTTTTTGTAGCTATTCCTGCGGCAAATGGCGCAATAACCGCTAAGCCAATGGTGCAGTTGGCTCAAGTAGATGCCGCAGCTACAAATGTGGTTGCATCGGCAAGCCAAGTTGCAGTGATCGGAAATCGCAGCGTTAATGGCTTTATTCAGCTCGTTAATGGTCCAACTCTGGAATTAACAGCCGGAATCGAATCATTTGTAAGCGCGGCAACAACTGATGCACAGGGAAACTTCTATGTAGTTGGTGCAAGTGCAAATCCAATTGTCGGAACTCTGCCACCAATTACTGGAGTATTGAATCCAGATAATGTGGTTTCCGATCCAGTGAGTAGCAATAAGAGTGATGCGACCAATTTAATTTATTGGAAAGTAAGTAGCACCGGAACACTTATAGAAACTCAATCAATGGCGATGCCTTCAGCCGTAATGCCAAGTTCTATATTGGTTGATGCAGCAGGCATAACAATCGCAGGAACATCTTTTGCTAATCCAGGCTATAAGGGTTTTGTAACTACATGGAATGGCCTACCAACATATATTGGTAAGAGCGCGACTCAGGTTCATTCAATTTCTAAGATTGGTGATGCAACAATTGCTGTGGGTCAAAGTTCAGAGAAATTGCTAAATACAACTCTCAAAGGCAAGGTCGATGGTTATCTTGCGAAAGTAAGTGCTGGGAAATTAATTGCCGTACAACGCAGCACTGATACCAATGCCAGCCGCGCTTGGCGTACCAATAATTCATCATTGTTCTTAGGTGGCAATTCAAATACCACTGCAGTAATTACTAAGTTCAATAATAATTTCACCCCAGTTTGGACAGATCGCTATCCATCAACTGGCGCTGCTTTAACAGCCACCGTGGGTAAATTAAATTACGGCGCCTTCGTTTCCACTGGAGCTTTCAAGGCGCTGCCGTCCTGGAAGAAGAAGGGGCTCTTGGTCCTCACCTTTGATGCCAAAGGGGCCATCTCCGCGGCCAGCTATGTTAATGCTGCTCAAATTAATGGTTTTACCGCGAATAGCGCGCTTGGCCCGATCGTCCTTTCGGGCGGTTTTTTATATCGCGCCTAAACACGCTAAAGTTTCGCTCTCTAAACAAGGAGTTTTATGGGTTCCGTTATCAAGAAGCGTCGCAAGCGTATGGCTAAGAAGAAGCACAAGAAGCTTCTGAAGAAGACACGCAT
>JBFYJK010000004.1:0-3242 GCA_041311445.1 Candidatus Nanopelagicales bacterium
TGCGAGGCATTGAGAAATCTTTCGGCCCAGTTCAAGTTCTAAAAGGCGTTGACTTTGATGCCTACCCTGGCCAAGTCACTGCACTTGTTGGAGATAACGGTGCTGGTAAATCCACACTAATTAAATGCATCGCCGGCATCTACAACATTGATGGTGGCGATTACTTCTTCGATGGCAATCCAGTAACTGTTAGCGGCCCTCGCGAAGCAACAGATCTCGGAATCGAAATTGTTTATCAGGATTTAGCTCTCTGCGATAATTTGGACATCGTTCATAACATGTTCTTAGGTCGCGAAAAGAAAAAAGGAATTACTCTTAACGAAGAAGAGATGGAAGCGCTTGCTCGCAAAACTCTAGATGGCTTGAGCGTTCGCACCGTTAAATCGATTCGTCAGACAGTCGCATCCCTATCAGGTGGACAGCGTCAAACAGTTGCAATCGCGCGTGCAGTTCTTTGGAATAGCAAGGTAGTTATCCTTGACGAACCAACTGCAGCGCTTGGTGTGGCACAGACCGAGCAGGTATTAAATCTAGTTCGCAGACTTGCAGATAATGGTCTTGCAGTAATTTTGATTTCACATAATTTAAATGACATCTTCCAAGTTGCAGATAACATCGCTGCGCTTTACTTAGGAAATATGGCAGCACAGGTAAAGAAGAATGACGTTACACATGCGCAGGTGGTTCAATTGATAACCACCGGTAAGACAGCGGGGGTTGCATAATGAATACAGAGGTAGCAACAACTGGCACCATCAAAGGCGCATGGGGCGATTACTTAGCTCGTATTAAATCTGGCGATATGGGTGCGCTGCCTGGCGTGCTTGGATTAGTAGCGCTCTGCATCGTGTTCGGCATCATGAGCGATGTATTCCTAACTCCTGGCAACTTCGCAAACCTTTTGGCTCAAGCAGCATCGGTAACCGTTATTGCTATGGGCTTGGTTTTCGTCCTTTTACTAGGCGAAATTGATCTATCTGCAGGCTATGCCTCAGGCGTATGCGGCGCAGTATTGGTAATTCTGATTACCAACCATGGCGCTCCTTGGTGGATTGCGCTGATCGTCAGCATCTTGGTTGGCGCGCTACTTGGTTACACAATCGGTACTTTGGTATCTCGACTTGGTATTCCTTCATTCGTGGTAACTCTTGCAGCGTTCTTGATGTTCCAAGGTTTGCTACTTCTTCTTGCAGGCGAAGGCGGAACTATCCGTATTGAAGATCCGACAATTCTTGCAGTGCAGAATAACAATCTCTCTCCGCTGCTCTCTTGGGTGCTCTTCTTGGCAGTCTCTGCAATTTACGTATTAATAGGTCTGGCAAAGATCAATTCACGTCGCAAAGCAGGTTTGAAGTCTGAACTAAAGAAGCTCTGGGTAATTAAAACAGCTGCGCTATTAGCACTTGGCGCTGGTGCGGTTTATGCACTCAACTTAGAGCGTTCTAATAACCCTGATCTAGTTAGCTTAAAAGGAACTCCATATATCGTTCCAGTGATTCTAGTTCTGCTAGTTGCAGGAACATTTGTACTAGGTCGCACAGCTTATGGTCGCCATATCTATGCTGTTGGTGGCAATGCAGAAGCGGCACGTCGTGCAGGTATCAACGTAAAGAACATTCGCACTAGCGCATTCGTAATCTGCTCTTCATTTGCAGCGATTGCCGGCATGCTCTTTGCATCACGCCAAAACTCAATCTCACCAACAACTGGTGGTTCATCAACTCTGCTTTATGCAGTTGGTGCAGCAGTTATTGGTGGAACTTCACTATTCGGCGGCAAGGGAAAAATGCGCGATGCAGTCCTTGGTGGTCTAGTAGTTGCAGTTATTGATAATGGCATGGGTCTACTTGGTTATGCAGCAGGCGTGAAGTTCATCGTGACTGGTGCAGTGCTACTGATCTCCGCAGGCGTAGATGCAATCTCACGCCGCGGCGCATCAAGCAATTAAAACTACTTAACTCCCATTAAGTGTTCCATAGCTAGTTGATCTAGCGCTTCGTAGTTGTAGCCGCGCTTACCTGCGGCTTCAACATCGAATGAATCCTTAGCTAAATCGCGCCAAGTCTCGCCTACGGCAAGGGTTGGTTCGATTAAACCAGGGATATTTGAATTCTTCTGCGCTTCGATTACTCGTGGATCACTGCGGAAAGCGGCTGCGCGCTCCTTAAGAATCAAATACATACGCATATTTGCAGTTGCTGATGCCCATACGCCATTGTCACTTTCAGTGCGGACAGGCTTGTAATCGAAGTGGCGCATGCCGTCGTAGTTATAGCGTTCTAGTAATTCGACTAAGAAGAATGCGTTCTTTAGATCGCCGTGACCGAATACGAAATCTTGATCGTACTTAGGTCCGCGCTGACCATTTAGGTCAATATGGAATAACTTCTTCTGCCAAAGTGCCTGTGCGATTCCGTGAACAAAGTTCAAGTTCGCCATCTGCTCGTGGCCAACTTCTGGATTAAGACCAACTAACTCTGGGTGATCCAAAGTGCTGATGAATCCAAGTGCGTGACCAATTGTTGGCAAGAAGATATCGCCGCGTGGTTCGTTTGGCTTTGGTTCCATTGCAAACTTGATGTCGTACTTATTATCTAATACGAATTGACCGAGTGTGTTAAATGCTTCGCGGTAACGCTCGAGTGCAACGTATGCATCCTTAGAGCTCTCTGATTCTGCACCTTCACGTCCACCCCAGCAGACATAAATCTTTGCGCCAAGTTCAACTGCAAGTTCGATGTTCTTCATAACCTTGCGAATTGCATAACGGCGAATATCTTTATCGTTTGAAGTAAATGCGCCATCCTTAAATACTGGATGTGAGAAGAGATTTGTGGTCGCCATCGGAACTTTCATTCCGGTTTCATCAAGCGCTTTCTTAAAGCGATCGATATGTGTGCGGCGGTTGGTTTCATCTGAACCAAAAGGAATCAAATCATCATCGTGGAAGGTAACGCCGTATGCGCCGCGCTCTGCCAACTCCTTAACGGTGCGGACTGGATCCAGCGCGTCACGGGTTGGATCTCCGAATGGGTCTCGCGCCTGCCAGCCCACTGTCCATAGACCAAAGGTGAATTTGTCAGCTGGTGTTGGCTTGTAAGTCATTAGATAACCCTTTCAAAGGCTCCGATTTGGAATATCGTAAATCTATTACTAACCTACTCCAGTTCCAAGGGATTCAATTAGATTTTCTGGGAATCACTCGCGGGAGTGGTGAAATGGCAGACACGCAGGTCTTAGGA
>JBFYJK010000037.1:0-9665 GCA_041311445.1 Candidatus Nanopelagicales bacterium
AAGATCTGACTCGCGAAGAGATGGTTGTTGAAGTTCGCAAAATGGAGCAGATGAGCGGCAGCTTCTTATCGGAAGATGTCTCTACCGACTCAAATTACGTTGTAAAAGCTCCAAACAAGAAGTTTCATGTAGTCGCTCTCGATCTCGGAATTAAGGCAGCAACACCTCGTTCTTTCGCAGAGCGCGGAGTAGAAGTAACCGTCGTACCTTTTAACACAAATGCAGAAACCATTCTTGCGATGAAACCAGATGGAGTATTCCTATCTAACGGCCCTGGCGATCCTTCAACCATGGATAACGTTGTAGAAACCGTTCGCGAAGTGCTCGCCTCCGATACTCCAATTTTTGGAATCTGTTTCGGTCATCAGATTCTTGGACGTGCACTAGGTTTCGAGACCTATAAGCTGCAATTTGGCCACCGTGGCATCAATCAACCAGTTCTAGATAAATTAACCGGCAAAGTTGAAATCACTGCGCATAATCATGGTTTTGCTATAAAAGCGCCAACGGATGGAATTTTCACAACCGTATATGGACGCGGGGAAGTAACGCATGTCGGCTTAAACGATGGCGTTGTTGAAGGTTTACGTTTAATTGATAAGCCAGCTTTTAGTGTGCAGTACCACCCGGAAGCTGCAGCTGGTCCGCACGATGCAAATTATTTGTTCGACAGATTTGTTGATTTAATGGAAGAGAAGGCTAAGTAATGGCGATTGATTCCAGCATTAAGAGCGTATTAGTTATCGGCTCTGGTCCAATTGTTATCGGCCAGGCTTGCGAATTTGATTACTCAGGAACGCAAGCTTGTCGCATCTTAAAGAGTGAAGGCATCCGCGTGGTTTTGATTAATTCAAATCCTGCGACAATCATGACTGACCCAGAGTTTGCGGATGCAACTTACGTCGAGCCAATTACGCCAGAAGCAATCGAACAGATTCTCATCAAGGAGAAGCCAGACGCAGTTCTTGCAACTCTCGGTGGCCAAACAGCTCTTAACGCAGCGATGGGTCTCCATGAACGCGGAATCTTGCAAAAGCATGGCGTTAAATTGATTGGCGCTGATGTTGATGCAATTCAACGTGGCGAGAATCGCGAACTATTCCGCGCTATCGTTGAAAAAGTTGGCGGCGAGTCAGCTAAATCAATCATCTGTCACACAATGGATGAATGCTTCGCTGCAGTCACAGAATTAAATTATCCAGTAGTGGTCCGTCCTTCATTCACAATGGGTGGACTCGGCTCGGGTATTGCATTTAACGTCGACCAGTTGGAACAGATTGCTGGCGCCGGACTTCGACATAGCCCAACTTCAGAAGTACTTCTTGAAGAGTCAATTCTTGGTTGGAAAGAGTACGAATTAGAAGTGATGCGTGATCGCAAAGATAACGTAGTTATTGTCTGCTCGATTGAGAACCTAGATCCAATGGGTGTTCACACAGGTGACTCAATTACAGTCGCACCAGCGCTAACCCTTACCGATGTTGAATTCCAACGTCTACGTAATTTATCGATCGATATCATCCGCGAAGTTGGCGTTGATACCGGAGGTTGCAACATTCAATTTGCCGTTAACCCGCATAACGGACGTATTGTCGTTATTGAGATGAATCCACGTGTATCTCGTTCATCGGCTCTTGCATCTAAGGCAACAGGATTCCCGATCGCAAAAATTGCTACAAAACTTGCGATTGGCTACACACTCGATGAGATTCAAAACGATATTACGAAGGTGACCCCGGCATCATTCGAGCCAACTCTTGATTACATCGTGGTTAAGACTCCACGATTTGCTTTCGAGAAGTTTGCGGATGCTGATCCACGACTAACTACAACTATGAAGTCTGTTGGCGAAGCAATGGCTATTGGCCGTTCATTCCCTGAGGCGCTGCAGAAGGCGCTACGTTCACTAGAGCGCAAGGAAGCTGTATTTACCTTTCCGGCGGATAAGTCCCATATCAATGTCTCATCGCTATTAGATTCGATGCAGATTCCAACCGAATATCGTTTGCAGCAAGTTCAGCAAGCGATGTGGGCTGGTGCAACTATCGAACAGATTCACGATGCAACCAAGATTGATTCTTGGTATTTGCATCAACTTACTCTTATCAATTCAAAGGCAGAAGAACTCGCGCAACCAGGAGAGTTAACTAAAGAACTCCTATTTTCAGCGAAGCAACTAGGTTTCTCAGATCAGCAAATTTCGCAGATTCGCGGTTTAACCACCGCCGAAGTACGTGCTGCGCGTCTGCACCTTGAAGTTCGTCCTGTTTATAAGACAGTAGATACTTGCGCGGCAGAGTTCGAAGCATTTACTCCTTATCATTATTCAACGTACGAAGAAGAGACCGAAGTAGCAACTCGTACAAAGCCTGCGGTAATCATTCTTGGTTCAGGCCCCAACCGAATCGGCCAAGGCATTGAATTTGATTACAGCTGTGTTCACGCTTCATTTACTCTTCGCGATGCAGGTTATGAAACCATCATGGTTAATTGCAATCCAGAGACCGTTTCAACCGACTATGACACAAGCGATCGCCTATATTTTGAGCCGCTAACTCTTGAAGATGTTCTCGAAGTCATAGCCGCAGAAGAAGCTGCTGGTCCAGTACTTGGAGTCATCACTCAGTTGGGTGGCCAAACACCGCTCGGTCTCGCACAGGGTCTAAAAGAAGCTGGTGTAAATATTCTCGGAACTTCTCCCGAAGCAATTAACTTGGCTGAAGAACGTGGCGCTTTCGGCCGTATTCTTGAAGAGCAGAAGTTAGTAGCTCCTGAATATGGAATGGCCTCTTCGCTTCTTGAAGCGCAAGATATCGCCGCAAGAATTTCATATCCAGTTCTCGTGCGTCCTTCATACGTTCTAGGCGGACGTGGCATGGAGATCGTTTATGACGATCAAGCTCTAGCCGGCTTCATTTCTCGAGCTACAGAGATCACTCCTGGACACCCAGTACTTGTTGATCGCTTCCTAGATAACGCAATTGAGATTGACGTCGATGCGCTCTTCGATGGCGAAGAACTATTTCTTGGTGGCGTAATGGAGCATATCGAAGAGGCCGGAATTCACTCAGGCGATAGCGCATGTGTTCTACCTGCAATGACTATCACTCCGACGCAATTAGTTGAGATTAAGAACGCAACAGAGAAAATTGCTCGAGGCGTAAATGTTCGCGGACTTATCAATATTCAATACGCAATCGCCGGTGGAGAGCTTTATGTATTAGAGGCGAACCCACGCGCCTCACGTACCGTGCCATTCGTATCGAAATCAACTGGTATTCCATTAGCTAAAGCAGCAGCACGAATCTCTGTCGGAGATTCAATTGCACAGCTAAAGAAAGAGGGCTTACTCCCTTCTGGCGATGTTAAACCGCGTGCAGTTTCGGTTAAGGAAGTTGTACTCCCGTGGAATCGCTTCCGTAGACCTGACGGTCGAGGTGTAGACGCAACACTTGGCCCAGAGATGCGTTCGACCGGTGAAGTAATGGGAATCGCTCCAACCTTTGGTGAAAGTTATGCAAAGAGTCAGATCGCAGCATTTGGCGCGCTTCCTAAATCAGGAACAGTCTTCATATCTTTAAGTGATAAGGACAAAGAATCTGGAATCAACGCCGCACGTGAGCTGCAAGCAATGGGTTTCAATCTTGTTGCAACTGCGGGCACATCAGCGCTTCTTGCTAATGAGGGAATTAAGGCGACTTCAGTGCGAAAGCACTCAGAAGGCACAGGTCCGTTGGGTGAGAAGACAATCGTGGAACAGATGGTTGCAGGTCAGATCGATCTAGTAATCAATACACCTGTCGGCCGAGGCACGAGACAAGATGGCTGGGTTATTCGAACCACTGCAGTGCAGCGCTCAATCCCATGCATTACAACTGTTGCAGGATTTAATGCTGCAGTAGAGGGAATTAAAGCAATTCGCGAGGCAGAATTGAAAGTTAAACCGTTGCAAGAGTGGTTGGTTGAAATTGCCAATTAATAAGAGCGCAACACAGTTACGTGCAACGATTCTAAGCAATCGTCGCGTGGGTGTTTACCATCAAATCGTTCTTGAAGTTGGAGAACTGGTTAAGAACATCAAGCCAGGCAATTTCATTGCAATCTCTGTCGGTGGCGAAACATCCAAAATGGTTCTCCGTAGAGCCTTTGCGATTTCAAGAGTTAACGACCGTGGCACAATTGAACTGATCATCTCACCTCAAGGTTCTGGATCTAAGTGGCTCTGTTCTCAGTTGGAGGGTGCAACGGTTGATGTCATCACTCCGCTAGGTACGGCATTTGGTATTCCAACCGAACCTGTAACTGCACTTTTAGTCGGTGGCGGTTATGGATCAGCGCCACTTTTTGGCTTGGCAGAAGTACTAAAGAGCCGCGGTTGTCGCGTAATCATGGCTTTAGGCGCCAGTACTGCAGCGAAAATTTATGCACCTCTTGAAGGTAAGCGCGCGGCTACTTTGCTTAAGATTTTTACTGAAGATGGCAGCGCCGGAGAGGCTGGTCGAGTTACTGATTCGTTAGCGGATCTAATTGCAGAACATGATGTGCGCGTTATGTACTCCTGTGGTCCGATGCCAATGCTAGAAGCGCTCTCAAACATCGCTGTTCAATCAGATATCGCACATCAATGTGCCGTTGAAGAATCCATGGCATGCGGCGTTGGAATCTGTATGACTTGCGTAATGCCGGTTAAGACAGAAGATGGGGAAGTTAAGAATCTTCGTTCATGTATCGATGGACCAGTTATGGATGGCGAGAACGTCCAATGGCATTTAGTTGGTGAACAACTATGAGTTTTGATTTCTCAACAACGCTAGGTGGCGCATGGTTCCCGGCTCCACTTTTCACTGCAAGTGGATGTGCAAGTAGCGGCAAGGAATTGGCTCAATTCTTCCCGTTACGCGAAATTGGCGCAGTAGTAACTAAATCAATCATGCTCAAAGCTCGTGCAGGTCGTCCAACTCCACGTATGGCTGAAACTCCAAGCGGCATGCTTAACTCAATCGGTTTACAAGGCCCTGGTATCGATGCATTTCTAGCTGATGATGTGCCATGGCTTGCAGCGCAAGGCGCAAGAATCGTCGTATCAATCGCTGGTGAAACAGCAGAGGAGTACGGGGTACTCGCTCGAAAACTACGCGGCGTATCTGGTATCTCAGCCGTTGAAGTGAATATCTCATGCCCAAATGTTGAAAATCGTGGACTAGTTTTTGCTTGCGATCCAAATAGCGCCACTGAGGTTGTTAAGAATGTTCGTGGAATCATCGGAGGCGATCTACCGATTCTTGCGAAACTAACACCCGATGTAACAAACATCGCATCTATTGCATCCGCGGTAATCAATGCAGGCGCTGATGGAATCGCAATGATCAACACTGTTCTCGGAATGGTGATTAACACTGACACCATGCGCCCACATTTGGGCGGCAAAACAGGCGGATTATCAGGTCCCGCAATCAGACCAATCGCAGTTCGCGCTATTTATCAAGTCCGTCAGGCGATACCAGGAGTATCAATCTTGGGCATGGGCGGAGTTGCGAGCGGCAAGGATGCTTTTGAAATGATTCTAGCTGGCGCATCTGGAGTATCTGTTGGAACGGCTTCCTTCGGTGATCCTTCAGCTGTTTATCACATACAGAACGAACTGCGAGAGATTCTGATCGCGAAGGGCTTTACTTCTGTTAAGGAAGCTGTCGGTTACGCACATAGGGAGCAATCATGACCTCACCGATTATTTTGGCGATGGATACCAACGATCTTGATACCGCAAAGCGCTGGATTGAGATTACAAATGGCTCAGTCGGAGTTTACAAACTTGGTCTTGAATTTTTCCTCAAGTTTGGACGCGAAGGTGTTGCGACTATTCAGCGCGAGACTGACTGCGAAATCTTCCTGGACCTAAAACTTCACGACATTCCAAATACTGTTGGCGCCGCAACCGCCCAAGTTGCCGCTTTGAAGCCAAAGTTCTTAACGGTACATGCAAGCGGAGGTTCAGCAATGATCAACGCTGCAGCTACCAACGCACCGGATACAGATATAACCGCCGTGACGATTCTGACTTCACTGAGCCAAGAAGACTTAAAAGAGATTGGTTATGAGGGAACTCCACAATCTCGCGCAGTTGAAATGGCGAAGCTTGCTGTCGCCTCAGGTGCGCGTGCAATCGTCTGTTCACCTTTAGAGATTGAAGGTATTCGCGCTGTTGTTCCTGCGAGTGTTTCTATTATTACTCCAGGTATTAGACCAAAAGGTAGCGCCGGCTCCGATGATCAGAAGCGAGTTATGGATCCGAAGAGCGCAATTGCAGCCGGAGCAAATTACTTGGTAATCGGTCGACCAATCACAGGTGCTTCGGATATGGGTGCAGCTGCCAAAGCAATTTACGAAGAGACTTTACGCTAATTGCCAACGCCTCCAAAGTTAACTCCGGAGCAGAGAGCTGCAGCGCTTGAATCTGCAAAGCTCGCACGCCGCACAAGGTCTGCGATCAAAGAGCAAGTTCGAACTGGAGAGTTACGTCTCTTACAGGTAATTGAGTTGGCTGCGACCAATGAGGCTATTTCGAAGATGCGTGTATCCGAACTTTTGGAATCAATCCCAGGAGTCGGTAAAGTAAGAGCAACATCGATTCTAGATCGCTTAGGTATTTCCGGCACTAGAAGAATTCAAGGTTTGGGAGTTTTGCAGTTGCAGAAGTTGAAGAAGGAGTTCACGCCATTAACTGGCGCGATTCGTCCTGGAAAACTTTTTGTGCTTTCAGGTCCTGGAGGAGTTGGCAAGAGCACCATCACCAAAGCGCTTGCAGAACATCCTGATTTCTGGGTTTCAGTATCTGCAACCACACGCACTCCGCGTTCAGGCGAAAGAGACGGAGTCGATTACTTCTACATTTCTGATGAAGAGTTTGATCGTCGTATCTCTGCGAATGAATTTCTAGAGTGGGCAGAGTTTGCTGGTAATAAATATGGAACACCAGCAAATCAAGTTAACGAGAAATTGACCCACGGTTTAAATGTCGTTCTAGAGATCGAAATTGATGGTGCTCGCCAAGTTAGGAAGAGCTCGCCAGAAGCGAAATTAATTTTCATTGCACCACCTTCTTGGGAAGAGCTTGTGAAGCGCCTTGAAGGGCGAGGCACAGACTCATCTGAGCGCCGTGCGGAGCGCTTAGCGCTAGCACAGGAGGAGATGGCAGCGCAGAATGAGTTCGATTTTGTGGTCGTAAATGACCAATTGGAAAGAGTCATAGAGCAACTGGTATCTTTAGCCGCTGGTAACAGCAGTAAATAGTCACAGGAGAATCATGGACGGCATTACAAATCCACCAATCGACGAGCTACTTGATAAGAGCGGTTCGAAGTACAGCTTGGTGCTTTACGCTGCAAAGCGCGCTCGTCAGATCAATGCATACTATTCACAGCTTTCAGAAGGTCTTCTTGAATATGTAGGTCCGCTTGTTGAGACCCATGTTCACGAGAAGCCACTTTCAATCGCAATGCGCGAAATCAACGATGGCCTTTTGACCATCGAAAGCCTCGAACCAAACGCGTAAAGCGTTTTCTGGCGAAAGAAAAGCATTGTCCGAGATTCTGCTCGGGGTCGGCGGCGGAATTGCCGCCTATAAGTCATGCGATCTTCTTAGAAGGCTTCAGGATTTGGGTCATTCAGTAACGGTTGTGCCAACTCCAGCTAGTTTAAATTTCGTCGGAAAAGCAACCTGGGAAGCGTTATCCGGAAAAGCCGTCAACACTGAAGTTTGGGAAGAAGTTGCCGGAGTTAATCACGTCAAAATCGGTGACAGCGCTCAATATATACTCATCGCTCCGGCTACCGCAGATTTAATTGCACGTATAGCTGCAGGGCGAGCGGACGATCTATTAACTAATTCTGTTTTAGCTAGTAGCGCGCCGAAAATGATTGTTCCTGCGATGCATCCGAAGATGTGGCTCAACTCTGCGACTCAAAGTAATGTCGCGAAGTTACGCGAACTCGGTTTCTTATTTATGGATCCAGCTTCTGGCCGTTTAACCGGAGCAGATTCTGGCATTGGTAGATTCCCTGAAACTTCTGAAATCTTAAACATTTTCAACACCCAACTAGCAGTTAAACAAGATTTAACTGGCAAGAGGATTCTTGTTACTGCAGGTGGAACGCGTGAGGCGATAGATGATGTGCGATTTATCGGCAATCGCTCAAGCGGAAAGCAAGGAATTGCGATCGCCAAGGCCGCTGCAGCTCGCGGCGCAAGCGTTACTTTAATTGGGGCTAATATCCAAAGTGGAAGAGTTTTCGGAGTTACACAAGTAGATGTAATCAGCACCGCTGATTTGCAGAGCGCGCTAGCCGCTAATTTCGACAGTACGGATGTTCTGATCATGGCTGCTGCGGTAAGTGATGCTCGACCAATCGCAACTGAAGGAAAAGTAAAGAAGAGCGATTTCAAGAATATTGAACTGGTTGAAAACCCAGACCTTTTAGCCGAGATTTCTAAGAAGAAGAGCGCGCAAATCCTTGTTGGTTTTGCTGCTGAAGAAGGTGCAAACCTTTTGCAGGAAGGTGAGCGAAAATTGAAAGCAAAGGGCTTGGATTTGATTTATGCAAACGATATCGCTGACGGAGAGATCTTCGGAAGTTCATTGACTTCGGGTTATCTGATTGATGCCACCGGAAATGAAGAAATTCACCAAATTAGTAAAGAATTACTAGCGACACGATTACTAGATAGGGTCGCTGAAAGGTTAAACTCTGCCAATGTCTAAGCGCCTATTTACCAGTGAATCAGTGACTGAAGGTCACCCAGATAAAATTGCGGATCAGATTTCTGATGCGATACTTGACTCGCTTCTTTCTCAGGATTCAAAGAGCCGTGTAGCGGTTGAAACTCTAATCACTACCGGCCAGGTTCATGTTGCTGGTGAAGTAACAACTAATGGTTATGCTGATGTAAACACCATCGTTCGTGAAACAGTTCTCGGAATTGGTTATGACTCATCAGATAAAGGCTTCGACGGAAATTCATGCGGAGTTTCAATTTCAATTGGTCAGCAATCACCAGATATCGCTCAAGGTGTTGATGACGCCTATGAAGAGCGCGTGCAATCTTCGGCAGATCCATTAGATCTGCAAGGCGCTGGCGATCAAGGTCTCATGTTTGGATATGCATGTAACGACACCAAAGAGCTAATGCCGTTGCCGATCTGGTTGGCACACGAACTAGCTCAACAACTTTCAAAGGTACGTAAGTCAGGCGAACTCGGATATCTACGTCCCGATGGAAAGACTCAAGTAACAATCGAATACGATGGCGATAAAGCGATCTCTCTAGATACCGTTGTTATCTCGAGCCAACACCACGCAGATATTGATGTGGCAAAGAAGCTAACTCCTGAAGTAATCGAACACGTTATCAACCCAGTTCTAGCAAAGATTGACCTACCAAAGAGCAACCTACGCACCTTGATCAATCCAACAGGTCGTTTCGTAGTTGGTGGCCCAATGGGTGACGCAGGTTTAACTGGTCGCAAAATTATTGTTGACACTTACGGCGGCATGGCTCGCCATGGTGGCGGTGCATTTAGCGGCAAAGATCCATCAAAGGTTGACCGCTCTGCTGCTTATGCAATGCGTTGGGTAGCAAAGAACGTTGTAGCAGCAGGTCTCGCAGA
>JBFYJK010000068.1:0-4764 GCA_041311445.1 Candidatus Nanopelagicales bacterium
ATCAGTTAAACGTTGGCGGCAACATGGACTTTAAGAACATGCTTGAACGCGATCGTTTGGAATCAAAGAAGATCTCAAAGACCAACTCTGTTACTTCACAGCTTGATTACGATCTAGGCGACAAGAACGTACACATTGGTCCATCAGATTACATTCCATGGCTTGATGACCGTAAGTGGGCTTACGTACGTATGGAAGGTCGCGCATTCGGCGATGTTCCACTAAATCTTGAATACAAGCTTGAAGTTTGGGATTCACCAAACTCAGCTGGCGTAATCATTGATGCTCTACGTTGCGCAAAGCTTGGCCTAGATCGCAAGATCGGTGGCGCGTTGCTTTCACCATCTTCATACTTCATGAAGACCCCTCCAACTCAGTACACAGACGAAGTTGCGAAGGATTCAACAGAGAGCTTCATCCAAGGAAAGCTTGATCGTTAAATCGAAAAGCAAATAGTTAGAACCCAATAACAAAGGCCCCGACTTGTAAGCCAAGTCGGGGCCTTTGCCTTATCCCTCACGGAGAGTTGAGGGCTAAATCGTCGCGCTTTCATCAGTGCGACGAAGGTGTAGATAGCCTGCGATAGTTAGGAAGAGCATCAAAATGCCGCCAACTAGCGCAACTCCCGCTGAAAGTTTTGCGATCTGACCAAACTGCCAAAATGCATATGAGAAACCAAGAAGGCCCTTGAGCGTGTTTCCCATAAATAGTGATTGACGTTGAGCTTCAAGTTTTGCAACTTCATCCTTCAAAGTTGCATCGTTTGGATTAGCGCGAAGTTGTGCACTTTTAACCATGTAATCTGCAGAAACTTCTTCGTAAACTTTTCCACCAGCAATTCCATTCATATGAACGGAGATGTAGTGCATTGCGTATACGTTTGCCATATCTCCGGTAGACATTGTCTGGCCCGCATACTTCATCATTGCCTTTTGATCTTCATCCGGAAGCGCCATCATTGCGCCGCTATCAGCTTCTGGGAATACTACTTTCTGAGCAATTAATTGATCAGAGACATTCTTATCTGCAAAGTGATATCCGAAATTTAATAGACCAGCAACAATAAATAGAAAAACTGTTAGACCAGCGCCCATAACGGTCACGATTTTGTCGAATGTACGACGTTTCATGATTCTCTCCTAAATCAAATTCTTTAACGCTCACAATTCGTGAACAGTTGAAGTATTTACCTAAGAGGGGATGCAAGATATGAAAAAGGCGAGTGCTAACCCCGCAGTTAATGTGATTTAAGAGTCAAAGAATAGTTAGTCGTTTATTTGAATAGTGCTGGCACTTAATGGAATTTAAAGATGGCGATTGCAGACAGCTTTACCATCTGGGCCAACTTCAAAGTGCTCACATGGAAGGTGCAATTTCTCCCAGGCTTTATCGCCGTAATGTGTTCGGTAGGCAAGAGCCAACAGCACGCGAACGTTTGTATCGCCGTCTGATTTAATTCCAAAAGCTTTTGCAGATCGGCTTACAGTATTCTCGACAACTTTTTCTGTGTGTGCGGTTTCGCGTGCAATCGCAGCATTGGACTTACCTTCGCATAGCGCATCTAAGACCAGGCGCTCAAAAGGGGTTAAGTCACGAATCTGGATAGTGATATCCGTTGCCATCTTCTCGCTCTCCGTACGATTGATTACAGGTCCTATCTTCTCACTAAAAGCGCGTTTAAGATGCCCCTTATGTCTGAGATTCTGACCATGTTGGATAGCCAAGTTTTGAGCATCTCGCTCAATCGCGCGGAGAAGATGAATGCCCTTACCCGCGGGATGTACCACCAGTTGGCACAGGAACTTAATACCGCCGACCAAGAGTTCGGAATACGTGCAGTTGTAATCACCTCTGAAGGCGATCATTTCACGGCGGGAAACGACATTGCAGATTTTCTAGAGCATCCGCCAACTTCTGATGATTCAACTGTGGCTGCATTTTTATCTGCAATCCACAATTTTTCAAAACCTTTGATCATTGCCGTAAAGGGAAACGCAGTTGGAGTCGGAACTACTATGTTGCTTCATGCTGACATTGTTGTCGCAGGGGAGAGCGCAAAGTTCTCAGTTCCATTTACTTCACTTGGATTAGTACCAGAAGCCGGATCATCATTTTTATTACCAAGAATGATTGGGCACCATCGCGCTGCCGAACTTTTCTTTACCGGTGATTCCTTCGATGCTAACTACGCAGAAGAGATTGGCATTGTTAATTATGTTGCAGCCGATCCTTACGAGAAGGCTCATGAGATTGCGGTAAAGATTGCTAAGCAGCCACCGCAGGCGATCATTAACACCAAAGCTTTAATGAAGGCGAACATTCACGATTCAGTCGCTGCCGTTATGCGAGCTGAGTTTGAAATCTTCGCGCTTGCTCTTCAATCTGATGAGGCGCGTCAGGCATTTATGCAATTCTTAAATCGAAAGAAGGGGTAGTTCATGTCACTTGCAGGTAAGCGCGTATTCATCACAGGCGGTTCACGAGGCATTGGATTAGAGATTGCAAAACGAATTGCAAAAGATGGTGCAATGATTGCAATTGCTGCTAAGACGGCAGAAGCAAATCCAAAACTTCCCGGAACTATCTATACCGCAGCTAAAGAGATCGAGGCAGCCGGTGGAAATCCGTTGCCTTTGATGGTTGATATTCGCGACGAAAACGCAATCGCTGCAGCTATGGACAAAGCTGTCTCTGAATTTGGCGGCTTGGACATCTTGATTAATAACGCTTCAGCGATCAATTTAACTAAGACCGAAGCGACTCCGGCCAAGCGATTTGATTTGATGTTCGACGTAAATGTCCGTGGCACCTTCTTGACTTCGCAAGCTGCAATCCCGCATCTTCGCGCTGGGGTAAATCCACATATTCTGACGCTATCTCCGCCATTGTCGATGAAAGAGAAGTGGTTTAAGAATCACGTTGCATACACAATGTCTAAGTACGGCATGAGCATGTGCGTCTTGGGCATGAGTGGCGAATTCAAGCGAGATGGAATCGCTGTTAATGCGCTCTGGCCAGCGACGGCTATCGATACCGCTGCTCTTGCAATGATTCCGGGAATCGATACAAATTTCTGTCGCAAGCCAGAGATCATGGCGGATGCGGCGTATGCGATTCTCAATCGTGACTCCAAGAGCACTACCGGCAATTTCTTTGTTGATGAAGAAGTATTACGCGAAGAGGGTGTCACAGATTTCGATCACTATTCCGTAGTGCCAGGTACGAAGGATCTGTTAAAGGATTTCTTCCTCGACTAATACAATTAGCTCATGCCAAACATGAGTTTCGAACTTGAGCTAAACGGAGTCAATCAAATTAACGACTCAGAGCGTCATGGCAAAGCCAGCGATCTTTTCTGGCCATGGTGTGGTGCAAACGTTTCAGTCTTGGCGATCTCGTATGGCGCATTTCTTCTGGGGTTCGGTATTAATTTCTGGCAGGCCACTGCTTCTGCAATTATTGGCACCGTACTCTCATTTTTATTAGTAGGTGTTAGCTCTTTGGCAGGCAAGAAGTACAGCGTGCCAACGATGGTTCTTAGCCGAGCTACTTTCGGCGTTAAAGGAAATTTAGTCCCAGGCTTTCTCTCTTATGTCGTTTTCGTCGGCTGGGAGACTGTTCTAGTCTCTATCGCAACGCTTGCAACAGGCACAATCTTTGAACGTCTTGGATCTTTGGATCGTAATTCAGCGTTAGCTCTTGGTTTTCTACTCTCAGTATCTCTAACAATTTTTGGCGGCGTACTTGGTTACAGTGTAATCATGCAGATGCAGAAGTGGATCTCGCTAATTACTCTGGTGGCTACAGCAATTTATATGGCGCTCACACTCAACAAGATCAATTGGGATTTGATTAGCGCAACAGATGGCGGTTCAGTCGCTGGGTTCGTTGGAGCCGTAATTTTCGCTGTAACTGGAATTGGCCTTGGTTGGGTAAATAGCGCCGCTGATTACTCAAGATATTTGCCACGAACAGTAAAGAGCCGTTCCGTAATCGGTTGGACCGTCTTTGGTGCATCGCTGGCGCCGATCGTGATGGTTACATACGGAGCAGCGTTAGCTGGAAGTTCTCAAGAACTATACGAGGCAGTTGCAGTAGACCCTGTAGGTGCAATTACAAATATCTTGCCCACCTGGTTTCTATTCTTATTCGCGCTAATTGCGATTCTAGGGTTAATCGGCGGTTCAATCCTTGATCTATATTCTTCAGGTTTAACTCTTGTGGCGCTTGGCGCACCCATTAAGCGTCACTATGCAGCGATGATCGATGCGGTAATTATGTTGATTGGTACCGTATATATCGTTTGGTTTAGCAACAATTTCCTGGCTCCATTTCAAGGCTTCCTAATAACCATCGGAGTTCCTCTTGCGGCTTGGTCTGCAATATTCGCGGCAGATGTGCTCTTTAGGAAGAATCTGGATGAAAACGATTTGTTCAATCCATTTGGAAAGTATCGCGGAATCAATAAGAGTGCGGTCGGAATTATGGCCATCGCAACGCTTGTCGGTTATGGATTTGTCACAAATACTTTCGCATCTTGGCTTAATTGGCAGGGATATTTCATGGATCTAATTGGCGGCAAAGAGGGCCAATGGGCATATGCAAATGTTGGAGTAGTGCTTGCGCTTTTAATCGGCTTCACGGCCCAAGGAATTTCGCTAAGATCGCGTAATGCTTAAATCAATCGTCGGAAATATCGTTTCACCAGACCCGACGGTTCGTAAATTAACTTTTGCTAACTTCATCAATACTTTTGGCAACGGC
>JBFYJK010000107.1:0-2562 GCA_041311445.1 Candidatus Nanopelagicales bacterium
CGCGGTGCAGTTGTAGTTGATAACTCTGGTGCATTCCGTATGGATACCGATGTGCCACTAGTTGTTCCAGAAGTTAATCCAGCAGATGCACAGAAGCGTCCTCGCGGAATTATCTCTAACCCAAATTGCACAACGCTTTCAATGATCGTTGCAATGGGCGCACTTAATCGCGAATTCGGTCTTAAGGAACTTGTAGTTTCTTCTTACCAAGCTGCATCAGGTGCAGGTCAACCTGGTATTGATGCGCTACATGATCAGATCAAAGCAGTTGCTGGAAAAGAACTTGGATCAGTTGCTGGCGATGTTCGCTCTGCGATTTCAGATCTTGGTCCATTCCCAGCTCCACTTGCAATGAACGTAGTCCCATGGGCAGGTTCATTAAAGGAAGAGGGCTACACATCTGAAGAGTTAAAGGTGCGCAATGAATCTCGCAAGATTCTAGGTATGCCAAACCTAAAGGTTTCCGCTACTTGTGTGCGTGTTCCGGTGATTACAACTCACTCATTAACTGTTCACGCTACCTTCGAAAAGGAAGTTTCACGTCAGGCTGCGCAAGATGTTCTTAAGAATGCAGCAGGCGTTGAACTGCTTGATGATCCAGAGAATAAGAAGTTCCCGACTCCAGCAGATGTAGTTGGAACAGACCCAACTTGGGTTGGTCGCGTACGCCAGTCAATCGATGACAAGCACTCAATCGACCTATTCCTATGCGGAGATAACTTACGTAAGGGCGCTGCGCTAAATACTGCGCAGATTGCAGAGCTAGTAGCAAAGGAATTCACCAAGTGAGCCTTAAGGAAACCCTGCAAGCAGATTTAAACACCGCGATTAAGTCACGCAACTCTGTTGTTGCCGAAACTATCCGCATGGTGCTTACTGCAATTACAAATGAAGAAGTTGCAGGCAAAGAGAAGAAAGAACTCTCTGACGCTGAAATCATCACGGTATTAACTCGTGAAGCTAAGAAGCGTCGCGAAGCTGCAGAGGCATTTGATGCAGGTGGTCGTGCAGATCGCGCTGCTACCGAACGCGCCGAAGGTGAAGTGATTGCTGGCTATCTTCCAGAGCAACTATCTGAAGATGATGTTAAGAAGTTAATTGCAGAGACAATTGCTGCAGTTGGCGCAACTGGTCCATCAGATATGGGCAAAGTAATGGGTTCATTGAAAGCAAAAGTTGCTGGTAAAGCAGATGGCGCTTTAGTTTCATCGCTAGTAAAGGAAGCGTTAAACAAATGACAGATCGCGTTAAATTTGAATATGTAACTATTCCATTGTTAACACATGCAACAAAGCAAATCCTTGATACCTGGGGTTCTGAAGGTTGGGAATTAGTACAAGTTGTTCCAGCACCTGGTGGCGGAGATTCACTAGTTGCTTACATGAAGCGAGAGGTTAAATAAATGGCAGATGTACGCGCAAAATTGGCGGAAAAGGGCTTAACTCTCCCGGTAGCAGCAAAGCCAGTTGCAGCATATGTTCCAGCAGTTAAGACCGGCAAAGTTGTTTTCACCGCGGGTCAATTGCCGTTAGTTAATGGTGAAATGGCTAAAACCGGAAAAGTCGGCGCTGATGTAACTGTTGAAGAGGCTAAGCAACTTGCTGAAATCTGTGCGCTTAATGCACTTGCGGCTGTCGAGCTTGTCGCACCTGTAGATTCAATCGTTCAAGTTGTGCGCATTGTTTGCTACGTAAATGGCGCACCAGGATTTGTTTCGCAGCCACAGGTTGCTAACGGTGCATCTGAGCTATTTATGCATATCTTCGGAGATGCAGGCATCGCAGCGCGAAGCGCGCTTGGCGTTGCAGAGCTTCCACTTAACTCACCAGTTGAAGTAGAACTAACTGTAGAAATCGCTTAAGTTTCTAAATAAAAAAGCCCCGCCCACAAATTTAGATCATAGTTAGTTAACGAGGAACCTCGCACTAATTAGTAAATAAGTTTGTTGGGACAGGGCTTTTTTAATGTCTAATTACTTAGAGCGCTTAGATAAACGATCTAAGTCAGTAATCAATACTGCGCGACCATCAAGCTTTAGCCAACCGCGACCTGCAAAATCTGCAAGCGCCTTGTTAACTGTTTCGCGAGATGCGCCAACTAGCTGCGCTAACTCTTCTTGAGTTAGATCGTGATGCACAAAAAGACCTTCCTCTGTCTTCTTGCCAAAACGCTCACCTAGATCAAGAAGCGCCTTGGCAACGCGACCTGGAACATCAGAGAAAACTAAATCGCCAACTGCTTCGTTGGTACGGCGTAAACGCTGCGCTAAACGACCAAGCAAGTTAAGTGCAACTTCTGGATTCTCTTTTAGCCATGGAATTAACTTCTCATGACCTAGAGATAGAAGCTTTGCATCAGTTACTGCAGTTGCAGTTGAAGTACGTGGTCCTGGATCAAATAGTGAAAGTTCGCCGAACATTTCGCCAGGTCCAAGGATTGAGAGAAGGTTTTCGCGGCCATCACCAGATGAAGTACCTAGCTTTAGCTTTCCTTCAACAACTACATAAACCTGATCGCCAGCATCACCTTCAGCGAAAAGAATTCCGCCTCGATTGATCTTGA
>JBFYJK010000113.1:0-4849 GCA_041311445.1 Candidatus Nanopelagicales bacterium
GGCGAAGAGATACGAACATGAACTTCAGAAGCGCCTGCTTCGCGAAGCATACGAACAATTGCACGTTGTGTATTTCCGCGAACGATTGAGTCATCAACAACCACAATGCGCTTACCTTCAACGATTTCTCGAAGTGGATTTAATTTGAGTCGAATACCTAATTGGCGGATGGTTTGTGATGGCTGAATAAATGTACGACCAACATATGAATTCTTAACAAGACCTTGTCCGTATGGAATCTTGGAAGCTTTTGCATAGCCAATTGCAGACGGCGTTCCTGACTCTGGAACCGGAATAACTAAATCTGCATCAACTGGTGCCTCCGATGCCAGACGCTCTCCGATTGCAACGCGAGTTTCATGAATACCTCGGCCTGCAATCTGAGTATCAGGACGCGCAAGGTAAACATATTCAAATAGGCAACCTTTAGGTTCTGGCTTATGCCAGCAGAAAGAACGAATTCCGTTCTCATCAATTGCCACGAATTCACCTGGTTCGATTTCGCGAACAAATGCCGCACCGACGATATCTAGCGCAGCAGTTTCAGATGCCACTACCCAACCACGTTCTAACTTTCCTAGAACAAGTGGGCGTACGCCATGGCGATCACGTGCTGCATAGAGAGTGTGTTCGTCCATAAATACTAGAGAGAAGGCACCTTCTAATTGCGGAAGTACTGATACTGCAGATGCTTCAAGATTCTTCTCATCGCGAAGCGCGATCAGCGAAGACATTACTTCAGTATCAGTTGTTGCCTGAATGCCAGTCTCTGGGTGTTTAGCCAATTCCTGCATTAAATCGCCGATATTTGTCAGGTTTCCGTTATGTGCCAGGGCCAAAGTGCCGTACTTAGTTGGGCGCAGAGTTGGTTGCGCATTAACCCAAGTTGAACTGCCAGTGGTTGAGTAACGGGTATGGCCGATAGCTAAATGGCCTTTTAGATTTGCAAGATCGTGTTCGGTGAAAACTTGTGAGACTAGACCCATATCTTTATAGATAAGAATTCTTTCGCCATCAGATGTTGCGATACCAGCAGATTCTTGTCCGCGATGTTGCAGCGCATAGAGACCATAGAAAGCAAGCTTTGCGACTTCTTCACCTGGCGCCCAAACACCGAAGATGCCACATGCATCTTGTGGTCCTTTATCTTCTTCAAAGAGATTATGAGTTAACTTGCCGTCAGGACGTCTCATTGCGATGCTCCAATCGGTAGATACTCACTTAAATCTGCACGTGCACCAGTAGCACTAACTTTGCCGCTATCAACAGCGTCGCGCCAATGTAGATCTCCGTTAGCAAGTGCCAACCAAGTATCTGCATCCATCTCAATTACATTTGCAGGAGTTCCGCGAGTATGAGTTGGACCTTCACCGCATTGCACGGCTGCATAAGGAGGAATTCGTACTTCAATGGCGCGACCCGGTGCGCGCTTTACTAGTTCAGCGAGAGTCGCTTTCACCTGTTGCATCACCTCCGGGTTACGTGTCATTTGGATATCTAAAGATTAGCCAAACAACTTTGGCAGAGTTTCGGTATATGCCTTGCGAAGTTCAGTTAATGAAATAGTTGCATCATTAATTACTAATGATTCGCCACCGGTTTCACCAATCTTTGCAACTGCGATTGAGTGCTTTGCGCATAACGCTTCTAGCTTTGCGCCATCTTTAACTGCTACCAAAACTCTACCTGGTGTTTCGCTAAGTAGTTCAACTGCCGTATTGGTTAAGTTGAGCTTTGCGCCAACGCCATTTTTAAGCGTCATTTCAGTGATAACCGCTGCTAATCCGCCTTGTGACAGATCGTGCGCCGCTACAAATACTTCCTCTGTGCGACCTGCAACCAATAGATCGTTCAAGCGCATTGCAGTTGGAATATCTGAATGAGGCGCCACGCCGCCACGTTGGCCATGTAGATATGCCCACTCAGAACCTGCAAAATCAGATTTGGTTTCGCCGATTAGATAAAGTGAGAGACCTGCATCTTTAAATGACATTGGTGTTCGCGTACGAACATCATCAATCACTCCAAGAACACCAATTACGGGAGTTGGCAAAATAGCAACATCACCTGTCTGGTTATAGAAAGAAACGTTTCCGCCAGTAACTGGAAGTCCCATCTCTAAACATGCATCAGCTAATCCGCGAACAGATTCCGCAAACTGCCACATAACACCTGGATCTTCTGGTGAACCGAAATTGAGGCAGTTGGTAACCGCAAGAGGTTTTGCACCCGCTGTTGCTACGTTACGGCAAGCCTCAAGAAGCGCGAGCTTTGCACCTTCGTATGGATTTAAGTATGACCAGTTTGCATTTGCATCAGTAGATACTGCAACACCTAAGTGAGTCTTCTCATCGATGCGCACCATTCCAGAGTCTTCTGGCTGTGATTGCACGGTATTACCTAATACATATCGATCATATTGATTGGTAACCCAAGACTTATCTGCAATGTTAGGTGCAGAGACAATCTTTAATACTGCAGCCTTGATATCTGCAGCGCTAGTTGGCATCGGCAGATCAAGATTCTGCTTGGCAACTTCATCAATATATGCAGGCTTAGCAAGTGGACGCTGATAAACCGGACCATCGTGGGCAACAGTGCGAGGTGGCACATCAACAATTACTTCGCCGTGCCAAGTAATAATTAAGCGCTCACCATCTGTAACTTCACCGATAACAGTGGCGGTTACATCCCACTTCTTGCAGATTTCCATGAATTTTTCGATGTTTTTAGGCTCAACAATGGCGCACATACGCTCTTGAGATTCAGACATCAAAATCTCTTCTGGAGATAGCGATGGATCGCGTAGCGGTACCCGGTCTAATTCGACCTGCATGCCGCCGGTGCCACCTGAAGCCAATTCAGATGTAGCGCAAGAGAGTCCAGCGCCACCTAAATCTTGAATACCTACGACTAGATCAGCTGCGAAGATTTCTAGAGAACATTCAATTAGAACTTTCTCTGCAAATGGATCGCCAACCTGCACTGATGGACGCTTTGCTGGTCCTTCTTCGCCAAATGTTTCAGAGGCAAGAACCGATACGCCACCGATGCCGTCGCCACCGGTCTTTGCTCCGTAAAGCACAACTAGATTGCCAGCGCCTGCTGCCTTCGCCAATTTAATATCTTCATGTTTCATCACACCAACGCATAACGCATTAACTAGTGGATTGCCGATATAAGTTTCATCAAATATAACTTCGCCACCGATATTCGGTAGACCTAAGCAATTTCCGTAACCACCAACACCAGAAACAATTCCCGGCAGGACGCGACGAGTATCTTCAGCATCTGCTGGACCAAAGCGAAGTGGATCCATAACTGCAACAGGGCGCGCACCCATTGTAAGAATGTCGCGAACAATGCCACCTACGCCAGTTGCTGCACCTTGGTAAGGCTCAACAAATGATGGATGGTTATGTGATTCGATTTTGAAAGTAACTGCATAGCCTTGTCCAACATCGACAACGCCAGCGTTCTCACCAATACCAACCAATAGTGCATCAGATTTCGGCGCCTTCTCACCAAATTGTTTAAGGTGAACTTTTGAAGATTTGTATGAACAGTGTTCAGACCACATCACTGAATACATTGCTAATTCAGAAGAAGTTGGACGGCGCTTTAAAATATCGCGAATGCGCTGATACTCATCTGGCTTCAATCCAAGCTCAGCGAATGGCTGGCTGTTATCAGGCGTATTTGTAGCGTTTTTTACGGTATCTAGCGACATTTACTTGACCATCGCTTTCAAGATAGAGTTAAAGAAACCAAGTCCATCAGTGCCAGGGCCACATAGATCTTCAATCGCATGCTCTGGGTGTGGCATTAAGCCAACAATATTTCCTCGTTCGTTGGTAATACCGGCAATTAAATTGCGGGAACCATTTGGATTCTCGCCAACATAGCGAGCGACAATGCGTCCTTCAGATTCCAACATGTTTAAGGTCTCGTCATCACATTGGAAAGAACCTTCACCATTCTTTAATGGAATAGTGATGTGTTGACCAGCTTGATAATCACTAGTCCATAAAGTCTTGTTGTTTAGGATCTCTAACTCTTGATCTTTGCAGATGAAGTGGAGATCCTTATTGCGAGTTAGAGCTCCTGGTAAAAGATGTGATTCGCAGAGAATCTGGAAGCCATTGCAGATACCTAGAACTGGTAAACCTGATTTCGCTTTTTCAATTACATCTGTCATCACTGGTGCGAATCTTGAAATCGCACCGCAACGCAGGTAATCACCATAAGAGAATCCGCCAGGAAGAATTACGGCATCAACGTTATTGAATGATGAATCTCCGTGCCAAAGTGCAACCGCTTCGCCGCCTGCTTCGCGGACTGCGCGCTGCGCATCGCGATCGTCGAGCGAGCCTGGAAAAGTTACAACGCCAATACGCATTATTTCTCAACTCGCACTGTGTAGTTTTCGATAACTGGGTTAGATAGCAGAACTTCTGCAGCTTTATTGATCGCATCCATACTTGGTTCGCCATCAACTTCGATTTCAAAGCGCTTGCCTTGGCGTACGCTCTTGGCAAAGTTAAAGCCAAGGCGAGGTAGCGCTGAAGCTACTGCCTGACCTTGGGGATCCAAGATCTCTGGTTTCAACATAACTTCAACGATGATCTTTGCCATTATTAGCTCCTCTTACCGGTTAATCTGAAAAACGCTTCTTCGTATCGGGCTGCCGTTTTTTCCACTATTTCTTGCGGAATAGTAGGAGGTTCGCTCTGCTTATCCCAAACGGTGACCAGATAATCTCGTAAATACTGCTTATCAAAGGAGGCGTGCTCCTGATCCCAGAATCGTGATGAATCAGGGGTGAGCGCTTCGTCGCCGAGCGTGATGA
>JBFYJK010000016.1:0-3097 GCA_041311445.1 Candidatus Nanopelagicales bacterium
ACTTACCTGCACCTGTTGCACCAGCAACTAATAAGTGCGGCATCTTGGCTAAGTTGGCGCAGATGTAATTACCTTCAACATCTTTACCCAGCGCAGAGAGCATTGGGTGCATATCTTGGCCAGCAACACTTGAGCGTAAAACATCGCCTAACGCGACAATTTCACGGTCAGTATTTGGAATTTCAATACCGACAGCAGACTTACCTGGAATCGGAGACAAGATGCGAACTTCACTTGAGGCAACTGCATATGCAATGTTCTTTGAAAGCGCAGTAATACGTTCGACTTTAACTGCGTTACCAAGTTCTACTTCGTAACGAGTAACGGTTGGACCGCGCATGAAGCCAGTAACTTGTGCATCGATTTCAAACTCTGCGAACAATTCAGTTAGCGCGCTAACGATCGCATCGTTGGCTTTGCTCTTGCCCTTTGCGGCAGGTCCCGACTTAAGTAGGTCAGGAGATGGCAATACGTATTTGCTGTCAGGTTGCAGCATCATCTGAACTGGACGAGCAGCTGGCGCGGTAGCTGGGTGTGCCTTTGGAACTTCGACGGTAAATTCTTCGTCGAACTCCTCCTCTGCTGGCGCTTCGAAATCTTCGTCTTCGAACTCTTCTTCATCCTCTTCGAACTTCGAAACCAAAGGAGTTTCAAATGGCGCTGATTCATACATCTCATCATCGTCATCTTCAGCGCGCTTTGGCAACTTGGTCTTTAGCCAGATAAATGTTGATTTAATGCGAATCGCAACTTGTGAAAATGGAGTTGCAGTTACAACCAATAAACCGAAACCGAAAACCAATAAGAGAACTGGATAAGTAAGTAGCGGAGTAAGCACAGCGATTAGCGGTTTGGTAACGCCGTAGCCTAACCAACCACCACCATGGCGCATCGCGGTAGCGCCAGTTCCTTCAGAACCGTTAAACATATGTGCAAGGCCAGTTGCAGAGATCAGCAGAGTAATTGTGCCGATGGTGATACGCGCAGTTTCTTGCTTCTTATCTGGAGATCTAAATAGTCGAACAGCGAAGAAAAACAGAACTAGCGGCGCCAAAATTCCTACGCGACCGAAGCCGCCATAGAAGATTGAATAGAGCGCACGACTTACAGCTGATTGGGAATTCATCCAGGTGCCAGCAACAGATGCCAGCCCGATGATTACCAAGAGGAGCGCTGCCCCATCGCGCTGATGCGCGCTATCTAAGTCTTTTGCTGCGCGTGTGGTGAAGCGAATGGTGTTTCCGAGCCCCTTAGCGAAGGAACGCCAAATGCTGCCTAGTACTGAAAGTACCGATTTGGATGCTTTTTTACGCTTAGCCACGACCGGCAAGCCTATATTAAAGAGCTCCTTAAACCTCGATGACAAGCGGAACGATCATCGGTTTTCTTCGATGCTCTTGTCCCACCCAATTGCCAATAGTTTTGCGAACAACTTGAGAGAGTTGATGTGTTCCGTTTGTGCCTTGTGCCACTGCAGCAGCTAACGCCTTCTCAATGCGGTCTTTTACGTCATCGAACATTGCAGGATCTTCATTAAATCCGCGGGCATGAATATCAGGGCCAGCGACGATAGTGCCCTTCTGCGCATCAATTACGACAACTACAGAGATGAAACCTTCTTCGCCAAGAATGCGACGATCCTTCAAAGTGTTTTCGGTAATTTCACCGATTGAATGCGCATCTACGTAAACAAAACCACAAGGCACTGCACCAGAAACTTGTGCACGTCCTTCGATTAAATCAACCACCATGCCGTTTTCGACAATCACTGCGTTCTTGCGATTAACTCCGGCAGAGATCGCTAATTCCGCATTCGCTTTTAAGTGGCGCCATTCGCCGTGTACTGGCATAACGTTCTTTGGCTTTACCAGGTTGTAGCAGTACAACAACTCTCCTGCTGCAGCATGGCCCGATACGTGAACCATTGCATTGCCCTTATGGACAACCTTCGCGCCAAGACGTGTAAGTTCATTGATCACGCGATAAACCGGGGATTCATTTCCAGGAATTAGAGATGATGCAAGAACAACAGTATCGCCATCGCCGACCACGATTGAGTGTTCGCCATATGCCATACGAGATAGCGCAGCTAACGGTTCGCCTTGGCTGCCGGTGCAGATCAGAACCACGTTGTCGCCATATTTATCTAAGTCATCTTTTTCGATCATCGCGAATGCTGGAATATTTAAGTAACCCAAACGTGAAGCGATATCCATGTTGCGCACCATTGAGCGACCAATAAAACAAATCTTGCGATTGTTTTGAACGGCGATATCAATTACCTGCTGAATGCGGTGCACGTGAGATGCGAAAGACGCAACGATCACACGGCGGCGAGTATTAGAAATAATGCGATCTAAAGTAGGCATGATTTCGCGCTCAGAAGGAGTAAATCCAGGAACGTCCGCATTGGTTGAATCAACCAGGAATAGGTCAACGCCCTCTTCGCCAAGAGATGCGAAGCGGCGTAAATCAGTAATGCGGCCATCAAGTGGCAACTGATCCATCTTGAAATCGCCTGTATGTAGAACGGTTCCTGCGCCGCATTTAATCGCAAGCGCTAATGCATCAGGAATTGAGTGGTTAACTGCAACTGCTTCTACTTCGAAGCTGCCAATCTTTACCTTCTCGCCATCTGCAATTTCGCGCATCAAGCCAGTAATGCGATGCTCTTTTAACTTAGCTGCTGTTAGCGCAAGAGTTAATTTTGAACCATAAACAGGAATATCTCCGCGTTCGCGAAGTAGATATGGGACTGCGCCAATATGATCTTCGTGGCCATGAGTTAAGAAGATTGCAGTTACATCATCAAGTCGATCACGAATATATGAGAAATCAGGGAGAATTAAATCGATACCTGGTTGGCTCTCTTCTGGAAAGAGCACTCCGACGTCAACAATTAATAGTTCATTGTCGAATTCGTAAACCATCATGTTGCGGCCGATTTCGCCAAGGCCGCCAAGTGCAACTAGACGAAGCCCATCTTTAGCTAGCTTTGATGGTTCGCCTAAATTTGGATGTGGGTGGTTACTCATTAAACATTCACGCCGCCAGCACGTAGATCAAGTTTTAACTGTTCGATCTGTGCTGCGGTTGC
>JBFYJK010000026.1:0-7213 GCA_041311445.1 Candidatus Nanopelagicales bacterium
AAGCTGCGATGACCATCGTAAAGAAAGCCACGATCTGGCCTTCAAGATTTCCATTGATGCGAGCGAAAGTTACGAATGCCAAGTTAGCTGCATTTAGCATTAACTCGACACACATGAAGACCACAATTGCGTTGCGGCGAACCACAACTCCAACTGCACCGATTGTGAATAGAATCGAAGCAACATATAAATAATTAATTGGATTCATTTAGCGCTCCTCTCCTGTCGTATCGGCAATTTCGTTAAGTGCATATTCACGTGGATCGCGAACTGTGCCACGCGCCTTTAATGTGTCATTGATTGATTCAACTGCAGGTGTTCCGTCTGGAAGAAGTGCAGGTACATCAACGCCGTTGTAACGAGCGAAGACACCTGGAGCAGGCTTACCAGCTGCATCGTTGAGGTTCTCACCGCGGAATCGACGGATTGCCAATTCGCGTTGCGTTGCACGTGGTGTAACGCGTTGGCTATGTGCCAAGACCATTGCACCTAGTGCTGCAGTAATTAGAAGAGCAGATACGACTTCGAAAGCCCATACATAAGTTGAGAAAAGTTTGTAAGCAATTGCTTGAACATTTCCATCTGCATTTGCACTCTTAAGCCCGACAGTTTGGAAACCGAAAGTTGCCTTGCCGATTAGAGCTACCAACATCAAACCGATGCCCAAAGAGGCTGAAATCGCTGTAAAACGCACGCCTTTGATGGTCTCTACTAGTGATTCCTTTGAATCAACGCCAACAAGCATCAAGATAAATAGGAAGAGCATCATTACTGCACCGGTGTAAACCACGATCTGTACGATTCCAAGGAACGGTGCATCTTGCGCAATGTAGAAGAAGGCCAAGCTAAGCATTACGTATGCCATCAAGATTGCTGAGTGAACAGCTTTCTTAACAATCAACATGCCAAGCGCTGCTGCAATCGCAAGCGGAGCCATGATGTAGAACTGAACTGCTTCAGGGGTTGCAGTCTTGCCAATATTCTCTAGAAGAAAGTTCATTACTTCGCCTCCTGACTTGGATGCGCTTCTGTAACTTTGCCCTTGTAGTAATCGCCTTCATCTGTACCTGGATACATTGGATGTGGAGGCTGCAACATGCCGCTACGAAGTGGCGCTAGTAGATCATCCTTTTCAAAGATCAACTGATCGCGTGAACGATCTGCCAATTCATATTCATTAGTCATTGTCAGCGCACGTGTTGGGCAAGCTTCGATGCAAAGTCCGCAGAAGATGCAACGAAGATAATTGATTTGATAAACCTTGCCGTAACGCTCGCCTGGAGAGAAGCGTTCTGCGTCGGTGTTATTTGCACCTTCAACGTAGATCGCATCTGCAGGACATGCCCATGCACAAAGTTCGCAGCCAACGCACTTCTCTAAACCATCAGGGTGACGATTTAGTTGGTGGCGACCATGGAAACGCTCTTCGGTTGGAGCTTTAACTTCTGGATACTCAACAGTAATCTGTGGGCGACCAACATTACGAAGTGTTACCCAGAAACCCTTTGCCTGTTCTAGAAGTGAACCTTCACGAGCAGGTGCAACTGGTGCAGTTGAAACTTTATCGATGTCGAACTTTTTCGGTTCTAACTCTGACATTAGTTAACCTCCTTTGAAGTTGGCATCTTTGGCACTGGGAATGAAGGAGCTGCGACATCAAATTCAGGTTGAATTTTCGCCTTCTCCTTCGCCTTATCCCATGCTGAGCTCAAAGCCATGATTACTAGTACTACTCCGCCTGCAAAACCAGCGATTACAAAGCGTGAAGCTCCGTTAGCTGAGAGTGCGCGAAGTGTTGCTACAACGATGATCCAAATTAATGAAGATGGAATTAATACCTTCCAGCCAAACTTCATAAATTGGTCGTAACGAATACGAGGCAAAGTTGCGCGTACCCAAACGAAGATGTTGAAGAAGAAGCAGACCTTTGCGAAGAACCAGACCATGCCGAACCAACCACCTAACCAAGTATTAGTAAATCCAAGACCTGGAAGTGCGTGGTAGCCGCCGAAGAAGAGTGTGGTTGCAAGCGCTGAAACTGTTGCGATGTTGATGTACTCGCCCAAGAAGAAGAGCGCGAACTTCAATGATGAATATTCGGTATGGAAACCACCAACAAGTTCGCCTTCAGCTTCTGCTAAGTCGAATGGTGCGCGGTTTGTCTCGCCGATCATTGAGATTAGGTAAATAACGAATGATGGGAAGAGAACTACCACGTTCCACCACTTGTTCTGCGCAGCAACAATGTCACCTGTAGACATTGAACCTGAGTAGATGAAGACCGCAACAAGTGAGAGACCCATTGCAACTTCATATGAAATAACTTGTGCACTTGAACGAAGTCCACCAAGAAGTGGATAGGTAGAACCTGAAGACCAACCTGCAAGAACAATTCCGTAAACACCAACAGATGCAACAGCGAGTACGTAAAGAACGCCGATTGGAAGATCTGTCATCTGCATTGCAGTGGTCTTGCCGAACATCTTAACTTCGCCAGTCATTGGCATGATTGCAAATGACATAAAGCAAGTAGATGCGCTAATAATTGGCGCAAGAATGAATACAACTTTATCTGCAGCTTTCGGAATGATGTCTTCCTTAAGTGCCAGCTTTACGCCGTCTGCCAAAGATTGCAAAAGACCTTGTGGGCCGGTGCGGTTTGGTCCTGGACGTTCCTGCATAAAGCCGATGAAGCGACGCTCCCACCAGATAGCCAACAGCGTGAAAACCACTAGAACCACGAAGGTAAGTAGCGCTTTTACCGCGATTAACCAGCCTGGATCGTTAGCGATTAGTTGAGCATTTGTTAATGAATTCATGCTTTCACCACCGTTACTACTGAATTTGATGCAACACCTAAGGTGCGTAGCAACTCAGATCCTGCAGAGTTACGTGGCGCCCAAACAGCATCGTCATGAATTGCTTCAATCAGTACTGGTAGCACCACTGCGCCATTTGAATTAGATACCTTCACTAAATCGCCATCTTTAACACCAATTGCATCTGCACGCTTTGGTGAAATTACAGCAACGGTCTTACGAGCTGTTCCAGCGAGATTTGCTTCGCCGTCTTGAAGTGAACCGTTATCTAGTAGTCGGCGCCATGAAGTAAGAATTGCTTGATCGCCAGAGACTGAATTTGCAGAGGCTGCATTTACGCCGCCGAATTCAGCCTTTGCGCCATCCCATGTACCGATTGAATTTAGCTCAGCAGCTGCTTGTGCAACTGTTGAGATTCCAATCTTGCGACCAATCTGATCTGCAAGTGCGGACAGCACGCGAACATCGCTACGTTGAATCGAATCTGTAACTGCTGCTTCAAAGCTACGACCGCGACCTTCCCAGTTAAGGAATGATCCGCTCTTCTCTGCAACTGCTGCCACAGGTAGCACGACGTTTGCACGATCGGTTACAGCTGATGGACGCATTTCAAGTGAAACCACGAATACGTTGTGTAGCGCATTTAGTGCAACATCTGGATTTGCTCCATCAAGTGGATCTACGCCACCAACAAGAAGCGCATTGATTTCGCCACTCGCTGCTGCTGCATAAATTTCATCGGTAGAAAGTCCGCGCTCTTCAGGAAGTCCGTGAACTCCCCACGCCGCTGCAACATCTACGCGAGCTGCAGCATCAGATACTGGACGACCACCTGGAAGAAGGTTTGCAATTGCGCCAGCTTCGATAGCGCCACGTTCGCCTGCGCGACGTGGTATCCAAGCAAGCTTTGCGTTGCTACGTGAAGCAAGTCCTGCAACTGCGCTTAATAGACCAGCAGTTTCAGCAGCGCGTTCGCCTACCAAAATCACTGATTTCTCGGTCAAAGTAAGGCCAGCTAAGCCAGCTACTTCATTGCCCGGAGCTACGCAGATGAAGTTTGATTTCAACTTCTCGTTGCCGATGGAAAGCTTTGATGCAACCGCATGAACCTTTAGGCCCTTCTTGCGAGTTGCTTTATTCAAACGCAAGAAGACGATTGGTGATTCTTCTTCTGGTTCGAATGCAACTAATACAACTTGATCCGCTGAATCAATATCGCGGTAAGTTGTTTGGTTGCCAATTACGTTACTTGCAAAGAATGCACGCTCTTCATCGCTTGAAACACGTGAACGGAAATCAATGTCATTGGTTCCGAGTGTTACGCGAGCAAACTTTGAATAACCATATGCATCTTCTGTAGTTGCACGGCCACCAACAAGAACTGCCGAACGACCTGCAGTTAAACCAGCCGCCGCAGCTTCAAGAGCTTCTGGCCAAGATGCTGGAACTAATTCGCCTGCTGCATTACGTACAAGTGGTGTAGTGATGCGATCTTGCGCAGTTACATACTTAAATGCCCAACGACCCTTATCGCAATTCCATTCTTCGTTAACAGATGGATCTTCTCCAGCTAAACGACGAAGTGTCTTGCCACGACGAACATCGGTACGCATATCGCAACCTGATGCACAGTGTTCGCAAGCAGATGGAGTTGAAACTAAATCAAATGGACGAGCTCGGAAACGATAAGTCGCACCAGTTAGCGCACCTACTGGACAGATCTGAACCGTATTTCCAGAGAAATAAGATTCAAATGGCTGCTCTTCGTAGATACCAACTTGTTGCAACGCACCGCGCTGGTTCAAAGTAATAAAGCGATCGCCTGCGATTTGATCTGCAAAGCGAGTGCAACGTGCACATAGAACGCAACGTTCGCGATCTAGTAGAACTTGTGAGGAGATATTGATTGGCTTCTCAAATGTGCGCTTGTAACCAGTAAAGCGAGACTCTGGATTTCCATTAGCCATCGCTTGGTTTTGAAGCGGGCATTCGCCACCCTTGTCGCAAACTGGGCAATCAAGTGGGTGATTTACCAGCAAAAACTCCATGATTCCCTTCTGCGCTTTATCAGCAACAGATGAGGTCAATTGAGTATTTACGATCATTCCTGCTTCAACTGGAATGGTGCAGGATGCCTGCGGCTTAGGGAATTTACGTCCGTTGATTTCGATATCAACTAAGCACTGGCGACATGCGCCAACTGGATCAAGAAGTGGGTGATCGCAGAAACGTGGAATCTGAATTCCAAGCTTCTCTGCAGCACGAATTACTAATGTGCCTTTTGGTACTGAAACTTCAAAACCGTCGATAACAACGGCAATCATTTCAACAGCTTCTACTGCCGGTGTCTCTGCTTGTGTTGTCATGCAAGTTCTCCCGCAAATAGAGTTGAAGCAACAGGGTCGAATGGGCAACCCTTGTTATTAATGTGTGCGATGTATTCATCACGGAAATGCTTTACTGAAGATGCAACTGGGCTAACCGCACCATCTGCAAGTGCACAGAATGAACGACCAAGAATGTTGTCGCAGAGATCTAGCAATTTATCTAGATCTGCTTCTGTTGCTTTGCCGGTTTCGATGTCCTTCATTGCTTGTACTAACCACCAAGTACCTTCACGGCATGGTGTGCACTTTCCGCAAGATTCATGCTTGTAGAACTCAACCCAACGAAGTACTGCACGTACAACGCAAGTTGTTTCATCAAAAATCTGAAGTGCTTTAGTGCCGAGCATTGAACCTGCAGCGCCAACACCTTCGTAATCAAGTGCAACATCAAGATGCTCTTCAGTGAACATTGGTGTTGAAGATCCGCCAGGTGTCCAGAACTTCAACTTATGTCCAGCGCGCATTCCGCCTGACATATCTAGAAGTTGGCGAAGTGTGATTCCGAGTGGAGCTTCGAACTGTCCTGGATTAGCAACGTGACCTGAAAGCGAATAAAGAGTCATGCCCTTTGACTTCTCAGTTCCGAATTGCTGATACCAATCTGCACCGTTTGCCACGATTGCAGGAACGGCTGAAATAGATTCAACGTTATTAACTACAGTTGGACGCGCATAAAGACCAGCAATAGCTGGGAATGGTGGGCGCAGACGTGGTTGGCCGCGGAAACCTTCGAGTGAATCAAGAAGCGCAGTCTCTTCGCCGCAGATATAAGCACCTGCGCCAATGTGAAGAGTTAGTTCTAGATCGTTGCCGGTTCCGAAAATATTCTTGCCGAGGTAACCAGCTTTGTATGCATCTGCAATTGCTGCGTTAACGCGACGTGCAACGTGTGCAACTTCGCCGCGAAGATAAACGAATGCATGCTTTGCGCGAATCGCATATGAAGCGATGATCATGCCTTCGATAAGTACGTGTGGGTTTGCCATAAGTAATGGCATGTCCTTACATGTACCTGGCTCTGATTCGTCAGCATTAACAACTAAGTAATGTTCCTTGCCGTCGTTCTGTGGGATGAATCCCCACTTCATGCCGGTTGGGAAACCTGCGCCACCGCGACCGCGAAGACCAGAATCTTTTACTAATTGGATAACAGCATCTGCATCCATGGACAAAGCTTTCTTTGCGGCTTCGTAACCACCATGGCGCTTGTAGCCATCAATTGTGAATGAATCTTTCTCATCCCAATTTGCACTAAGTACTGGCTTTAACATTATTTGCCTTCCTTAGAAAGTTTCAAACCAAGAAGTGAAGCTTCACCTGCAGAAACACCTTCATGTGCGAGACCATCATCTAGACCTGCAAGAACGCGTGAATTCTCTTTGAATGTTGGAAGTTTGTTTGGACCACGAGTTGGTGCTGGAGGATTTCCGTTACGTGCACCATCAACCAAATCTTTGGTCTTCTGCGGTGTCATGTTGTCGTAGAACTCCCAGTTAGCCATAACCACAGGTGCGTAATCACAAGCTGCGTTGCACTCGATGCGTTCTAGAGAAACTTTTCCATCTGCTGTAACTTCGTGGTTACCGATTCCAAGATGTTCTGAAACGCTCTCCCAAATTGCATCTCCGCCCATGACTGCACAGAGTGTGTTGATGCAGACGCCAACGTGATATTCGCCCGCTGGGTGCTTTAAATACTGGGTATAGAAGGTAGAAACCGCTGTTACTTCAGCTGTTTCGATCTCTAACTTAGAAGAAATCATTTCGATTCCTTCGTTGGTTACGTAACCTGCTTTAGATTGCACAAAGTGCAACAACGGCATGATTGCAGAGCGCTTACGTGGGTAACGAGAAATAATCGAATCAATTACTGCGTAATCTGAATCTGAAAACATTTCAATACTCATTAGCGATCAACACCTCCCATAACTGGATCGATTGATGCAACTGCACCGATGATGTCCGCGACCATAGAGCCTTCGCACATCGCAGATGTTGATTGCAGATT
>JBFYJK010000039.1:0-13807 GCA_041311445.1 Candidatus Nanopelagicales bacterium
CAGTTAACTCTTAAGTCTGTTCTTGATGGTTTCGCATCGATAGCTTTCGCATCAAGTTTGGGTTGGGGAGTAGCGGCATCTGCGATATCAGTAGGTGTTTATCAGGGGCTCTGGACGGTAACTGGCCTCTTCTTGGGCAATGTAATGCGCGATTACCAGGTCGATGCGATGACCATCACCGGTGGCATCCTTCTCTTGGCGATCGGTTTCAGACTGCTAAGAATCAAAGATATTCCAGTTGGAAATCTCTTACCATCGCTATTTCTTGCACCGCTAATCGCGGCACTTTTCCATAGCTTGATCTAATTGAATTTCAGATTGTAGAAGTATCAATCACGAAGCGATATTTCACATCACTTGCAACGGTGCGCTCATACGCTTTATCAACGTAATCTGCGTTAATAACTTCCACGTCGCTGACAATGTTATGTTTCCCAGCGAAATCAAGCATTTCTTGCAGTTCTGGCATGCCACCAATCATCGAACCTGTTAAAGACTTACGTCCATTTAACATCGCACCGGCTGAAACTTTGTAAGGTCCATCAGGTAGACCGATTACCACCAAGGTTCCATCGATCTTCAAAGTGCCCAAGTAGGCATTGATATCAACCATCGCCGAAACAGTATTTAAAATCAGATCGAATTTACGAGCAAGCGGTTTCAAATCTTCTGGATTTTTAATTACTCGAAAATCGGAAGCGCCCATCTTTAGCGCGTCCTCACGTTTGTTAGCGCTATGTGAAAGCACAGTTACTTCAGCGCCCATTGCTGCTGCGAACTTAACACCCATATGTCCAAGGCCGCCGAGTCCCATTACGGCTACCTTCATACCTGGAGCTACTTTGAAGTGCTTAATAGGAGAGAAGAGCGTTATTCCTGCACATAGCAATGGCGCAACTCCAGCCATATCGAGATTAGCTGGAATCGTGACAGCGTAATCCTGATCTATAACAAAGCCATTTGAGTAGCCACCGTATGCCACTGTCTTTCCGTCGCGCTCCATACCGTTATATGTGCCGGTCATGCCTTCATCGCAATATTGTTGAAGTCCAGATTTGCAAGGTTCGCATTTGCGACATGAATCGATAAATACGCCCACTCCAATGCGATCTCCGACTTTGAACTTAGTTACAGAGGAGCCAATTTCGGAAACGATGCCCACGATTTCGTGGCCCGGAACCATCGGGAATATTGATGGACCCCATTCCTCACGAACTTGATGAATGTCAGAGTGACAAATACCCGCATAGGTAATCTTGAAAGCGACATCATTCGCGCCAATTGCTCGTCTCTCGAATTCAAATGGCTGTAGTGAAGCACCTGCACTTTGAGCGGCTAATCCTTTAACTTTCATTGATAACTCCTAAGAAATAACGAAACTAACTAATCTTGGAAAGGCAGTGTTGGCGGTGAAGTGTGAGTCGCTTGTGATGCACGTGCATTGATCTTTCGCATATGGTGTCTGCGGCATAGAACTTCATATGCAACTTCATCTGCGCTGTTGGTATCACCAACAACAACCTGTTCGCCTTCGGTAACCATAGAACCATTAATCACACGAGCATTATGTGTAGCTGGTTCACCGCACCAGCAGAGCGCTCGAACCTGCAAAGTCTCAACGCGATCCGCTAATTCAACAAGTCTGGCAGAGCCAGGGAAGAGCTTGGTACGGAAATCAGCCAAAATGCCGAATGCATACACATCGATACCGAGGCCATCAACAATCATCGCTAGCTCTTCGATTTGGCGTTCAGAGTAGAACTGCGCTTCATCGCAAATGATGAAGTCGATTCGCTCTCCGAGTGACATGCGCTCGATGGTGAGTCTATGAATATTTAGATCGGTATCTACTTCGATGGCGTTCTTCTGTAAGCCAAGACGAGAAGAGATTAGACCTTCGCCGGCGCGATCCTTATTCGTGAAGATCAGTCCGTTACGCCCACGAGTTTCGTGATTGTGAGCAGTCTGCAGCGCAAGGGTGGATTTACCAGAATCCATCGTGCCGCAGTAATAGACGAGTTCAGCCATTTATATTTTCCAATTTGTCCTATTAAACCTATTAGACGATATAAATCGCGTGAATTGCGATATCAGGAAATTCTGCTTGAAGCTTCTCGCGACCGCCGAGTGCAGCGATCTCTAAGAGAACTCCAACACTGGTGACAACTGCGCCAGTCGCTTGAATCAACTTAATCGCAGCGATCAAAGTGCCACCGGTTGCCAAAACATCGTCAACCAAGAGAACTGTTTCACCTGGCTTTGCGGCATCCTTATGAATTTCAATTACATCTTTGCCGTACTCAAGACCATACTCTTGACGATGTACATCGTGTGGCAACTTTCCAGCTTTGCGAATTGGAATTACGCCACGCTTGCTCTGTACACCGATAGCCGCTGCAAAGAAGAAACCACGTGCTTCGATTCCAGCGATCAACTGTGCGCTTGGATCTTCTGCGCTCATCAATTCCGCTACAGAAGTTAAAGCTTGGCCATCACGAAGGAGTGGGGTGATGTCGCGGAAGAGAATTCCTGGAGATGGATAATCTGGAATATCGCGGATTAAGGAACGGAGTTGCTCTTTGTTCATGGCGCCTACCCTACATGTCCTTACATGCCCTTACATGTCGGCAAGGCAGAGATTCCGCGTCAACTACTTGAGTGTCCGAAAGGGGACTTGAACCCCTAAGGCCTTGCGGCCACAAGCACCTCAAGCTTGCGCGTCTACCAATTTCGCCACCCGGACTGGTGATTACTCTGAGGTGGACACTTTACTTCACATCAAAAACCCAAGCAAAAGCAGCGTTTGTAGGAGAGAATCACGCTATGAGCAACACTAATAGCCAATCAATAACTGACGAAGCAATCCGTATCTGTCAAGAATTAATTCGCATTCCGAGCGTTAATTACGGCGAAGGTAAGGGCGACGAACGCGCCGTTGCTGAATATGTTGTGGCATCTCTTGCAGAGGTTGGCATTGAGGCAAAGATTTATGAATCTGCGCCGAACCGTTGCAATGTAATTGCGAATATTGAAGGCGCTGATGCCTCTCGTCCTGGTCTAGTTCTTCATGGTCATATCGATGTAGTTCCTGCAGCTGCTGAGGAATGGCAAGTTGATCCATTTAGCGCAGAGATCAAAGATGGCGCGATCTGGGGCCGTGGCGCGGTTGATATGAAGAATGTTGACGCAATGATTCTTGCGATTGTCCGCAATTGGGCGCGCACTGGTGTTAAGCCTCCTCGCAATATCGTTCTCGCTTTCTTTGCGGATGAAGAGGCGGGTTCAACTTACGGTTCTCGTTATATGGTTAAAGAACATCCAGAAGTTTTCGCAGGTTGCAATCAGGCAGTTTCAGAAGTTGGCGGATTCTCAGTAACGCTTTCAAATGGAAAGCGTCTCTACATGATTGAAGCTGCCCAAAAGGGAATTCATTGGGTGAAGCTGACAGCTTACGGACAAGCAGGTCATGGTTCATTCATTAACAATCAGAATCCAGTAACTGCACTTACTTCGGCGGTTGCTAAATTGGGAAGCCACGAATGGCCACAGACATATACCAATGCGGTTAAAGAACTCTTCACGGCAATCGCAGATGCACTTGGTCGTCCATTGGGCGACGATTATCGTGAATTCTTAGTTGAGATTCCATCGGTTGCGCGCATGATTGCGGCAACTCTGCAGAACACTGCGAATCCAACGATGCTAGAAGCGGGATATAAAGCAAACGTCATTCCTAAAGAGGCGAGTGCAGTTGTGGATGGGCGTTTCTTGCCAGGTCACGAAGATGCACTCAACGCAACAATTGCGCAGATTGTTGGCCCAGATATCAAGATCGAAACAGTTACTCATGACATCGCGTTAGAAGTTCCATTCGAAGGACCGCTTGTTGATGCAATGAAAGCTGCGATCCTCAAATTAGATCCTGAAGGAATTCCAGTTCCTTACTTAATGAGTGGCGGAACAGATAACAAAGCGCTTAGTGAGTTGGGAATTGTTGGCTACGGCTTCTCGCCTTTGAAACTTCCAGCAGATCTAGATTTCATGGCGTTATTCCATGGAGTTGACGAGCGAATTCCACTTGAATCTTTGGATTTCGGCGTTAAAGCTTTAGAAGATTTCTTACTTAACAGCTAACTTCATCAAGAGCTTGGCGGACAACGCCAGGAAGTGAGATCTCTTCGCTTCTTAAAATTCCTCGTAGCTGTGCACTGGTGCGAGCTCCAACGATTGCACTTGTAACGCCAACCGCATCTCGTACCCATGCAAGTGCAACTTCTAGTGGCGAATAACCAAGACCATCCGCCGCAACTTGTACCGCCTCGACAATTCTCTGTGAACGCTCATCTAAGTACGGTTCAACATGTCCAGCGAAATGCGGACTTGCACCGCGTGAATCAGATGGAACTCCGTTACGGTATTTGCCAGTCAATACCCCACGACCCAGAGGAGACCAGGCAAGTAACCCAACATTCAACTCTGTTGCACAGGGAAGAATTTCATTTTCGATCTCGCGATTTAATAGTGAGTATTCATTTTGCGTTGTAGCGATAGGTGCACGTAACTCTTGCTTGGTCACAGCACGAGCAGTCTGCCAACCAGAGTAATTACTAATGCCAACATAACGTGCTCGACCAGATTGATATGCACTTTCTAACGCAGACAAAGTGTCATCCAATGGAGTGTTCTCATCCCAGGTATGAACCTGCCACAAATCAACGTAATCTGTACCAAGTCGCTTAAGCGAAGCATCTAGTTCAGCTAGAAGAGCGCCACGAGAGGTATTCACTGTTCGAACGCCATCGACAAAGGTAATTCCACCTTTGGTTGCGATTACGACCTCATCGCGCTTGAAGAGTGAACCTACTAAACCGCCAATAACCTTTTCAGAGTCACCGGCGCCATAAACAGCGGCGGTATCAATGAAATTACCACCTGCATCTAGAAATGCTCTGGCCTGATCTGCTGCTTCGTGCTCATCGGTATCGCGACCCCACATCATGGTGCCGAGACCAAGGCGGGAGAGATTCAAACCTGTCGCGCCAGCTCGTCTTAATTCCACGAAGCGAACTTAGACGAATAGTGCGCCCCTGCATTAACCTTTCGCTCTAATGTCTCGAATTTTCTTGTTGCGTCACGCACAGTCTGTAGCCAATGACAAAGGTTTTCTGGCTGGCAGAATGGATGCGATCGCGTTATCCAAAAAGGGCTCACTCCAGCGAACCGCGCTAAATCTCCGCCTACAGGGTGCAAAATTTGATCAAATTATCTCGAGCCCAATACAGCGTTGCCTGGAGACCATTGCAGAATTTCACCAAAACCCAGAGATAGCAGAAGCGTTTCAAGAAGTTGATTATGGAGATTGGACAGGTAAGAAGTTTTCAACTTTGCAACGTAATAAAGCCTGGCGCGAGATACATAAGCACCCAGCGTCAGTGCGTTTCCCGAATGGCGAAACTCTGCCTGAAGTGCAGACTCGAGCTTTGGCAGGTTTGGATCGTCACATCAAAACAAAATCCAAGAACGTATTGATTGCAACCCATGGTGATGTAGTCAAAAGTTTAGTTTTACATGCACTAGGTTCGCATCTAGATAACATCGACAAGTTAGAGATCGACAATGCAAGCATTTCGGTTCTGGAACGAGACGGAAACTCTTTAAAAGTCTTAACCGTTAATGACTTGTATTCAAAAGCAAGCGAGTTGATGAAGTGACAAATAGAGAGCTGGATCCGGTAGATAGCTTCATTGTTGGAACTATTGGCCAACCAGGCGAACGAGAGTTCTATCTGCAAACTAAATTTCAGAGCTCAGTGCATAGTTTTGCCATTGATAAGGGCCAAGTTGCTGCACTTGCTGATCGAATAGCAATGTTGATCGGCGAACTTAAAGCGGCCGATTATCGCTTCGAGAACGTAATTGCAGTCAATTTAGAAGTACCGCTATTTCCTGAGTTTCAGGTCGGTGTTATTGGAATTGTTTGGCTGGGCGAGAGTGAACAGGTTTCACTTGAACTGCAAGAGATCGAAGAGGGCGATAACGACCTTGTTCCATTCGATGAAGCAGACGGTCCTGCACGTTTCCGTATAAAGATGTCACCTGACATCGCTCACGCTTTCGTCTCTCAAGCTCGAAAGATCGTCTCTGCCGGCCGCGCACCTTGTCCATTCTGCGGATTACCAATCAACAAAGACGGACATTTATGTCCAAGGGCAAATGGCTATCGCAGATAAATTGCAGGAGCTGCAAAACGGCGAAATTGAAATTGTCGGTCGTATTGTTGATGCATCAAATGCATCTATTTATTGCAAAGTCGGTGACGTTACTGCAATCTACAAACCAATTGCTGGAGAACGTCCTCTATGGGACTTTCCGGATGGCCATTTAGCTTGGCGTGAGGTTGCTGCTTACATTCTTAGTGAAGAGTTGGCTTTACATTGTGTTCCTCCGACAATCTTGCGTGAAGGGCCTTTCGGTGATGGATCACTTCAGTTATGGATTGAAGATGCAGAAGAGGTAGGCGAGAGGTATTTAGAAAGCTCTCCGCAATTGCGAAAAATTGCGCTACTTGATGCAGTTATCAATAACACTGATCGCAAGATTGGACATCTTCTTTATTCCGGCAAGGAGATATTTGGTTGCGATCATGGTGTTACTTTTCATGAAGACTATAAATTGCGCACCGTGCTTTGGCAGTTTGCAGACTTACCGCTCACCGCTGAAGAGTTGGACAAATTAAGATCAGTACAGGGAATCGCGGAAAAACTAGAGGGTCTATTAACCAACTCCGAGATAGCGGCGATGGAAGAGCGGATCGCAAACCTTTTGCAAGCAGGTAAATTCCCACTTCCTCCAACGGATTGGCCCGCTATACCTTGGCCACCATTTTAATTATCTACATTAGAATAATGGCATGAAGAGTTGGCCATCGGTTGCATATCCCGTAATCCCGAATGCAACAAAACCACTCACAATTTATTCAACCGCTGCCCAGGGTTTAGTAACGTTACCGATTAAATCCAAATATCAGATGTATGTCTGTGGAATTACGCCTTACGATGCAACACATCTAGGTCATGCAGCAACGTATCTAACTTTTGATTTAGTAAATCGTTACTGGCGTGCACTCGGTGCTGAAGTGAATTACATTCAAAATATTACAGATATCGATGACCCGCTATTAGAACGCGCAAATCGTGACGGCGTTGACTGGAAAGATTTGGCGCATTCGCAAATCGATCTCTTCCGCTCAGATATGGAATTGCTACGCGTATTGCCTCCTTCGCATTATGAAGGCGCCGTGGATGCTATTCCTGATGTCGTCGAAGCTATTGCGAAGCTAGATAAGGCTGGATCTGTGTATGACGTTGATGCAGATAAGTACTTTGAAGTTCATGCTGACCGTGATTTCGGTAGCGAATCTCATTTGCCTGAAAGCGAGATGCTTGAAATATTCGCAGAACGCGGTGGTGATCCAAAGAGATCAGGCAAGCGGGATCCATTAGATGCGCTGCTCTGGTTGGCTCATAGAGAAGGTGAACCGGCCTGGCCTTCGATTTATGGCGATGGACGCCCAGGTTGGCATATTGAATGCGCTGCAATCGCACTGAAGTACGCAGAGGCTGATACTGATTACGTTATAGATATCCAAGGAGGCGGAAAAGACCTGATCTTCCCGCACCATGAGATGTCAGCTTCGCAGGTAAAACTCTTAACCGGGAAAGTTTTTGCACGCGCTTACTTGCATGCAGCGCTTATCGGTTTAGATGGCGAGAAGATGAGTAAATCTCGCGGCAATCTGGTCTTTGTTTCGAAATTAATCGAAGCAGGAGTCAATCCAATGGCAATTCGTTGGGCGCTTCTTAAGCGACCTTATTGCCAGGAATACATGTGGTTGCGCAATGAAACCGAGATTGCAGAACGCGAACTAGCTGCTTTAAGCAACAAACTTTCTAGTGGCTCGATCCCGGATACAGATGTCTTAGTTAGCGCCATTTACGATTTTCTAGCTGATGATTTAAAGAGCGCTGATGCAATTGCTGCTATCAATAGCTGGGTTGCAACCGAGGGTAGTGGTGGAGACGCACAATTGCTTAAATCTGTAATCGACGGATTACTCGGAATCACTCTGTCTGCGTAAGAATCTCTCGAACTCTTTAGCAATTTCTTCACCAGTTGTCTCTTCTAAATCCAAATCATCTTTATCAGCTTCTAGTTGCTTGACATACTCACTGATTTCGGAATCTTCCTCTGCTAATTGAGTAACTGCAATTTCCCAAGCTTTACTTGCTTCAGGTAAATCTCCGACCGGGAAAGTAATTTCAAAGTAATCACCGAGCTCTTCGATAAGAGCCATGCTCGCTTTTGGCGATGGAGATCCAGCGGCGTAATGTGGAATAGCGGCCCAGAGTGAGAATGCATCAACTTCACGTCTCTGACATGCGTCTTGAATTGCGCCGAGGATTCCAGTTGGCCCTTCATAGCGACTGACTTCAAACCCAATACGGGCAGAGAGTTCTGGATTAGAACTTGTTCCAGTTACTGTGATGGGGCGAGTGTGGGGAGTATCAGCAAGAAGCGCGCCCAAGGTAACTACTAGTTCAACCTCAAGATCATCGAATAGATCCAAGAGCTCACTTGTAAAAGTTTGCCATTTGAAAGAAGGTTCAGGACCTTTCACAAGAAGAATATCAAAATCCAAATGTGGCGTAAGTAGCGCATAAACATTTGTCTGTGGCCACTTCAATTGTCTGATTCTGGAATTGTCCATGAAAACCATAGGACGAATTTGTTGATAGTCGTAATAATCTTCAGAACTGGTTTCAGCTACAAGGACCTCTTGGTTGCCGAAAGCACCCATCAAATGCGAGATTGCGCCAGTTGCAGCTTCACCGGCATCGTTCCAGCCATTGAAAGCCAAAATTGCAACAGGCTTTCGCAGTTGAGGTAACTGATGAATTTGCATGGGAACACCTTAAGGTAACCTTTCGCGCATGGCGAGCGACTTCTTCGATGCAATCTTCTTCGACATGGATGGCCTAACAATCAATTCTGAGCCACAATGGCTCGAAGCTGAAATCGAATTAACCGCGCCACATGGCTATACCTGGACCACGGAAGATCAAGCTGCTTGCTTAGGTGGTCCGTTATGGCGAGTCGGCCAGTACATGTCTGATGTTTGCAATGGCGCTAAAGATGGCCCTTATTTTCATAACGCGATTGTCGATCTCATGGCAACCAAAGTTCGAAACTTCGCCGACTTTATGCCAGGTGCAAAGTCTCTCTTGGGGCAATTAAGTGAAGCGAGTATTCCATTAGCTCTCGTATCCGCCAGCCCGCGAATTATTGTTGATGCAGCGCTCAGCCACGTACAACCAACGCCATTTCGCATGACTATTTCATCTGATGACGTGAAAGAGACAAAGCCAAATCCAGAGGGTTACCTGAAGGCGGCATCACTTCTTGGAGTTGATATTGCAAATTGTTTAATTCTTGAAGATTCAGCAACTGGAGTTAAAGCAGCGCAGGCGAGTGGCGCGCGCGTGATCGCCGTTCCACATTTAGTAAAGATTGCCGAAGATGCACAGACCAAGATTGTTCATTCCTTGGAAGAGTTAAGTTTTGAAAAACTTAAAGAGCTTTACTTAAACTGGTAATTAACTCTTATATGCAGGGCAAATATCTTTAAAGGCACACCAATCGCATAACTTCGATTTTTGTGTAGGCCAGAAATCTTTTTCGATTGAAATTTTGATCTCTTTACCAACCTGTAAAGCTTTCTTCTCTGCAGCGAGTATCTCTGATTCGGTGGGAGAGCTCTTTAATATCTTTTGATCACCTAAATAGAGAAGTTGCAACAAACGTGGAATCTCGCCATGTATGCGATACCAGAGCAAGGCATAGAACCTAAGTTGGAAGAGAGCTTTCTCTTCGTATCCAGCCCGCGGTGACTTGCCGGTTTTGTAATCAACGATACGAACTTCGCCGGTTGGTGCAACATCGATACGATCAACATAACCGTGAAGCAAGAGTGAGTCTTCTTCGTCTAGCTCTAGATGTTCCTCAAGATGCGTAGGTTCGAAAGCCTGTGGATTCTCAATTGAGAAGTAAGAGGTAAGAAGACTATTGACGCGGTCTAGCCACTCTTTATCGTCCGGGACCGCTGCGCTTAGTTCAGGGTCTTCGTTCTTCTGTGCTTGCCAATGAATAGGTGCCCTTGCGATTGCTACTTCTAGAGTGCGATCAGTTGCAGGCTGAGCAAGGAGTTCCTCAAGAATCGTATGAACCAATGTACCTCTAGCCGCATCTAAACTCTTTGGTTCTGGCAACTTTTGAATAACTCGATAGTTATATAGCTGCGGACACTGTTGGTAATCGCTAATGCGACTTGGGGATAAGCGAATAACATCCATGATTGACATAAACCTACTCCATGCCTGCGACACCTTAAGATAGGCGCGTGGCTAAAGAGACTAATAAGAGCGGATTCTTCTCTGCAGGAGATCGAATTCAATTAACTGACAATAAAGGCCGTCAGTACTCCTTCAATATCACTGAAGGCAAGGAGTTCCATACTCATCAGGGATTTATTAAACATGATGACCTAATTGGTATGCCTGAGGGAAGCGTGGTCAGCATTAATTCGACGACCGGCGTGGTTCAAAAGTTCATGGCCTTCAAACCTTTACTTACAGATTACGTGCTAACGATGCCGCGTAGCGCAACTATTGTTTATCCAAAAGATTCTGCGCTAATCGTAGGCTTCGCAGATATTTTTCCAGGAGCTCGAGTACTCGAAGCAGGAGTTGGTTCAGGAGCGTTAACGCTATCGCTCCTTCGCGCAGTTGGGCCAACGGGTTCTGTTCACTCAGTTGAACGTCGCGAAGAGTTCGCAGCAAACGCAAAGTCGAATGTTGAACATTACTTTAACGGTCTGCCTGAGAACTGGTCTCTGACATTAGGTTCGCTTGAAGAGCAAGAGTTAACCGAACAGTACGATCGAGTAATCCTAGATATGTTGATGCCTTGGGAATGTATTGATTTAGCTGCAAAGGTTCTAGTCCCTGGCGGCGTTTATATGGCCTACGTTGCAACTACAACGCAACTTTCAAATGTAGCTGAAGCGCTTAAGAAAGATGGTCGTTTCACCGAACCGGAGAGCTTTGAGTCGTTAGTTCGTCCTTGGCACCATGATGGCCTTGCAGTGCGACCAGAACATCGCATGATTGCTCATACAGGTTTCTTAATTTTTGCTCGACGTATCGCGCCAGGTACTGAACTCCTGGCTCGTCGTCGACGTCCTTCGAAGGGTGCGTATGGCATCGGAGAAGAATGAGCGTTTAGTTAATTTAACTATTGCACTTCTTGCTACTAAGAAATTCTTAACTAAAGCTCAAATATTTAAAGCTGTCGTTGGTTACGAGGGTTCATCCGAAGCTACCGACCGCATGTTTGAACGTGACAAAGAAGAGCTACGTTCCCTCGGAATCGAAATTGAGATGAAGAGCATCGATCCGCTCTTTGATGATGAGATTGGATATCGAATTCTGCCGGAGCGTTTTCGCTTCAACATCGGAGAAGTTACCGGTGAAGAACTCGCACTAATGGCTCTAGCTTCAGAAGCTTGGAAGGAGAGCGCTTTAGCGGATGTTGCTCTATCAACTTCAGTTAGATTGCAATCATTGGGTATAAATGCCGACTTTTCGGAGTTGCCACTTGCACCAACAATTTCGAATGTTCCTGGAAATATCACTGAAATTCTTGAAGCTATTGATGCGAACAAGGCGATTAAGTTCGAGTATCTAAATCTAAATAATGAGGCTGAAGCCAAAGAAGTTGCGCCTCTAGGTATCTACTCACAGAACGCTCGTTGGTATTTATTCGCTATGGATCTTGGCAAACAAGAGCAACGGAGCTACCGCCTGGACCGAATCAGTAGCGAAATCAAACGTAGCGCCAAGAACTTCATTAAACCCGATTTCAAGCTGCCATCTAGCCACTTCCCGCAATGTGAAGTATTGATGAGGGTTCGCCGCGATCACGCATCTGAAATAATTATTAACTCAGAACTTATTGGTGAGGATGCAGATTGGATCACCTACAAGAAGAGCTTTATCTCGGAGCAAGTTGCCATCAGTGAGATTCTAAAATATTCGTCTGATGTAGTTGCGCTACAGCCAATTACTGTAGTTAGCGGAGTTACTGCTGCGTTGAGTAGATTGCGAACTCTACATGGCTAATAATCCAAGACTCGCACGCCTTATTGATCTGGTCCCATTTATTACTTCTCATCAAGGTGTATCAATTGCAGAACTTGCTAAGAAGTTTGGCGTAAGCGCGAATGAAATTGAGAAGGATCTATGGTTGCTCTACATGTGCGGCCTACCTGGGCAGACTCCGCTTGAATTAATGGAATTTGAATTTGAAGATGGTTTCGTTACCGTTCGAAATGCAGAAGAACTAAAAGTCCCTCGCTCACTTACTCAAATTGAGTTAGCGACTTTGATTATTGGACTGGAAATCCTCCATGAACGGGGAAGCAATGCTGCAAAGCAACTTAGAGATCGCCTTGCCAATATGTTGCGAACTGAGATCAGATACGAGCCATCCAATAGCGAGAAGTACACCCCTGAGATCTCAAGCGCCATTGCCGCTAACAGATTGTTGTTGATTTCCTATGCCGGCAAGGAACGTCAAATCATTCCATTCGAAATCTACAGTGAGAAGAATGAGAGCTACTTACGCGCTTACTGCAAGCAAGCGAAAGCTCATCGAACCTTCAAGATTTCCAAAATTGATACTCTGGAAGTACTAGACAAGCAAGAGCTCGCTCCAAACGTTGTTCCCTCAGATTCAGTGACCCATACAACCCGGATTAAAGTGCATCGCGATTCCCGTCTAGTTAAAGAGATGCTGGGAGGGCTGGAGGAGGTGCACTTCTTCACAAAGGAGTGGCTATTTGGTGCAGTAGCGGCCTTGGGTGGCGCAGTCGAACTCTTAGATCAAGGGCTCCGCGCCGAATTTCTAGAGCGTATTCGAGGCAGCGAAGAGCTCTATTCCTAGCTACTTCTAGTAGCCTGTAGCCATGTTTTTACGCGAACCAACACATATCTTGCTCCTGGTTTTAGTATTAGTGATTCTCTTTGGCGCAAAGCGTCTTCCTGATTCAGCTAAGTCGGTCGCTAAATCACTTCGTATCTTCAAAGCCGAAATGAAAGAAGGCAACGAAGATACTAAGAAGGATTCGCAAGACAAGTAAACCGTGGCTAGTACAACAGGCGGCCAAATGCCGCTACTTCAGCATCTAGCCGAATTTCGAGAACGAATCTTCAAATCTGCAATCATTGTCAGTTTTGGTTTTGTAATCAATTGGTTCCTCTATAACCGCATAATTGCGAAATTAGCTCAGCCTGTCTGCGATTTAAATCTTGCGCAGAAGAACGGTTCTAAACAATGCGGTGCGCTCTATATAAATGGAGTTCTTGGCCCAATAAATTTACAGATCAAAGTTGCTCTAATTGGTGGAATTATTCTTACCGCGCCACTTTGGATTTATCAGCTATGGGCATTTGTCTCACCTGGGCTGCATAAACATGAGAAGAAGCGCGCTTTTCTTTTTCTGACTGCAGCGACTCCATTCTTTGCGGCAGGAATTACCTTAGGTTATTTGATTTTGCCAGTTGCAATACGTGTGCTCTTTGGGTTCACACCTAGCCAATTGCAGAACCTAATCAATTTTGGAGATTATCTTGATTTTGTCTTGCGAGTAATTCTGCTTTTCGGTTTAGCATTTGAGTTGCCGGTCTTCCTGG
>JBFYJK010000103.1:0-4962 GCA_041311445.1 Candidatus Nanopelagicales bacterium
AGATTCAAGTCTTGCTACTTCAACTTCCTGGTTATCTGGGCGAATATCTAGATGAAGGCGGTTTTTAACAACTCTCTTATCTGGATTACGCAAGAAAAGTAGATCAGCACCGCCATCTGGATTCTCAACCACAACTTCCTCTTCATTGGCAATTGTGATCTTCCAGCCCAGCGCTTCACTCCAAAATTTTCCTGGTACGGATGGGTTTTCAGAATCGAAAGTCATGCACTGAATCTTTAGCATGTTCTTATTGTAGGAACGAGATTAAGATAAAGGAATGGCAACCACGGGTAATTTTCATAGTGCGGAACTTTGGCAGCAAGAAATCGATTGCAAACTAGAAGCGTTCGACAATGAAATCGCGATTAAGTTGGGAAACTTTGCATCCGCCATCGGTTTAGAGCGAAATTTACCAATTGCGATTCAGATTCAAATTGGGGATTGGGTCGTATTTAAAGCTGCTCTTCCTGGATCAAAACCAGAAAATGACGGTTGGATTAAACGCAAATCAAACGTGGTCCTGCTTAAGCACCATTCGACTATGTACGAGCGCGTTAAGGCTGAAGAAGAGGGAACAGACTGGCATAAGGCCAACGGCGTGGAAGATGCCACACATGCAATACATGGTGGCGGATTCCCGATTTATACAGATGCAGGATTTTCTGGAGTGCTGCTAATTAGCGGACTTCCGCAGGTGGAAGATCATTTATTGGCTGTAGAAGTTCTTAGTAAATACAAAAGCAATAATTGATATTACTTAGGGCGAATTACTGCAGTGCCTTTTTCGTGATCTAAGAAGTCGATTGTGTGATTTGGAAGTGCTTTTGCAAAATCTTCTGCAAGTCGGCGCTCTCCATCACGTTTTACATCATCAAGAATCACAATCGCCTTCGGGGAGAGTTTGCTTAGCAATACATCCAAAGCCGGGTAGCGACCATTTGAATCTTCGCCACCTTCTGGACCATCAATAACTAACAAATCGATCTTCTTAAGATCCTTAAATGAATTCGGGTCATACCAACCATTACTGCTCTTGTATGGCGCAAGCTTTGAAACACGAACATCCGCCTGAACACCATGTGCGCCAAGAAGATTACGAGTGTGGCGCGCATATTCTTCAGAGCCGTCGAAACTAACAACTTTCTTTGCACCAGCTTTAGCCATAACCACAGTTGAAACACCTGAACCTAATTCGACAACCATCTTCGGCTTAAAGGTCTTAACAACATGCGCCAATGTTAAAAGTAAATCCGGTGAACCAGCCCAGCCACGTGTTGCTGGGATTGGCGCTGTGAACTTGAGCAATGAATTAAGTTGAACGAATGCTTCTAGTTGACGGTAGTCATTGAGCGAAGCCTTGCGAGTTTGGTCGGTTACTTTCTGAATACCTGCTGCCAAACGGTCAGCTTGCTTACCTACCTTGATGTGTAGTGCTCGTAATGAGCGAACAATGTATACAAGTCCGAGTAGTACTGCTGCCAATAGTGCTAGGTATAAGTAATCCATGGGCTTAGAGTAACGCCGTGGCGCATAATCCAGACCGAGAATCGTTCTTTCCAAAGATCGAAAAGAAGCATGGCCAACCAATGAAGTACTGGTTCCAGGTTATGAAGGATTTAGAGGGGTTGAAATACCCTGAACAAATTGCTTATTTAAAAGAAGAACATGGCTTTAGCCAGGCTCATGCAAATGCGCTTGTTATGTATAGCCGCGGCTCAGTTTCATCAAAGCGTTTCGATACATTAGCTGATTTCCTAAAGAACGAAGATGCGGCGAAGCAGAAAACCATCAAGAAGATTTTTAAAGTTATCCAAGAAAAGTACCCAAAGAGTGAATTGGTTATTGCTTGGAATAAGCCGATGATTAAAATTAATGAAAAGTATGTATTTGGCGTAGCGACAACTAAGAACTATTTATTAATTGCACCATTTGATGCGGACACCATTGATGTACTTCGCCCTAAATTGAAAGATTATAAAGTTAATAAGAAAACGATTGAAGTGCCTTCTGATTGGAAAGTAGATGAAAAACTCCTTCTGACAATCGTTAAAGAGAGCATAAATAACGTAAAGTAGCCCGCATGTCTCAACATGAAGAGCTTCAGAAGAAAACCCTTAAAACTTTAACAGCCGCGCAAATTGGCGCTGGAGTTGGAACAGCAGGCACAGTTGCCGCGGGTTCTCTCTTGGTGGCATCTATTACAGGTTCCGAAGAACTTGCGGGTCTTGCTCAGACATTTTCAGTTCTTGGAGCTGCAGCATTGGCTTTGCCGTTAGCGAGACTAACTGCTCGCGGCGGTCGTCGCACAGCGCTCTCTTTTGGTTACGCAGCTGGCGTGCTCGGTTCTTTCTTGGCAATTCTTGGTGGAGTTCATTCGAATATTTTCTTAATGCTCTCTGGTTCATTCTTGGTTGGCTCTGCAAGCGCATCTGCATATCAAGCTCGCTTTGCTGCCATAGATTTAGTAGAGGAAGCGCATCGCGCAAAGCAATTGTCATATGTTGTTTGGGGTTCAACTGTTGGTGCAGTTACCGGTCCCAACTTGATGTCACCTGCAGGGGATTTAGCCGAACACTTTGGGCTGCCGCGATTGGTAGGCCCGTACATGATTTCTGCGACCACGCTTACCTTTGCTTCGCTTTTGATCTTCCTATTCCTTAAGCCCGATCCTTACTTAACTGCACTTGGCGAAGGCAAAAGCTATGCCGCTGGAAAAAAGCATATAAAAGAGGCGCTTTCGCATATTTGGCATAAGCCGATTGCGCTATTCGCAATTCTCTCTATTGCAATTGGCCACTTAGTAATGGTCTCTGTAATGGTTATGACGCCAGTACATATGGCACATGTGGATGTTTCACTAAAGATTATTGGTTTAGTAATTAGTGTTCACGTAATTGGTATGTATGCATTTTCTCCAGTAGTTGGAAGTATTAGTGATCGAATTGGTCGCATCAAGACAATTCAATCAGGCTTGGTAATCCTGCTTGTATCAGCAGTTGTGTCAGGGACTGCAGCTGCTGATGATGTGCCGCGACTTGGCTTTGGGCTTTTCCTACTTGGCTTAGGTTGGTCTTTCACGCTTATCGCAGGCTCTGCACTACTAAGTTCTAGTGTTGATCCAACTTTAAAAACATCTTCACAAGGTGCAAGTGATTTAGTTATGAATCTTGCGGGCGCTGGTGGAGGCGCCGCAGCAGGTGTGATTATTAGTTCTATGACTTACGGATGGCTATGTGCATTCTCCGCAGTGCCGGTTATCGCACTGGCGATCTGGTCAGCTTCTTTCAGATCTTTCGAAGCTCCATAAATCGTAATCATCAAGATTTACTACATCCATTTTATTAAATGCCAAGATATCTGAAATTTGGGCTCTATGTTCTGTAGCGTGATGCACTAATTGTGCAATTACAGATGTTGAAAGATAAGAAACAGTTTCACCATATCTGACAAATGTCAGCATCTCTTCCGGCGAATCAATCAAGGTTTGGATCTTTGCATCGTTGACTGCAGACTTTGCAGCTAAATCCTTCATACCTTGAGATGTAAGTGGGAATTCAACTTCTTCGGGTGCGCTATTTTTCTCAAGACGTGAGATTAAACGTCCTTGTGCAATAACTATATGGTTCGCAATCTTTCCAACGGTCCACTCTGGATTCCAAGCTGCAAAAGAGAGCGCCTCTTCGCGCAACGTAGAAAGCTTGGTAAATACTTGGTTATTTGCCCATGACATGTGGCGAAAGAGCCTAGATAGCGTTACATCACTCATTCCAGAAGTGTATGGGTGCGGTCAAGTGCCGATATTATTGGCAAAGCAAAATTCCATAAGCGAAAGAAGGCGTTGAAGTGCAAGCAAAAGTTGATGATCAACTAAAGGTGCTCCGCCTTGCTGACCTTGATTTACAGGTAGCTTCGCTTAATCAGAAGGCTCAAACCCTCCCTGAGACCTTAGCCCATAAAGAGCTAACTATTGAATTCGAAACCAACCGCGATCTACGTATCGCAGCCGAAACCGAGCTCAGCGATCTAAGCGGAGAAATTAATCGTGCCGAAGGTGATGTCGAACAAGTTGTTAAGCGCATCGAAAAAGATGAAGCTCGATTAAATGCCGGCCAGGGAACACCTAAAGAGCTAGAGCATATGCAACATGAATTGCTATCGCTTAATGCACGTCGCGCCGAACTAGAAGAGATTGAACTAGAGGTAATGGTTCGCGCAGATGAAATCAAAGAACGCATTAAAGAACTAAGCACCAAAGAAGCAGAGTTCGCAGCTAAAGTTTCAGATGCAGCGGTTGCGCGTGATGCTGCTCTTGCAGTTATTGATGAAGATATGAAAATTGCTTTGGCGGCGCGTGCGGAGCTATTTCCTCAGATTGATAAAGCACTTACAGATTTATATGAAAAATTTGGCGCTGCAAAGTTGCATGGTGGCCAGTGCACAGGTTGCAACTTGGCTATTAATGCCGGTGACCTAGCGAAATTAAATGCACTTGCTGCTGAAGAAGTTGCGCGCTGCGAAGAGTGCCGTCGCATATTGGTGCGTGGATGAGTCGTACCTTTCAAGTAACTGCTGACGGTGGTTCTCGTGGCAATCCCGGCCCAGCTGCTTATGGTGCAACTGTCTCAGAACACGGAAAAATCGTGGCAGAGCTTTATGAATTCATTGGCACAGCAACAAATAACGTTGCCGAATACAGCGGATTAATTGCTGCGCTTCACTATGTAAATAAGCTCGATCCAACTGCTCGTGTAGAGGTAGCAATGGATTCCAAGCTAGTTGTTGAACAGATGTCAGGCCGCTGGCAGATCAAGAACGAAGGCATGCGGGCACTGGCGAAAACTGCAATGCAGGCACATGAACCTTCACTTATTACATATCGATGGATTCCCCGCGAAGAGAACGCACATGCAGACCGATTGGCTAATAAAGCGTTAGATGAACGTGTAGATGGATTTAAGCCGG
>JBFYJK010000027.1:0-6796 GCA_041311445.1 Candidatus Nanopelagicales bacterium
ATCGCCCAACCTGCTCCAACAGTTGCTACAAGAACGCCACCAATTGATGAACCAATAATTAGAGCAACGTTTGATGAAAGCCCAATTGCAGAGTTTGATTCCTGCAGAATTTTCTCATCTGCCAAGTCGGTAGTTAGAGCGCCCATGGATGGATACCAAATCGCATTAAGCATGCCGCCCATTGCACCGACCAAAATAAATATAAGTACAGATCCGTGGCCGGCAATTAAGGAAATTCCATTTGCAAGCACCAATAATCCAAGGAGGATATCCGTGCCGCCAACCATTTGAGCTCTTGGAAACTTATCGCCAATTACGCCACCAATTAACATAAATCCAGTGAGCGGCAACATTGTTGCGAACCAGACGATTGAAAGCGAAGTTGGATTCCCGCCAGGTAGACCTAGTACGCCGAATGGGATTGCGATTGGGCCAAGACCATTGCCAAGGTTTGAAATAAAGCGTGCTGCAACTAATTTACGAAGCGCTGGCGTCTGCCAAACACCACGAAAACCACTAGTCACTAGCTTGTCCTGATTTATGTTTGTAGCGTCCTAAGAACTCTTTCTTAAGATCCTGGAAAGTGCCATCCATTAATGATGCGCGCATCTGATCTACCAAACGAACAATAAATCGTTCATTATGAATTGTCGCAAGCGTTGCAGCGAGCATCTCTTTGCCGCGGAATAAGTGGTTTAAATAAGCGCGGGTGTAGTTCTGACAGGTGTAGCAATCGCAATTTTCATCAATTGGGATGAACTCTCGTCGATGTGGGCCATTTGAAACATTGAAGCGGCCTTCCATCGTGTAAACGGCAGAGGTGCGTGCAATTCTTGAAGCTAATACGCAGTCAAAGGTATCGATGCCATTTTCTACGCCAACAAATAAATCTTCAGGGGCACCAATTCCAAGTAAGTGCTTCGGTTTGTTTACTGGCAACTCTTCATTTACCCATTTAACAATTGTGCCGAGCGCATCTTTATCTAGCGCGCCACCGATTCCAAAGCCATCAAATTGAATCCCGGATGATTCAAGTGCGCCAAGTTCTTGCGCTGCCTGACGGCGCAAGTCTTCATATTGGGCGCCCTGAATTACTCCGAATAGAGCTTGGTATGGCTTATCGTGGCGAAGTTCAGTTAAGCGCTTATGTTCATCTAAACAACGGATAGCCCAAGCATGAGTACGCGCTAGTGCTTTCTTCTGATAACCGCGGGTGTTATGCAAAGTAGTGCACTCATCAAAAGCGAACATGATGTCAGCGCCAATCTTGTGCTGAATCTGCATTGAAATCTCAGGAGTAAAGCGATGCATCGATCCATCTAGATGCGACTTAAAGGTAACGCCTTCATCATCAACATGAGCAAGTCGTTGTTTCTTCTCTGCTATAACATCGTCAGCTCGGAAAGTATCTGCATTCATTGCAAGAACTTTCTTGAATCCAACGCCTAGAGATAGGACCTGGAAACCGCCGCTATCGGTAACTGTTGGACCATTCCAATTCATGAACTTTGCAACGCCACCAGCTTCGTCCAAAATATCTGGACCTGGTTGCAAGTAGAGATGATAAGCATTTGCCAGAAGCGCTTGCGAACCTAATTCGCGCATTGATTCTGGAAGAACAGATTTAACCGTCGCCTTAGTACCTACCGGAATAAAGGTCGGTGTTTGGATTTCACCGTGCGGGGTCGAGATAGTTCCGACGCGGGCCATGCCCACCTCTTTCTTAATCTCGAACTTAAAGCTCATAGGCGTAAATCTATCGGTACGCTAACAGCATGAGCCAATCTTCATTATTAACGCTAAAAAGCGGCCGCAAATTAGAGTATTTAGATAATGGAGTTGAGAGCGATAAAGCGATTCTCTTTCTACATGGCACACCTGGATGTGCGCAGGCTTGGAATAGCTATTTACCTGAAGTAAAAGGCGTTCGCGCAATTGCGACCTCTCGTGCCGGCTATGGTTTATCTGATCGACACAAAGGTCGATTAGTTGCAGATGATTTAAGTGATCAGCAGGAAATCTTGGATCACTTTGGCATTACCAGCTTTGTATCCATCGGTTGGTCAGGTGGTGGACCGCATTCACTAAATATGACTCGCGACCAGCGATGCAAAGCGGCATTTACTCTTGCAGGAGTAGGCGAGTGGGGCCATGCAGATTTAGATTTCCTTGCAGATATGGGTCCAGAAAATCACGAAGAGTTTGGCGAAGCACTTAAAGGTGAAGCTGCAATTGAAGAGTGGATGAAAGTCAACGCAGTTGGCTATAAGAACATCAAAGGTTCTGAGCTAATCGAAGCATTTGGCGGGTTAATCGGAGATGCAGATAAGCGCGCACTGACTCCAGAAGTTGCAGAGCTGATGGCAGTAGGTATGCGCCACTCAGGTTCAATATCTTTTTACGGTTGGCTTGATGATGATTTAGCTTTTGTAAGAGATTTCGGTTTTGATATTACAAAGATTGATAAACCAGTAATTCTCTATCAGGGTGATGATGACTTTATGGTGCCGCACGCACATGGATATTGGTTAGAAAAGAAGATTCCTAACGCAAAATTACATTTCGTGCCGGGTCACGGTCATATCTCATTGATTTTTGAATACCGCGCCCAGATTATTAAAGAGGCGGTAGCCTTTCTAGGTGCTTAGCAATGCTTTAAGAACTATTGGCCTAGATCATTTCCTGGACCACCTAAATGGTCATGCCCGCAGATTGATCTTCGGCAACATGATTAACGCCATTGGAATGGGTCTAACCATGACTCTCTTCCTGGTCTATCTACATACTATTCGTGGGTTTTCTGGTGGATTTTCCGGGCTTGTAATGTCCTTTATGGCTGTATTTTCTATGGTTATTAATCCGTTAATCGGAATTTTGATTGATAAATATGGTGGCCGTATCGTTTTAATTTTCGGGCTATTTATCAAGTCCGTCGGCGTATTTTCATTAGCTTTCGTTGAAACTAAGCAACAAGTAATTGGCGTAGCGATGATCTTGGCAATTGGCGATGCCGCTAACTGGCCAGCTCAAACTGTCTGTTTAACACGAATGGTTGAAGAAGAGGCGCGTCAGAAAGTTTTTGCCTTTAACTTCATGGCGCTAAATCTAGGTATCGGTATTGGCGGAATTCTCTCAGCTTCAATAGTTACAGCGGGGGAGTTAATTACTTTTCAACGCCTTTACTGGATGGATTCACTTACTTATTTAATTTATGCCGCCTTTGCAATCTCTTTACCAGTTTGGGCTGGGCAGCGATTGAATAAAGAAGATAAGCAAACGGGTTCTTATCGTGAAGTCTTTAAGAATAAAGAACTCATGAAATTATCTAGAGCTTCAGTTCTTTTGGTGCTATTTGGTTATGCATCGGTATCTGCCGGTTTGCCATTATTTGTCACCACTGTTCTAGATATGTCACCAAAGTGGCTTGGAGTCATCTGGGCAGCGAATTGTTTTGGAATTATTTTGATGCAAGGTCCAATGCTTAAGTGGCTAGAGAAACATTCACCATCAAAGACACTTGTATATGTAGGAGTCATCTGGGCAGCAAGTTGGGTGCTAGTTGCGCTCTGCTTTGTAACGCCAACAATTTTCTTGGTTCCGTTACAGGTGACAAGTTCTGTCGTATTTGGAATTGGAGAAACTATTTGGTCTCCAACAATTCCGACCGTTGTTAATCAATTAATCCCTGATCACATTCGCGGCCGCAGCAATGCGCTAATGAGTCTGCAGTGGGGAACAGCAGGAGTCCTGGGGGCGCCACTGGCTGGCTTCCTATTAGATGCAGATCTGGCCAAGCTCTGGGTTGCCTTGATGGTGGTGGGCTGCCTGTTACCTGTGCCATTAATCCGTAGGGTGAAGTTCCCCGAAACGCTCTAATTGTTACCCACCGTTACCGAAAAGTGACCCAAAGTGACCCAAATTAGGACTTTTCGGGTTCCCAAATTATCTACTTTTGGTTAAGTTATGAGGTCTGTTGCAGAACTTTTGCACACCATGTACCCGTCAGTATGCGGGTCGAGTAATAAAGGAGTAGGCGTAATTGTCTAAAACCGACGAGGTAGTCGATGTTGTTCAACGCACTCCGCGCCAAATTGCTTGGGCACGTTTCAAGCGAAATCGCGCGGGCGTGATCTCGGGTTACGTTGCACTCTTCTTTATCGTTGCAGCGTTTGCAGCTCCGCTAATCACAAAGCTACTTGGCCTAAAGAATGGCGCGACCTACCCAGAAGCAATCGACGAACAGAGTTTCCCAATTGGAAAATTTGGCGGAATGAGTTTGGCGCACCCACTTGGCGTTGAACCAGGCGCAGGTCGCGATCTTCTAACCATGCTTCTTTACGGTTCACGAATCTCATTCTCAGTTGCAATCATTACAACTTTCTCAAGCATTGGTCTTGGAATGTTGATTGGAATCACTGTTGGATATTTCCGCGGCAAAGTGGATGCAATTGTTGGTCGCTTCTCAGATTTCTTACTTTCATTCCCATCAACCTTTATGATCATCGCTCTTTCTTTGCCTCTTGTGCAGCGCGTTGAAGCTCTTGGAATTGCAAAAGATAACGGCGCTCGCATCATCGTCTTGGTCGTCTTCTTCGTATTCTTTGGTTGGATGGGTTTTGCACGTTTGATTCGTTCACAAGCAATGTCACTTCGTGAACGTGATTTCGTGATGGCGGCTCAAGCAGCTGGCGCTTCATCAAAGCGAATCATCATTAAAGAGATGTTGCCAAATCTTTGGCCAACCGCAATTGTTTTCTTATCGCTTTCACTGCCTGGCTATCTTTCGGCAGAAGCAGTCTTCTCGTTTTTAGGCGTTGGTGTTCAAGCGCCTGCATCTACATGGGGTCTAGTGCTATCTGACGCAGTCAGCTTCTGGCGTCAAGATCCTTCTTATCTGATTATCCCTTCGATCATGCTGGTAATCGTGGTGCTCTCACTTAACTTATTAGGTGACGCTGTACGCGATGCGCTAGATCCGAAAGCAACACACTAAATAGATTTCTTTAACTAGAAAACCTCGAAATTCTCGCGAGATTGCGAGGTCGAAGAGTTAAAGAGAAGCGGACTTCAAGGCCGAAGTTCGTTACTTAACAACAAGGAGGACAAATGTCCGGTTTTAAGACAGCTAAGGCTGTTTTGGGCCGCCGAGTCCTAGCTACAACTGCAGCACTTGCTCTAGCAACTGCAGGCGTACTAGTCGGCACATCAAGCGCAGATGCTGCATCAGCTCAGACTGGTGGAACTCTGTACTTTATTACCCACGCAGATCAATTTGATCATATCGATCCAGCTCGTGTTTACACTGGCCGCGATATCGCATTCCTAAACTCATACCTGTACCGCAACCTTGTTTCATACAAGCCAGTTGCAGGTTCAGCTGGTGCATCACTTGTTGGTGACCTAGCGACAAACACAGGTGTACCTTCAAACTCAGCAAAGACATGGACCTTCACATTGAAGCCAGGAATTGCTTGGGAAGATGGATCACCAATTACATGTGCTGACGTTGCATACGGTGTATCACGTCCATTCGCACAAGATGTAATCACAGACGGTCCTCAGTACCTAGTTCAGGCACTTGATATTCCAAAGAATGCTGATGGCTCATCTAAGTATGCTGGTCCATACAAGAAGACTGGACAGGCGCTATTCGACAAGGCTGTTTCTTGCAAGGGCAACACAATTACCTTCAAGCTAAACCGCTCATTTGCTGACTTTAACTATGCACTTACTTATCCAGCAGGTGCACCTGTTAAGAAGTCAAAGGACACTGGCGACAAGTACGACCTACGTCCATTCGCATCTGGTCCATACAAGATTGCTTCATACAAGATTGGTGATGAACTAAACCTTGTTCGTAACTCTGCATGGAAGAAGTCATCAGACTCATTCCGTACACCATATCCAGATAACATCGTTGTTCGCTTCGGTCTAGCTGAAGATGTACGCGATCAGATCATGCTAGAAGATCAGATTCCAAATACTGTTTCTCTAGATTCACTAACACCAGCAAATACACGCGCATTCTTCGCTGATCCATCAAAGAAGAACCAGCGTTTCAATGTTTACGATCCATATGTTCGCTATGCAGCAATGAACGTTTCAAAGGGTCACATGGACAACCTAACTCTTCGTAAGGCTGTCTTCTTCGCTATCGATACCCAGGCTCTAATCGACCTTTCAGGTGGACGTGAGTTCTACGGCGATCCTGGTGATAACCCAGTTAAGCCTGTTCTAGGTCTTGACTACACAAAGACAAAGGGAAATATCCATGATCCAAATTGGAAGATCACAGGTAACCCTGATTATGCAAAGTCACTAGTTGAGTCAATCAAGTCATCTGACCCAGCTGCATACAAGAAGGCAACTGTTGATGGCATCGTTTGGGATATTGCACAATCTGCAACAAACCAGAAGGCTGCTGTTTTGATTGCTGACGCTGCTAAGGCTGCAGGAATCATCATCAAGTTCAACTTCATTCCTTCAGGCCAGTACTACTCAACAGTTCAGAACACTGAAAAGCAGAATGACATTTCAACTGCTGGTTGGGGTGCTGACTGGGCTAACGCTTCAACAGTTCTTCCAGAACTATTCACCAAGGAAGGTGGCTTCAACCTTTCACAGAACTGGAACGATGCTGCTTACCCAGCGTTCAAGAAGCTATCTGACAGCGGAAAGAATGAAACAAACCGCAACAAGCAGGCAGCTATCTGGAAGAAGGCTTCACAGTACGTAATGGATCAGTACTGGATCATCCGTCCAGTGTTCTCTAAGGCACAAGATGTCTGGGGTTCAA
>JBFYJK010000032.1:0-3389 GCA_041311445.1 Candidatus Nanopelagicales bacterium
ACCGCAAAGAATGTACGTACCGAACGCATAAAACCTCCCAATTCGCGGTAATAGTCTCACTTCTCTACACTTTACTTCTAGTAGCAAACTAGCGTTTTTAGTAACTTTTATCTGCGGAGGATAGAAAATGCCAACATACCAATACGAGTGCACCTCGTGTGGGCATCAATTTGAGCAGCTTCAGTCCTTTTCTGACGAACCTATTAAGCACTGCCCTGAATGCAATTCCGATGTTAAGAAGATTTACTCAGCTGTCGGTGTAGTTTTTAAAGGCTCTGGTTTCTATAAGACTGACTCAGCGCCAAAGAAATCTGATTAATTACTTACCGTGATGCGGCGGAACATCGCCTTTAATTTCAGCATCACGTCGAGCGCGTTCCAGAGCTTCATCTGGATCAATTTCATCAGATGTAACTTCCGGCCAAAGGTTGCTCATAGGTTAATTATAGGAGTGAGATGTTCGAGAAACTAGGCCGCCTTGCGGTCCGCCGAAGCAAAATTGTTCTAACTACTTTTATTATCGCAATGCTTGCAGCAGGGGGCATTGGTTTATCTGTATTTGGAAAGCTAGACACCGGCGGTTACTCCGATCCAAATAGTGAATCTATGAAAGTTTGGAATTACTTCCAGGATCATCTGAAAGTTAAAGATGCGGGCGTGATTCTGGTTGTTGATGGCAAGAAGAAATCTGTAAACGACCCAGTTGTTGTGGCAGATGCGCTATCTCTAGAAAAAGAAGTTGCCAAAGTTCCAGGTGTTAAATCAACACTTTCCTATTGGACATCTGGCAATCAGCCAACGATGGTCTCTAAAGATGGCAACGCTGCATATTTATTGATCTACACAAATTCTGATGACTATGCCAAAGTTGGCGAAATCGGCAAAGATATTCAGGGCAAATTCGATGGTGAATACAAATCACTTCGCGTATATGCAAGTGGAAACGGTGTAATTACCTCTGCAATCAACGGGCGAATTGCTAAAGATTTGGCGGTTGCGGAATCTATTTCAATTCCTATGACCTTCTTGCTACTTATCTTTGTATTTGGCGCACTTATCGCATCAGCTATGCCGCTCTTTGTCGGCGTATTTTCGATTCTCGGCGCTTTTTTCATTCTCTTACTCATTACAAAAGTCACCACGGTTAGCGTTTTCGCGCTGAATCTAGTTACCGGTATGGGCCTTGGTCTTGGTATTGATTACTCATTATTAATGGTCAATCGTTTCCGCGAAGAGTTGCATCATGGAAAAGAAGTTGCTGATGCAATTGTTACGACCGTTAAGACGGCAGGAAAGACTGTTTTCTACTCCGGACTTACTGTTGCAGTAACACTTGGTTCAATGGTGGTCTTCCCGCAAGCATTCTTGAAGTCATTCGGTTATGCAGGTGTATCCGTTGTCATCATTGCAATCATCTCTGCAATCTTCCCATTGCCTGCTTTGATGATGATCCTTGGACATCGTGTAGATAAGTTTGTAATTCGCAAATCTGGAATTACCCCTAAAGCCGATGGGCGTTGGGCACAAACCGCTCGATACGTTATGCGTAAGCCAGTAACAGTTGTGATGCTTTCACTTCTAATTCTGGCCGTAATCGCTGCTCCAATTAAGAATATTGTCTTCTCGCAATTAGATGCGCGCGTGCTTCCTAAGTCAGATAAAGCAGCTATCGCTTATCAAGAGATGTCTGAACGCTTTCCAGGACAAGAGAGTTCACCAATTGAAATCTTGATTCCAGGTGGCGCAAAGAGCGTATCTGCTGAAGAGTTAAATCAATACGTTGGTGCAATTCAAAAGACTGATGGAATCGTTCGAGTAATGCCATTTACTGTTGGCAACGATTTACGTATTCAGGCAATTCAATCAATGGGTTCACGCACACTTGAAGCAAGTGATTTGATTCATCGTTTGCGTGATTTGGATTCACCAAAGGGAACCATGATTGGTGGAGTTGCAGCTGATTTCACCGATTCTCAAGATGGAACTGCGAAAGCTCTACCTTGGGCATTCGGCTGGATCGCCCTAAGCGTTCTTGTACTTATTTTTATCTTTACTGGCTCGGTGATTCTGCCAATCAAGGCGGTTTTGTTAAATATTCTCTCTTTGGCAGCGACTTTAGGCGCGCTAACTTGGATCTTTATCGATGGTCACTTGAAGTGGTTAGTTGGTGATTTCACCGTAACCGGAACTCTTGATACCGGAACCACAATCTTGGTTGCCGTAGTCGTGTTCGGACTTTCTATGGACTACGAACTATTCCTGCTCTCACGTATCAAAGAAGAGCACTTCGCGGGTCATAACAACATTGAATCAGTCGCGGTTGGCTTACAACGTTCAGCTCGCATCATTACTGCAGCTGCGGTACTACTTGCAGCAGTCTTCGCATCATTCATGACCAGCGGTGTAACAGCAATCAAGATGATGGGCTTCGGTACCGCATTTGCTGTGCTTCTTGATGCAACGCTAGTGCGTGCGCTTTTGGTTCCAGCATTGATGCGTCTATTCGGAGAGCGCAATTGGTGGGGTCCTAAGTTTTTGAAGAAGTACACGCTGGATCACTAATTTGTTAATTCTGCTTCCGCCGTCAGAGAAGAAGTTGGAGACTAAAGCTCCAACTTCTGCGATCAATGTTTACACCGGTGTGCTTTATCAAGCACTTGGATGGAACACATTGACTGCATCCGCAAAGAAGCGTGCCGAAAAGTCTTTAGTAATAATCTCAGCAAAGTATGGAGCAATTACTCCACTTTCAAAGATCGAAAATTACAAAGAGAAGATCGATAACAAGAAGATGGCTCCAGTAGTCGCTAAAACTCTTGATGCGCTCAAACCAAAGTTAATCGTTGATTGCCGATCTTCAACCTACAAAACTGTCTGGCACTCTCCAATAGATACAACTGTTGAGATTCATGTTTCAACAGTTGTAGATGGCGTTCGAAAAGTAGTAACCCATATGTCAAAGAAAACACGAGGTGAAATTGCACGTTTACTGCTTCAGGCTAGATCGATGGCAAATTCACCTGAAGATTTGTATGCAATCGTTTCTGAGACCTATCCATGTGCATTAACGCCTCCAACTCATAACGAGCCTTGGATACTAGAAGTTATCGCCGTTTAATATTCTTTTAAGTGTCCCTGGCCGGAGTTGAACCGGCGACCTACCGCTTAGGAGGCGGTTGCTCTTTCCACTGAGCTACAGAGACCCGCTAGATGCCTTTTTTAAGGGCCTCGGGTAGACTCAACTTTACTGATTAATAACGATTAATCTAAATAAACGGAGTTGATTTACTCATGGGAATGAAAGCGCTGGTGATCGGCGCTGGCGGAGTTGGAAGAGCTATCGCCAACATTGCATCACGAAGAAAATTTATTACTTCTATGGTCGTTGC
>JBFYJK010000036.1:0-3061 GCA_041311445.1 Candidatus Nanopelagicales bacterium
AACTCCGGTAGCAGATCGCGGATCATCTCCGGCAGAAGAGTTTTACGTAAATGGTGGTCCTGCAACTGTTGGAATCATCGCAAGCGTGACACGTTCATTCTGTTCCAATTGCGATCGCTTACGTTTAACTTCAGATGGTCAGATTCGTAACTGTCTCTTTTCAAATGAAGAGACCGATATTCGTTCAATCTTGCGAAATGGTCGCTTGGCAGAATCTGAAAAGCGCGAGGACATCTTTAAGGCGTTGGGTTTAAGTGTTAAAGCGAAGTTGCCTGGCCACGGAATTAATAATCCTGATTTCGTTAAGCCAGTTCGACCGATGTCGGCAATCGGCGGTTAATTAGCCTCCTGCAAATTGGGGAAGGACATCAATATTGTCGCCCTCAACCAGAATCTGCCTTGGATCCTCGCAAGCCTCACCATTTAATAGGTATGAGCAGGTTGGCAGAAGCTTGGCCAATTCGGGGTTTCGGCTAGAGAGCTCCTGGACCAGGGCGCCCAAACTGCCCGCCTCTGTCTTGAGGGTCGCCGAGCCTGAGGCCGACTTCGCCGCCGCATAAAAGTTCACTAAAGCCACGGAAAATAGGGTACCCCAAAGCCTTGCGGTTGATATATCACTGATATACCTTTTCGCCGTGAGTTTGATTCATCCAATGAGGGAGAGCCAATCGCTAAGCGATGAGGCATATGCCCAGATTCGCTCACTCATTATTAGCTGCGAACTTCGTCCAGGTTCGGTCATCTCTGAATCAGATTTAATGGCTCAACTAGATATGGGTCGCACACCGATCCGTGAAGCGCTTCGCAATTTAGCAAATGAGAAGTTAATTGAAGTTTATCCACGTCGCGGAATGTTTGTAGCAGGCGTAGATGTAAAAGACTTAGCGCAGATCTCAGAAGTTCGTGAGCATCTTGAGATTCAAGCAGCAGGTCTTGCAGCAGAGCGCGCATCTGATCACGACCGCGCGGTTATCGCTCAACTAATTAAAGAGATTGATGCAATCAAAGGCGAACCAAAGATGGAGAAGTTGATCAACTTGGATCAGCGCATTCACCATCAGATTTACGCCGCAACACATAATGAGTTTCTAGTGTCAACACTGGATCAGTACTACGCACATGCGTTACGTATCTGGTTCATGGCGCTAGATCGCGTCTCCGAATTGGAAGATGCAATTATCGAGCACCGCGCACTGCTGCAATCGATTCTCGAAGGAGATAAGAAGGCATCAGAGAGCGCGATGCGCGAACACATTGAAGGTTTCGAAACCACCATTCGAAAAAGCCTATAGGTATCACTAGGAGAAAAAACATGGCAACACTTCCTGCAAAAGCTAAGTGCGTTGTAATCGGCGCCGGCATTGTTGGTAATTCAGTTCTGTATCACTTAGCGCGACTTGGTTGGAAAGACTTAGTTCAGATTGATAAGGGACCGCTTCCAAATCCTGGCGGCTCAACCGGTCACGCATCTAACTTTATTTTCCCAGTGGACCACTCAAAAGAGATGGCGCACATTACTGCTGACTCTATGAAGCAGTACAAAGAATTAAATTGCTTCACCGAATGCGGTGGCATTGAAGTTGCTCGTACACCAGAGCGTATGCAGGAGCTAGCTCGTCGTATTACCAGTGCTAAGTCATGGGGCATTGATGGTGGACGAATTGTTACCCCTGCAGAGGTTAAGGAACTTATTCCTTACATCGAAGAATCAGTGATTCTTGGCGGTTATTACCAGCCAACAGTAGGTGTGGTGGATTCACTTCGCGCGGGTACTTTGATGCGCGAAAAGGCGATCGAAATGGGCGCAGCACAGAGCTTTGCTAACGTTGAAGTTCAGGGCATGTCTGTTGAAAACGGTCGCATCAAGGGCGTACAGACAGATCAAGGTTTCATCGAAGCTGAATATGTTTTGATTGCAACAGGTTGCTGGTCAGCGCAGCTTGCAAAGATGGCTGGAGCAGAGATTCCTCTAACACCAGCTGTTCACCAGATGAAGGATGTCGGACCTGTTCCATTCTTCAAGGATGCAAAGGGCGATATCGAATGGCCAATCATCCGCGACATGGATACAAATATGTACGAGCGTCAGCACGGAACCGGTCTTGAAGTTGGTTCATATGCTCACCGTCCAATCATGTACGAAGCAAATGAAATTCCATCAAATGCAGCAGCAGCTCTTTCACCAACTGAGTTCCCATTTACTCAGAAGGATTTCGACATTCAAGATGAGCATGCATACGAACTTGTTCCATCAATTCTTGGCGACGAAACTGTTCGCGAGAAGTATGCAATTAACGGAATTCTTTCTTACACACCAGACGGTATGCCTATTCTTGGTGAGACTCCAGAAGTTAAGGGCCTATGGTCTGCAGCAGCTGTTTGGATTAAAGAAGGCCCAGGAACCGGTCGTGCAGTTGCAGAGTGGATGGTGTTAGGCGATTCTGAAATCGATCTACATGCATCAAACATTGCACGTTTCCACGAGCACCAGAAGTCACGCGAACACGTAAAAGCTCGCGTTGCTGAAAGCTTCAATAAGACTTACGGAATTGTTCACCCTAACGAGCAGTACGAATCAAACCGTAATGTTCGTAAGTCATCTATGTACGAGCGCGAAAAGGCGCTTGGCGCAGTCTTCTATGAGACAGCTGGTTGGGAGCGTCCATTCTGGTATGAGTGCAACAAGGATCTTGTTGCTAAGTACGGCGACAAGGTAATGCCACGTGAAGCTGAATGGGAATCTCGTTGGTGGTCACCAATCATCAATGCAGAGCACCTTCAGATGCGTGAAACTGCTGGAATTGTTGATCTTTCAGCGTTCTTTATCTTCGATATCACCGGCCCATCAGCGCTCGCAGTTGTTCAGAAGGCAGCGCTACGTCAGATGGACGTTGCAATTGGTCGCGTTGTTTACACACCAGTACTTGGTCCAAACGGTGGCTTCAAGTCTGACTTAACAATCATGCGCCTTGGCCACGATCACTTCCGCGTTGTAACCGGTGGTGCACACGGTATGGCAGATAAGAAGTGGTTCTCAGATCTACTTCCTGAAGATGGAACT
>JBFYJK010000043.1:0-2778 GCA_041311445.1 Candidatus Nanopelagicales bacterium
GCAGGGCCAATCTTTCGAGTGGCCATACCTGCAGGGAAGTTCCAAGGTGTAATTAATAATGAAACACCGATTGGTTGATGTGTAACCATGATTCGCTTATCGCCACTTGGAGACTTACGGAAATCGCCTTCAACTCGAACAGTCTCTTCGGAGAACCAACGGAAAAACTCTGCAGCATATGCAGCTTCGCCGCGGGCATCTGGCATAGCTTTGCCATTCTCTTTTGAAATCAAAGTTGCGATTGTTTCTAACTCTGAAGTCATAATTTCAAATGCTTTGCGAAGGATCTCTGCGCGAACTCGTGGCGCGGTCTTTGCCCAATCAGCTTGCGCATTATGTGCAGCTGTTAACGCGGCATCACAGAGCGCATCGTTTGCAAGATGTACATCAGCAATAACTGATCCATCAGCTGGGTCATAAACCGGAGTTGTGGAACTGCCTTTAACCCATTGCCCGTCGATATATAACTCTGTGCGCATGAAAAGAGCATACCTTTTACTGTTAATGCTCTAAAAGCCAAAAATCGGTCTAGACTTAAACCTGTTATGGCTAAATCGTGGACGGATGGCGCACCTGCGCCCGTCGCTTTACAAGATCACGCACACCTAGAGGATCCAATCTCTTACAAGATTAAGAAGGCGCTTCTGGGCGGCCCGCTAAATCGCCATACCTTGAGCCACCAAAGATTGAAGAAGCGTTACGCACTGGGCATCCTGTCTTCTGACTGCATCTCTTCATCTGCATACGGTCCAGAACAGATTTTGTTAGCGCTATTGCCGGCATTCGGTCTAGCTTCTTTCGCAATATTAATGCCGCTAACAGCAGTGGTTCTAATTATTCTTACAATTATTACGCTCTCATACCGAAACGTAATTGAGGTTTACACCAAAACTGGTGGCGCATACATAGTTTCAAGAGATAACTTCGGGCCAACTGTTTCAATCATCGCTGCAGTAGCGCTGATGCTGGATTACATTGTGACTGTTGCCGTGCAATCTGCGGCCGGCGTACTTGCGATTACTTCAACTTTTCCAAATTTGACTCCTTACAAAGTTCCAATGGTTTTAGGTGTTATTGCATTCCTTACTTACGGAAACTTAAAGGGCGTTAAAGAAGCTGGAAAAGCTTTCGCAGCCCCTACCTACCTATTTATCGGCGGCATGTACGTCGTATTCATTGTCGGTCTCTACAAATTCTTCTCAGGAACACTGCCGGTACTTTCAACAAACCAAGAAGGTTCTGTACATATCGGAACAGAACAAGGATTATTAAGTGCAACTGCAATCTTTATTCTCCTTCGCGCTTTTGCAAACGGTGGATCATCGCTAACAGGACTTGAAGCAATCTCTGATGGCGTTGCTCTATTTAACGTTCCTGAGCACATCAACGCTAAGAAGACTCTTGTCGTAATGAGCACCCTGCTTGGTTCTTTGGTGCTTGGAGTTTCATGGTTTACCTACAAAATCCATGCGCTTCCATATGAGAGCGGCTCGCCAACTGTTATTTCGCAGATTGCTAAAGTAGTTATGGGCGAAGGCGCATTTGGTCATTTCTGGTACATCTACGTGCAGTTTGCAACCACTGTAATTCTCTTTGCCGGTGCGAATACAACTTATTCAGCATTCCCGATTCTCTGTAACTTCGTAGCAAACGATGGCTTCTTGCCAAAGCAGCTTTCAAAGCGCGGGCACCGTTTAGCTTTCTCAAACGGCATTATCTTCTTATCTCTTGCGGCAACTATCTTCGTAGTTGCAACTAAAGCCTCAGTGGAACACTTAGTGGCCTTCTACGCGTTAGGCGTATTTACTGGCTTTACTCTCGCTGGTTTTGGAATGGCACGCCATGCAATCCGAAATAAGACTGAGAATTGGAGAGTTAAAGTCCTAATTAATGGCGTTGCTGGTTCAGTATCAATTGTCGTTGTTGTTATCTTCGCAATTGTTAAATTTACTGAAGGCGCATGGATCATTCTTACAATTGCGCCAATTGCTGTTCTATCTTTATTACGTCTTAACCGCCGATATGTTCGCGAACAAGCAGTACTTTCGCTCGCACAAGAACAGAACCGTGCTACTTCTATTGCACGTCACGATGTAACTGTTTTAGTAGATAGCGTTGACTTAGCAACAGTTGGTGCGGTTCGTTATGCACGTAGCTTGAATCCGCACACATTAAGTGCAGTCCACTTTGTTATCGATGATCGTCGCGCAGAAGATATTAAGAAAGCATGGGAAACAACTCCAGCGCTCTCTGATGTCTCTCTAGAACTTATCGATTGTCCTGATCGTCGTCTAGCAAATGCCGCACTTGATTACTCAATCCGCGCTACTGCTGATGGCAACCATGAATTAACTCTGCTCTTGCCACGTCGTTCTTATTCACGAATTCTTGGCAAGATTCTTCATGATCAAACTGCGGAACAGATTGCAGCGCCAATTTCACAACTTCCAAGAGTTGTTGCAACGATTATTCCTTTCGATGTTGTTAAGTTATTAGAAGAAGGTCCATTGCATGTTCATGGATCACATGAAGAAGAAGTTAAGAAGTCACCGTCGCAGACAATCGAACCGACCAAGCGCATGGTGCCACCTGCAAACTTCGAACCAGTAGGCCATTACTCTGAAAAGGTAATCCAGATTGGCGAAGTTGTTTGGCGTAAGCGCGCTCATGTTCAAGGTCGCGTTACCGCAATTCGCACCTCACCAACTAGCCAAGCGCCAATGCTCGAAGTAGAGATGTGGGATGAAACAGGCGGAATTACTCTGCAGTTCTTAGGTC
>JBFYJK010000069.1:0-3006 GCA_041311445.1 Candidatus Nanopelagicales bacterium
CTTCTAACGGTTTAGTTGTTGCAAAATCTGCAGGCGATATCGGTGTAATGCTTGAACTTAACTGCGAAACAGATTTCGTTGCTAAGGGCGATCGCTTCCAGGCGCTAGGTGATGAATTAGTTGATCACCTATTAAAGACCAAGAGCGCAGATGTTGCTGCATTCATGGCTTCAGAGATTGCACCTGGTCGTTCTGTTCAGCAGCACGTTGACGAAGCAAATGCGACACTTGGTGAACGCATCGAAGTTCGTCGCGTAACTGTTTACGAAGGCGGTCCAGTAGGTATCTATCTACACAAGACCAGCCCAGATCTTCCACCACAGGTTGGCGTATTGATTTCTCTAACCAAGGAAGCTCTTGAAGTTGGCCGCGATGTTGCTCAGCACATTGCAGCTTTTGCACCACAGTTCGTAAATCGCGATGAAGTTCCAGCGGAACTAATCGAGAACGAGCGTCGTATTGCAGAAGAGACAGCTCGCGAAGAGGGCAAGCCAGAAGCAGCGCTTTCAAAGATTGTTGAAGGTCGCGTAACTGGTTTCGTTAAGGAAGTTTCACTTCTAGAGCAGGCATTCGCAAAGGATGCAAAGAAGACTGTTCAGCAGATTCTTGATGAGGCGCAAACCGCGGTTAAGGCCTTCTCACGTTTCCGCGTTGGTCAGTAATAAACTAGCTCGTAAGAGTTAACAGAAGTAGATAAGGAGCACTCATGCCAGGTTATGGAAGAGTGCTCCTTAAACTTTCTGGAGAAGTTTTCGGCGGCGAGAAGGGCATCGGTGTTGATCCTGATGTCGTGCAAGCAATTGCAAAGCAGATCGCTGATGTTGTTAAATCCGGAACCCAAGTAGCAATCGTGGTGGGCGGCGGTAATTACTTCCGCGGAGCTGAGCTACAGACACGTGGCATGGAACGTTCACGTGCAGATTACATGGGCATGCTCGGCACAGTTATGAACTGTTTAGCGTTACAAGATTTCCTTGAGAAGCAGGGCGTAGATACTCGCGTTCAGACCGCTATCTCAATGGGCCAAGTTGCAGAGCCTTATATTCCACGTCGCGCAATCCGCCACTTGGAAAAGGGTCGCGTAGTTATTTTCGGAGCTGGCGCAGGTATGCCGTTCTTTACCACCGACACTGTTGCAGCGCAGCGCGCTCTTGAAATTAGTGCGAATGCACTTCTACTTGCAAAGAGCGGCGTTGATGGCGTTTACAACGCAGATCCTCGTAAGGATGCAAACGCAACAAAGTTCGACACCATTACTTACGACGAAGTCTTGAGCAAGTCGCTCGCAGTTGCAGATGCTGCAGCATTTAGCCTCTGCCGCGAGAACAAGTTGCCAATTGTGGTATTTGATTTAATGAATAATGGAAATATTGCTCGCGCGGTAAGCGGCGAGAAAATCGGAACACTAGTTAATTAAGGTTTAACAAAGGAAGCTATATGAGCGACATTGCATCAATCTCAACCGACGGCGTCAATAAGATGAACAAAGCTGTTGACGTAGCAAAGGAAGATCTTGCATCTATCCGTACCGGTCGCGCTCATCCATCACTTTTCAATAAGGTAATCGTTGATTACTACGGTGCACCAACTGCGCTAAATCAATTAGCTTCAGTTCAGATTCCTGAAGCACGCGTTGCAATCATCAACCCATTCGATAAGGGTGCAATGTCTTCTATTGAAAAGGCGCTTCGTGAATCAGATCTTGGCCTAAACCCAAGCAATGATGGCGTTTCAATCCGCATCAATTTCCCACAGCTAACAGAAGAACGCCGCAAGGAGTACATCAAGCTTGCGAAATCTAAGGGCGAAGATGCAAAGGTTTCGATCCGCAACATCCGCCGCGCAGTAAAAGAAGCTTTAGAGAAGCTCGAAAAAGATGGCGAAATCTCTAAAGATGATCTAGCTCGAGCTGAAAAGGAACTTGAAAAAGTAACTGGCGATCACGTTGCAAAGATTGACGAACTTCTAAAACATAAAGAAGCTGAACTTCTCGAAGTTTAAGTTAGGTTTTATGACAGATTTATCAGCAATTAACGAGGCAATAAATAAGCGCGCAGGGCGCAAGCTATTGCCATCAATTGCAACCTCTCTATCTTTAATGGCCGGAGTATGGGCGCTACTTAAATATTTCCCAGCAGGCTTTGCTGCGCTTGTTGCGTTGGCTTTAGTCCTTGCAATCAAAGAGCTTGCTCACGCTTTCTCATCGACCGATACTTATGTTTCAAAGCGTTCGCTGATGCTTTCAGCAGTTGGTCTATCTGCGGGTGCGTGGTTTGGCGGAATTCGCGGTTTAGCAATCGGTCTGGGTATCGCACTTACATTGATGTTGATTCTCTTGCTTCGCAAGGGAACAGTTGGTTTTGTTAAGAGCGCAAGCGCATCTGTCTTTGCACTTGTATACCTACCGTTCTTAACTGGTTTCTTAATCTTGCTTGCGCGACCGCATAATGGCTTAGAACAGATTATGGTCTTTGTAATTTTGGTAGCAAGCAATGACACCTTTGCATATGTATTCGGAGTACTTTTCGGAAAGCATCCAATGGCGCCAGCAATCTCACCTAAGAAAACTTGGGAAGGTTTTGCTGGTTCACTAATTTTCACAACCGTTCTTGGCTATCTATCTTTCGATGGAATCCTCAATCTAAACGCTTGGGTTGGCGCAGCAGTCGGTTTGCTAATTGTCTTCACAGCAACTACCGGCGACTTAATCGAATCTGCAATCAAGCGTGATTTTGCTATTAAAGATATGGGCGATTTGCTTCCAGGTCACGGAGGAGTGATGGATCGTTTAGATTCAATTATTACCTCTGCGCCAGCGCTCTGGTTAGTTCTCGAGTTAGTGAAGCACTATTCATGACCGATCTTCCTTTAATTTTCGAAGAGCCAAAACAGAAGAAGAAGGCTCCAAAGCACCTTGCAGATATGAGCAAGGAAGATCGCAAGAAACTCTGTGAAGAACTTGGAATTCCTGCATTTCGTGCCAACCAGGTAGCGGTTCACTACTAC
>JBFYJK010000076.1:0-3497 GCA_041311445.1 Candidatus Nanopelagicales bacterium
CAAGGTGAAGCAAGGATTCGTTGAAGGTCATAGTAATTGCAGTAGGAAAGCTCTCGACCGTGCTCTTATTTGCTGGGTTTACAGAGATTAATTGAGTATGAGCGTTGGCTTTGGCTGGAAAAAAGGTCGCTGTAAGTAGCGCCAAGAGTGAAATAGCCAAAGCACCAGTTAGATTACGGGCATGAGAACCACGCGCACCTTGCTTGCTAGCTGCGGCATTTTTGCCGGCGCGGTTCTGGCTCACGTGTTGGGTAGCGGTTCGCTTCATGTCGGTAATTCGCATTTCCTATTTATGTTGTTAATCGCATTGGCCGCAGTAATTATTTCAAAGAAATCATTAGCAGGACCAAAACTTGCGATGGTGATCGCACTAGCGCAGTTTGGCACGCACTTTTTCTTTTCGACAAGCGGCAACGCCGCAAGCGGTACAGAATTGAGAATGGCGCTAAGTCACTTAATTTTAGGTTTAACTTCTTATTTCATAATTGTTCAAGCAGAAAGCATCTTAAATCTAGCAATTGATTTGCTTGATCGATTAGTTGTAGTTCGTTTCAAAGTCATAAAGACGATCCATTTGATAGCAAACCTTGTTACTTCAGGTTTAGCAAATTGCATTTCCCGCATTTTGGCGCTCGATTTAGCGCAACGCGGACCTCCGGTAATTACAAATTAATTTCATTGTAATTATTTAATTTTAACTTAGGAGAAAAATTTGAAGAAAACATTATTGTCTTTTGCTGCGCTTGTGCTGGCTGTTTCAGGCTTAAGTGCATGTGGCGAAAAGAAAGCGGAAATCACAATCGACAACCCTGTTGTTCGAGCTATTGATGCAATGTCAATGAAGGGTGAAGACGGCAAATATATGTCAGCTTCATTCATGACTATCAAGAACTCAGGTAATGCAGATGTGGCACTTGTCGGTGCGGAATCTGATGTAGCGGATGAAATGCAGATCCACGAAGTAGTAAACGGTCAGATGCAGCAGAAAGAAGGCGGTCTGGTAATTCCTGCGGGCAAGAGCGTGAAGTTGCGAATGGGCGGCTACCACGTGATGTTCTTGGGTCTTAATAAGGATCTCAAGGTAGGCGATGAAGTAACAGTTAAATTGCTATTTAACGATGACTCATCAATTACCTACACCGCTCCAGTTAAGGAAGTTCCTATGACCGACGAGACATATGGCGCTGCTGTTTCTGGTGGCTCAATGGATATGAAGTAGGAATAAAATCCGATTATGAATAAAGCGCTACGTATTATCTCTGCACATGTAACAGCGGTATTGATCGTAGGGCTTGCCGTGGGCGGGGTGGTCCTAACAGACCGCTCCGCACCATTGGTGACGGACTTTGGTTCGCAGGTAGAGCCTTTCTATGGTGTGCGCCAAAATGGAATCGAAACTGCCAGCCAAGCCAATTTAACTTTGATCGCGTTTGATTTGAAGAAAGATGTCGATAAAGCTGCGGCTGCAAGATTTATGCGCGTCTGGACAACGGATGCGGCAAAGTTAACTCAAGGTTTGCCTGTTACTGAAGATGTAGATCCCGGTATGGAAAAGAACCCAGCACGCTTGACGGCGACTTTTGGTTTCGGGTTTTCGTTCTTTGAAAAACTTGGAATAGCAGATGCATGGCCAGTTGAATCGCAGAAGATTCCGGCTTATCCAAAGATAGATAAGTTGCAAGCGCGATGGAGCGATGGCGATATTGTGGTGCAGATTGGTGGCAACGATCCACTTTCTATTTATCATTTAGGTGAAGTGTTAAAACTTGATGCAGCGCCATTTGCAAGCGTGAAATGGCAACAGCGCGGCTTCGTAAATGCAGCCGGAGTAAACGCAGGCGTTACTGGCCGCAATTTAATGGGACAGATGGACGGCAGCGGTAACCCTGTGGTTGGCACAAATAATTTTGACCAAGCAGTCTGGGATGCAGATAACGGCACCGTGATGGTGGTTAGACGTATCGCGATGAATTTAGATTTATGGAATTCGAAATCACTAAAGAATAAAGGTGAATCCGTAGGGCGCAATATTGCAGATGGAAAACCACTTTATGGCGGCACGGAAAAGGCCGAGGTTATCAAATCAAAATTACCTGCCAATTCGCATGTGCGATTGAGCGAAAGAAGCGCGCTGGGTCGCATTTTCCGTCATGGTTATAACTACGACGATGGGTATTCAGCGGATGGTGCTCGTGATGCAGGTTTGATTTTTATTAGCTTCCAAGAATCTTTGCGCCGTTACATTGATATTCAGAACGCTTTAGCCAAAATGGATGCGTTAAATAAATACACAACTCCGATCGGATCAGCTCTCTTCTATGTGCCTAAAGGTTTGACCAGCCAAAGCCAATGGTTGATGCAAGACCTTCTTAATTGAGACGTGATATAAAAGAGCCCTCGACAGCGGAAACTGCCGAGGGCCCCTGCCGGGGCCGTTAGACCCATTACCGTGGAGGTAATCTTCTGTTCGCTAAGTAATCCAGGACGGCTCTAAGAACGGTCAGGATTACTAGCGTCCAGTCGATGTTTCTACACACGTTAACCACCTCTTTTCTCCGTCTAGTGGACGGGGAACCGCCACCAGAGATTGAAATTCAGTGCAACAGGTGAAAGTTAACGCTTTGAATAATTTATTTTCGGCGAAGTAATTTTTCTGTGGATAAACTCGCCAAATGATTTTGCGCGAAGTTCGAATCAACGATGAGGCTGAAGCCATCAAGGCGCACGAAGAACTAAAAGCAGATAACTTCACATTCTTGCTCCAATATGAAGAAGGAATGCCTTGGCAAGATTTCATCGATCTTCACGAACAGTACAAGCGTGGCGAAGTTCCGGAAGGAAGAGTGCCTGCGACTTTCTTATTAGCAGAATCTGATGGAGAGCTTGTTGGTCGAGTATCAATAAGACATGGCTTAAATGATTTTCTTTTTAATTATGGAGGTCATGTTGGGTATGCAGTCCGTCCACAATTTCGCGGAAGAGGTTTTGCTACAGAAATGCTCCGACAATCATTAAAGATTTGTTCTGAATTGGGACTAGAGAAAGTCCTAGTTACTTGCAACGACAAGAATCTTTATTCAGCCAAGACGATCGAAAATTGTGGTGGCGTGCTTGAAAATAAGGTCTTAAATGACCCAGAAGAAGCGGATGGTGCGCTGGTAAGGCGCTATTGGATCACCCTATAAAATTCGGCTCATGAGTCAGAAGAGCTATTTCGTTGAGACCTACGGGTGTCAGATGAATGCTCACGACTCCGAAAGAATCTCAGGGCTCCTGGAAGAAGCTGGAATGGTGCCGGTATCAGTTGGCACTGATGCTGATGTGATTGTCTTTAACACCTGCGCAGTGCGTGAAAATGCAGATAACAAGCTTTACGGCAACTTGTCGCACTTAGCCAATTTGAAAGAAACCCGTCCAAATATGCAGATCGCTGTTGGCGGATGCATGGCGCAGAAAGATAAGGACACAATCATCAAACGTGCGCCTTATGTGGATGT
>JBFYJK010000089.1:0-2597 GCA_041311445.1 Candidatus Nanopelagicales bacterium
TATAGCCATCCTGAATGGATCATCAACTCTTATCGCGACTTCATTACAGATGTTGCAGAGCTTAAAGATTTACTTCAGGCTAACAACACTCCGACTTCTCCAACTCTTGTTGCGTGGCCAAGCATGAGTACGGCTTCAGATTTCAGTGGTCAACCTGGTAAGTATTCGCCTTATGCGGTTCATATTGACAGAGCTCCATTTGAAATACCTGAAATTAAGGAACGTAGAGCAGGAATTCAAGATGAAGGTTCACAAGTGCTGGCAATTGCCTTCGCGCAGGCAGCACAGAATCAGCAACCATGGCTAGATCTCTGCGCAGGCCCAGGTGGAAAAGCTTCGTTACTCTCATTCTTAAGCACGTCACCGCTCTATGCCAATGAAATTTCCGAAGCGCGTGCCGATTTAGTTAGCCAAGTTGTTAGAGAAGGCTCAATTATCTCGGTAGGCGATGGGCGAGAGATTGCTGTTAACGTTAATTCGATTCTGGCGGATGTGCCATGTACTGGTCTTGGCGCCTTACGTCGACGTCCAGAAGTCAGATGGCGTCGCACTGCAGGCGATATTCCGAACTTAGCGAAATTGCAATATGAATTAGCGGCTCATTCAATTGAAATTTTGCCCTCTGGTGGCATCTTTGCTTATGCCACCTGCTCACCACATATGGCTGAGACTCGCGCACAATGTGCAACTATTGAGAAGAAGCTTCCCGTAGAGAAAATTGATGTAACGCCATTCTTACCAAGTAATTTAGAGAACGGTGTCAGCAATGGCTATATGCAGCTATGGCCACATCGACACGACACCGACGCTATGTTCTTAGCGCTCTATCGCAAGAGATAATTCGGTCATGCAAGAAATCAGAATTACGCCGAGCATCCTCAATGCAGATTTAGATAATTTGGATTCTGAGATCTCAAAGATTGCTGGAGTAGCAGATCTACTACATCTAGATATTATGGATAATAAGTTCGTCCCTAATCTGACTTGGAATTTTGAAGCTGCCGAAAAAATCATTCGTAACAGTTCACTTCCGGTTGATGCGCACCTCATGATTGAAGATCCTGATATCCAGGGACCAAAATATGCCGAAGTCGGTTGCAAGAGCGTAACCGTTCATTATGAGGCAACTACTAATCTAAAACAGACTCTGCAAGGTATTCGTAGAGCGGGCGCTAGAGCAGCGGTAGGTATCAAGCCAAAGACTGATTTCTCTGTACTTCTAGAGTATCGCGAGCTAATCGACATGATTCTGATTATGACTGTTGAGCCAGGTTTCGGTGGTCAAAAATTTATGGCCGATATGATGGATAAGGTTACGAAATCACGCGAATTCATTGGGGATGCTGATATTTGGTTACAAGTTGATGGTGGAATTTCACTTGAAACCATTGAAATTGCCCGTAACGCTGGAGCAGATACTTTTGTAGCAGGCAGCGCTGTATTTAAGTCTCCAGATCCAGCGGCCATGGTGCTTCAACTCAAAGAATTAGCAACGAAGTAAGTCCTTTCTTTAGTAAAATAACGCAGTGAAATCATTCGAAGAGTTGTGGGCCGAGCTAGGTGAGAAGATCGCATCAGCTGACCCAAATTCTGGTACTAACGTTCTTATCGAAAAGGGCGTTCATGCAATCGGCAAGAAGATTATTGAAGAAGCCGGCGAGGTTTGGATTGCAGCTGAATATCAGAGCAATGATGAATTGGCCCTAGAAATTTCCCAACTGATTTTTTACTTACAGGTTCTGGCAAAGGCGCGTGGAATCTCTTTAGAAGATATTTATAAGGAACTCTAATGAAGATCGCCGTACCCAATAAAGGTTCTCTTGCAGATGCCAGTATTCAAGTTTTAAAGGAAGCCGGATACCGACAGCGCTCTGATTCACGTGATTTAGTTCTGACTGATGCCGAGAATGGTGTTGATTTCTATTACTTGCGACCACGCGATATTGCGCTTTACGTCGGCTCTGGAGAATTGCAAGCTGGCATTACCGGTCGTGATTTACTGATCGATTCTGCGGCATCAGCCGAAGAAGTTTTACCTTTAGATTTCGGTGGCTCAACATTCCGTTTCGCAGCGCCAGCTAATAGCAATTGGCAACTGAAAGATATTGCTGGAAAACGAGTTGCTTCTGCTTATCCTGGTCTAGTTCAGAACTACTTAGGTAACGCTGGCATCTCCGCAGAGATCGTTCGCCTTGATGGTGCGGTTGAATCTTCGGTTCGTCTTGGCGTTGCAGATCTGATAGCCGACGTGGTTAGTACAGGCAACACGCTTCGCCAGGCTGGGCTAGAGATGTTTGGTGAACCAATTCTTAAGAGCGAAGCTATTTTGATTAAGCGCAAAGGAGCAGCAGTTGCTCCCGAATTCGAAACTCTACAACGTCGCCTATCTGGCGTTGTGATTGCCCGCCAATACGTACTCCTTGATTACGACATTGAAAAGAGCGCGCTAGATAAGGCGTGTTCACTTACACCAGGACTTGAATCTCCAACAATCTCACCGCTTGCAAAGGATGGTTGGGTAGCAGTTCGTGCCATGGTGCCACGCAAGGAAACCAATCGCGTGATGGACGAACTTTGGGCGATTGGCGCTCGTGGCA
>JBFYJK010000117.1:0-5230 GCA_041311445.1 Candidatus Nanopelagicales bacterium
CTTGAATCTCCAACAATCTCACCGCTTGCAAAGGATGGTTGGGTAGCAGTTCGTGCCATGGTGCCACGCAAGGAAACCAATCGCGTGATGGACGAACTTTGGGCGATTGGCGCTCGTGGCATTCTGGTTACAGATATCCACGCCTGCCGTCTATAAATTCGCTAAAACTTCTCGTAAATCTCTATTTGTAATTACTACGTCTGCCACAGCTTGAAGTGCTGGTTTAGCGCAAAAAGCGATACCGATATCAGCAGCCTTTAACATTTCAATGTCGTTTGCGCCATCGCCAATAGCAATTGTCTGTGTTGGTGCGTACTTAATACGCAATTCATTTAAGAACACGGCCTTAGCATTGCGATCAACGATCTCTCCAGAAACTTTTCCTGTTAAGAGACCTTCTGAAACTTCAAGCGTATTAGCTAAGTAATCTTTGATGCCAAGTTGCTGCATTATTGGGGTTATTACTTCTAAGAAGCCGCCACTAACAACAGCAGGAAGATCGCCTGCGCTATGTATAGCTTCAATCAACTCAACCGCACCATTGGTCAAAGTAACTTTCTTGCCTACCTCTAAGAGCGCTTCGCTTGAAATCCCGCTTAGCAATGAGACACGCTCTCTTAGAGAGGCTGCAAAATCCAACTCTCCGGCCATGGCGCGTTCAGTTATTTGCGCAACTTCTTTCTCGACGCCGGCATGAGCTGCGATGAGTTCGATAACTTCCTCGTTGATTAGCGTCGAGTCAACATCAAAGAGAAAGAGTCTCATTACTTGTAATCAACCACTAGATCAACGTGTAATTTTTCTGCTACGGCGAGTAAATCCGTCTCAATAGCTTTCGAATGCGCCTTATCCAGGTTGAAGTAGATGGCTAGAAAATATCGATCACGGATATCCATGCTCTGCTTATCTAGAATTTCGATTGTGAAAGGAGAGAGGGTTTCAAGGATTTGCGCTTCGATTCCAGGTGCACTTTCGCCGGTGACGAGAATCAAACCAGTTAGATTTGCGTTCATATCGCAATTTTAGAGTGCAACCTAAGGTAATCTTGCCAACCGTGGCCCACGTAGCATCCATAGAAGGCGCAGTTGTATCGCGCGCCAATAAGGACATTTTGGGGCCGATTTCATTCACAATCTCCGAAGGCGAACGTTGGGTAGTTCTGGGGCCGAATGGCGCTGGTAAATCAACGCTCCTCAAATTGTTGGCTACCGAAATGTTCCCGACTTTGGGAACAGTAAATCTACTCGGCCAGAGAATGGGCAAGGTTGATGTATTTGAACTACGTACTCGTATTGGTGTCTGTGGTTCGATGAAACACGAGCAGATTCCTAACGACGAAACGGTTAAAGATGTCGTACTGACTGCTGCTTATGCAGTGCTTGGTCGCTGGAATGAAGCTTATGATCTGTGGGATGAATCCCGCGCATCTGCACTGCTCATGACATTCGGTGTTCGTGATTTGGCAGATCGTCTTTATGGCACCTTAAGCGATGGCGAACGTAAACGTGTTCAGATCGCGCGAGCATTAATGATTGATCCCGAACTTCTACTGCTCGATGAACCAACTGCAGGTTTAGATATGGGTGGTAGGGAAGATCTTCTGGCTAGGTTTGCAGCCTTTGCAGCTGATCCAAATTCTCCAGTGACGCTTACAGTCACACATCACATAGAAGAGATTCCAGTAGGCACAACGCATGCACTGCTCTTAAAAGATGGCAAAGTTGCAGTTAGCGGTCCGGTAGAGCAGGTAATCACAAGTCAGCATGTAAGTGCGGTCTTCGGAATTCAAATGGAAGTCACTACTTCAAATGGTCGCTTCTACGCACGAGCAATTTAGTATCCACCCCGAGTGGCTCAAGCTTTTTCCAGAAGAATTTGCGGCAGCGTTCGCGATTGTTGATTCGTTGCAGAACTATCAACCCGATAGAGAACGCGTCTTCAAAGTATTTGAAAGTGATCCTGCAATTATCAAAGTTGTCGTAGTTGGCCAAGATCCTTATCCGACAGCTGGAGATGCGATGGGCCTGGCATTCTCGGTTAGTAGAAGCGAGAAATTGCCTAAGTCGTTGCAAAATTTATTTAAGGAGTTGCATAGCGACTTAGGAGTTAATCGCAATGATGGAGATTTAAGTGATTGGCAGGCCCAAGGTGTATTTCTCATCAATCGCGTACTGACTGTTCCCATTGGTGAAGCCAATGGCCATAAGAATTTAGGCTGGGAAAAGTTCACTGAAAAGATTATTGGATATTTAGGCGAAAGAGGAGCTGTTGGGTTATTGATGGGTAAGAGCGCAGAAGAGATGGCTAAGTACTTCGACAAGAAGGTAGTAACAGCTCATCCAAGCCCATTAAGTGCTTACCGTGGATTCTTCGGCGCAAAACCTTTCAGTGGCGTGAACGCACTATTAGATATACCCATCAAATGGTGAAGGGGCGCACCTAATAGGCACGCCCCTTCGTTTGGAAAGTTACTTGTTAGCCAACCCAAATATTGATTGGTGATGACAAGAAGTAAACCATGAACAGACCAGCTACGAGCAGTAGCAATGGATGAACATCCTTGCGACGACCCTGTACGAAGCGGATAACTACGTGTGAAACGAAGCCAGCGCCGATACCTACTGAAATGCTATATGTGAATGGCATCAGGATAATGGTTAAGAATGCAGGAATTGCGATACCAAGATCGTTCCAGTCAATGTCCTTAACCTGAGTCATCATCAAGAAACCAACAATTACCAACGCAGGAGTTGCAGCTTCGTAAGGAATAACTGCTACTAGCGGTGATAGGAATGTTGTTAGCAAGAAGCAGATACCGGTTACTACTGAAGCCAAACCTGTACGCGCACCTTCGCCAACACCTGATGCTGATTCGATGTATGAAGTATTTGATGAGATACCTGCAGCGCCACCAGCTACCGCAGCTACTGAGTCAACAAGGAGAATGCGATCGTTGTTAGGAACATTGCCTTCGCCATCAATTAGATCGGCTTCGTGACCAATCGCGGTAACAGTACCAACGGTGTCGAAGAAATCTGAAAGAAGAAGTGTGAAGACCAACAAGATTGCAGATACTGCAGAGATCTTGCTAAATGAACCAAGCAAGTTGAAGTGACCTAGAAGAGAGAAATCTGGAGTTGCAACAATCTTCTCTGGAAGAGCTGGAACGTTAAGTCCCCATCCCTTTGGATTCACCTTATCTGGTGCGATGAAGTTAGGGCCGATCTTAAATGCCTTCTCAACAACAATCGCAAGCACTGTTGCGCCAACGATTCCGATTAGAAGCGCACCCTTTGTCTTACGAACCATCAAAGAGATGATCAGTAGAAGACCGATGATAAACACCACGATAGGCCAACCAACAAGATTGCCGCCATCACCAAGCTGGACAGGAACTGGGCCACTGCCGGTGCGACGAACGAAACCTGAATCAACAAGACCGATTAGCGCGATAAATAGACCGATGCCTACAGAGATCGCATACTTCAATTGCTGAGGTACAGCCTTAAATACTGCCTGGCGGAATCCAGTTAGAACTAGAACGGTAATGATTAGACCTTCTAGAACTACAAGGCCCATCGCGTCCGCCCAAGTCATCTTGGTAGCGATTCCATATGCAACGAAGCTATTTAGACCAAGGCCTGTTGCAAGAGCTAGTGGGAAATTACCAACTACGCCCATAAGAATTGTTAGAACGCCTGCAACTAAAGCTGTTGCTGCTGCGATCAAAGGTAGGTTCGGGACGTCGCCGCCACCAAGGAATTTTCCTTCGCCATCTTTAACGAAACCTAGGATTAGAGGATTTAGAGCCACGATGTAAGCCATTGTGAAGAATGTGACGAGACCGCCACGAACTTCACGACCGACTGTTGAACCGCGCTCAGAAATCTTGAATAAGTTTTCGAGCATTATCTTCCTTTACTGTTTTGGTTACCGGGGTGTTTGCGACCCGGAGGGGAAGGAAGAGTGAAGCCTATCGGCAACTATGTGCTACTTAGAGGTAATGCGAGCGACCACACCGAGTGATATCGCCACGGATTGCCCAATAAAGAGGGCGAAAATCGCAGTTCCAAGCCCAATTCGTCCACCAAGGGCCCAACCAGCAATAAATGCGCAGGATTCAATAGCGAGACGGATCCGACCAACGCGAATTCCGGTCAGATTGTGAAGCGATGTCATAAGTCCATCGCGAGGACCAGGGCCAAGTCCGCAGGTGATGTAGAGAGCTGAACCAAATCCTACTAAGGCAACACCAATAAAGTCATAGGCGATTCCAATTGCATAGTTACTTGCCTCAGGAAAATGAGTTACACCGAATTGAATCGCGACGGCGATGAAAAGAATATTGGAAAGCGTGCCGAATCCTGGACGTTCTCCAAGTGGCCACCAGAAGAAGAGGACAAGAGCCGAAATCAAGAAGGTGGCAGTTCCCATGTTCATACCGGTTTTATTTGCAAAACCTTGCGCTAGAACAGACCAAGGCGCATTTCCAGTTAAAGAATTAATTATCAGAGCGTCGCCAAAACCGAAGATTGTTAAACCAAACCAGAGTATTGCAACTCGTTGCACTGATAGATCCCAACGACCATTTCCGGTCCAAGGGGTAGTTGGAATAGTGCGATGTGGTTTTAGGAAATTCGCAATCCAAGACATCTGGCAACCTTATCAGTTACCCTTATCAACATGTTTCCAGGTATTGGTACCGTCTTAAATATCGCCACAATTTTGCTTGGGTCTGTTATCGGGATTTTCATTGGCGAGAGACTTAAAGATAAAACCAGAGGTCTTATTACCGACATTCTTGGCATGGTAACCTTGCTAGGTGCAGCTTCTGCAATTATTCCGCTCTTTAAAGATCAGTATTTGAGTGCGATTCCAAAAGGGTGGAGCACAATGCCCGTTCTGATTGCGCTACTTCTAGGCGGAATTATCGGTTCGGCGTTAAAACTCGAAGATCGCGTTGAACACCTTGGTGAATATCTACGCAATAGATTCAATTCAAAGGAAGGTTCTTTCGTCGAAGGATTCCTAAATTCCTCTCTGCTCTTTGCAATTGGTCCGCTAGCGATCTTGGGATCAATTAGTGACGGAATGGGTAAAGGCATTGATCAGTTAACTCTTAAGTCTGTTCTTGATGGTTTCGCATCGATAGCTTTCGCATCAAGTTTGGGTTGGGGAGTAGCGGCATCTGCGATATCAGTAGGTGTTTATCAGGGGCTCTGGACGGTAA
>JBFYJK010000126.1:0-4792 GCA_041311445.1 Candidatus Nanopelagicales bacterium
GCGATTGCGACGATGTTCTTGATATCTATACGGTTTTTCATGGTTGCAGGCTAAGAAAACTGTGCATATCTGAACTTAAGAGTTAAACAGTCCTACTTAAGTACTAGATAAGTTGGATTTATTTTGTGATGGTTCCAGCGCTTGAAAATTAGATGTTTGGCGCATGGAAACTGCATTCAAACAAGAGCCTTATCTATATAAATTGTCAGCCATTTATCGTGATGACTATGTACCAGGATTCGAACCAACACCTACTTCAGCTAGTGAACTTCCAGATATCTCTGAGTTTGCTTCTAGCTTCGCTCAAAGTGTTCTGGAAATTTGGGCCGGCAAACGATCTGCCTCTCAACTAAGCAAGTATTGCCACCACGATGTATTTCAAGATTTACTGACTTCAATTGGTTACCAGAAAGAGGTCGGCAAATTTCGCAAAATTTATATTCACGAACCGCTTGATGGGTTATGCGAAAGCACGGTAACCGTTAGATTTCAAGATCGCTTACGTTCGATGGCGCTGCGGTTTGAAGGTGTAGACCATAAATGGATCTGCACCAGCTTGGATCTAATCTAATTAAATTAGTTAGCTGCTCCGTGGCAACGCTTGTACTTCTTACCTGAACCGCATGGGCAAGGCGAATTACGAGTTGTATCTCCGCTACGAACTACGCCAGATTCTTCTGCTGATGAATATGAAAGTGGTTGTTGCTTCGGAGCATCTAGACCGCCACCATGAACATGTTCGGTTTCAACAGTAACCTCTACGTTAAAGATGAATCCAGCAATCTCTTCCTGAATACCTTCCATCATCGCAGCGAATAAGTCATAACCTTCGCGCTGATATTCAACAAGCGGATCGCGTTGAGCCATTGCTCGCAGGCCGATACCTTCTTGTAGATAATCCATTTCATAAAGATGTTCGCGCCACTTGCGATCTAAGACAGAGAGCAGAACTTTGCGCTCTAATTCGCGCATTACTGCAGGTGTCAGGCTCTCTTCGCGCTTCTGATAAGCGGCGACCGCATCATCAACAATTCGTGCAGCTAAGAATTCGGTATCAAGACCCTTGCGGCCGCCAACTTCCTTCTCAATATCTGCCAATGTAAATGAGATTGGATAGATAGCGCCTAACGCAGCCCAGAGAGTCTCTAAGTCCCAGTCCTCCGCATAACCATTTGAGGTTGCTGCAGTTACATAAGCAGTAATGGTCTCAGCTAAGAAGCGCTTAACCTGCTGCGAAATATCTTTTCCTTCAAGTACCGAACGACGTTCTCCGTAAATTACTTCGCGCTGACGGTTCATTACATCGTCGTACTTCAAAACATTCTTGCGGATTTCAAAGTTCTGCGCTTCAACTTGAGTCTGCGCAGACTTGATTGAGTTTGAAACCATCTTTGATTCGATTGGCTGATCATCTGGAATTCCAGCTGCAACCAAGAATCGCTCAACCATTGCTGAATTGAAACGGCGCATCAAATCATCTTGTAGAGATAGGTAGAAACGTGACGCACCTGGATCGCCTTGACGACCTGAACGACCGCGTAGCTGATTGTCGATACGACGAGATTCGTGGCGTTCGGTGCCTAGAACATATAGACCGCCGAGTGCAATAACTTCTTCGTGGCCCGCCTTAACAGCTGCCTTCTGCTTTGCAATCTCTGCTGGCCATGCTGCTTCATATTCAACTGGGTTATCTACTGGAGAGATTCCGCGCTGTTGAATTTCGAAATCGGCCATGAACTCTGGGTTTCCGCCAAGCATGATGTCAGTACCGCGACCAGCCATGTTGGTTGCAACGGTTACCGCACCCTTAACACCGGCACGCGCAATGATTGCTGCTTCGCGTTGATGTTGCTTAGCGTTTAGAACTTCGTGTGGAACACCATGCTTCTTTAGAGTTGCAGAGAGCTCTTCAGATTTTTCAACTGAAACTGTACCGACCAGAACTGGCTGGCCTTTGCGATAACGCTCTGCAATATCTTTTGCAACTGCATCAAACTTTCCAGCTTCAGATTTGTAAACTAAATCAGGAAGATCTTGACGCTGCGCTGGACGATTAGTTGGGATTGGAACAACGCCCAACTTATAGATCTGATGAAATTCTGCAGCTTCAGTCATCGCAGTACCGGTCATACCCGATAGCTTTGAGTAGAGACGGAAGTAGTTCTGCAGCGTAATGGTTGCAAGAGTCTGATTTTCAATCTGAATTTCAATACGCTCTTTAGCTTCTAGCGCCTGGTGCATACCTTCGGAATAACGACGGCCTGCCAAGATACGGCCAGTATGTTCGTCAACGATTAGAAGTTCGCCGTTCATAACTACGTAATCTTTATCGCGCTTGAAAAGTTCCTTCGCGCGGATTGCGTTATTTAAATAGCTAATAAGCGGGGTATTCGCTGATTCGTAGAGGTTGCCGATCTGTAGCAACTCTTCGACCTTGGTAATACCTGCTTCAAGAATTCCTGAAGTGCGCTTCTTCTCATCTACTTCGTAGTGAACATCGCGCTCAAGTTTCTGAACTAAATTTGCAAACTCTACGTACCACTTGGTCGGCTTATCCGCTGGGCCAGAGATGATCAAAGGCGTACGAGCTTCATCGATCAAAATTGAGTCAGTTTCGTCAACGATTGCAAAGTTGTGACCGCGCTGCACGCACTCCTCTAGTGACCAAGCCATGTTGTCGCGAAGATAATCAAAACCAAATTCGTTATTTGTTCCGTAAGTAATATCTGCGTTGTAAGCCTCACGACGTTCAGCAGGAGTCATTGACGCAAGAATCACGCCAACCTTGAGACCTAAGAAACGGTGAACACGGCCCATCCATTCGGAGTCACGTTCTGCAAGGTAATCATTAACAGTAATTACGTGAACACCATTGCCAGTCAGCGCATTGAGATATGCAGGAAGAGTTGAAACAAGTGTCTTACCTTCACCAGTGCGCATTTCGGCGATGTTGCCTTTGTGTAGCGCCGCGCCACCCATAAGTTGAACGTCATAATGGCGTTGACCAAGGGTGCGCTTTGCAGCTTCGCGAACTACTGCGAATGCTTCTGGAAGTAAGTCGTCCAAGTCCGCGCCATTGGCTAAACGGTTCTTGAACTCTGGAGTCTTTGCTGCCAATTCTGAATCAGAGAGCGCTGAGATTTTAGATTCGAAAGAGTTAACCTCTTCTGCAATCTTGGCCAACTCTTTTACGATGCGGCCTTCACCAGCTCGAAGAATGCGATCTAGAATCGACATTTACTCCCTTTCTAAAGCGCCCTGGAACTCGCCGGAACTCAGGACTTAGGCTCATATGTTAGAGGTCTGTGCCACGCAGGCGGTAATCGCCCGATTTACCGAAATTCCGCCTGAATTTAGGGCCCTTTTAGCCTCTAAAAGCGTCGCTCCGGTTGTGACTAAATCATCTACTAAGAGTAGCTCTCCTTTAAATGATTCAGGGCTGATGCCATCGATTTCAAAAGCTCCATTGATATTTCGCTTTCGATCAAGTGCATTTAGCCCACTTTGATCTAACAATCTTCGATTGATCTTAATTCCCGACATAACTGGCACTCCGCTACGCATTGAAAGCTCTCTGGTTATATCAAATATGAAATCACGTCCTCGTTTTCTGATTGCTCGCTTCGAACCCGGCACAGGCATAAGCACTGCATCTCTTAGAACTTGTGATGGCAGCCTATGTAGACAGTTTAAGAGTGCATTAACAATTAATTCATCGGCAATTTTGAGTGAATTCTCTTTTGCTCCCAAGAGAATGGATCTAGCGACTGGTGAATATCTGATTGAAGAATAAATAGTCAGGTCATCGATTGTTTGCAAATAGAAATGCGGATTCCAATATTTTCGACACTTAGAACAGATTTCAATTCCGAAGGCTTTACAACCAAAACAATGTTTTGGAAACAGTAAGTCTTTTAGGGGAGAGAGCACTCTCCTAGTCTTGCCGTTTTGGGTTTTAGAATTTGAGCGGAATGATTCGCTGTGGAATTTCGCCCCCAGCATGTTTTGGAAGCGTCAACACAAAGTTTGCTCCGCGACCAGGCTCTCCGTAAACCTCGAGTTCGCCATTATGAAGACGAGCATCTTCTAGCGCCATTGAAAGTCCGAGTCCGGTTCCGCCGCGGACGCGTGAACGAGAAGGATCTGCACGCCAGAAGCGATCGAAGACGCGAAGTGCGCTCTCTTTATCCAAGCCAATGCCGTGATCACGAACCGCTACCGCAACAGAATGTTCATCTTGCTTGATTGTTACATTGATTGGCTTTGCTTCCGCATGGTCGATCGCATTCTTCAATAGATTGCGAAGAATGCGCTCAACTCGGCGGATATCGCCCTTTATATAGATGGAATCCGCAGGGCGTTCTAATTCGATATGCGTACCTGCTTCATTTGCCACCATTCGTAAGTTATCGATGGAATTTGCAGTGAGTAAACAGAGATCAAACTCAACCGGCTCGATCACCGCTACCTCTGCATCAAAGCGGCTAATTTCAAGTAGGTCCTCAAGCAGCCTCTCAAAACGATCTAATTGAAGCATCATCAACTCAACGCTGCGCTGGAGAGTTGGATCGAATTCTTTGCGAGAGCTATGAATTAAACCCGCTGCCATACGAAGAGTTGTAAGTGGTGTGCGAAGTTCATGGGTAACGTCGCCAACAAATCTTTGCTGGACAGAAGATAAGTTTTCCAGGCGATTAATCTGTAACTGCAGCGAGTTAGCCATTTCATTAAAAGCTGTCGCCAAACGCGCGATTTCATCGTCACCATGCACATCCATGCGCTTACCAAGATC
>JBFYJK010000001.1:0-9829 GCA_041311445.1 Candidatus Nanopelagicales bacterium
GTCTGCTTCGCTTTTGCACGGCCACGGCCCATGTCATCAGCCCCTTAACGTTTAATTCTTCAGGCGGGTAGGTTATCGCTTGGCGTACTCGCCGACCAAAATTGAGCCTGCTTGAGCGTCCTCGCGCTTCTGTATAACGCCTGCCTGCCAAGCCTTCATTCCCCTGGCCGCCAAGCTCTTGATCGCAAGCTCAGCTGAGCCTGAATCCACGATTGCGGTCATGCCGATGCCGCAGTTCCAGGCGCGCTCCATATCTGCGCGCTCTAGCTTGCCCATCGACGCCAGGAACTCCATTTCGACCGGCAAAGCCCAAGTGCTGCGATCATAAACAGCAGTTAAACCTTCAGGAATTACGCGCAGAGTATTCTCAGCAATTCCGCCACCGGTGATGTGACTAAACCCGTGCAACTTATCTTTCATGCCGCGAATTAGCGCAAGGCAATCAAGTGCATAGATTTCTGTTGGTGTTAAGAAAACTTCACCAGCGGTTTTGTTATATTCGGTGACAACAAAATTCAAATCAAGGTTAGCGTTCTTGATGATGTGGCGCACCAGTGAGTAACCGTTTGAATGGAAACCGCTTGAAGGCATCGCAATCAAGATGTCGCCTTCTTTAACTAAATGTTCGCCAAGTAAGTTCGGTTCATCAACCACACCTGTTGCGGCTCCTGCAATATCAAATTCATCTTCATCAAGTAGCCCTGGATGCTCCGCAGTTTCGCCACCAACCAAGGCGGTTCCAGCTTTTTCGCACCCACGTGCGATGCCTGCAACGATATCTGCAACGCGTTCTGGGAAAACTTTTCCGACTGCAATGTAATCTGTCATGAATAGTGGTTCTGCGCCACAAACAACTAAATCATCAACAACCATCGCAACTAGATCTTCACCGATGGTGTCGTATTTACCTAACCAACGTGCAATCTCAGTCTTTGTACCAACGCCATCGGTAGATGTTGCAAGCAATGGGCGTTTCATATCTTTTAGCGCTGAAGCATCAAAGAGACCTGCGAAGCCACCAAGTTCTCCGACAACTTCTTTGCGACGAGACTTTGCAATTGAAGCTTTCATTAATTCAACAGCGCGTTCTCCAGCATCGATATCAACGCCAGCCAATTTGTATGCTTCGTTGGAATTAGTCATTTAGCACCTCTAGTCGCAACTTTCCTTCGGACATATCTTCTGGAATCTGGGTGGGATAAACACCAGTAAAACAAGCGTGGCATAGGTTATTTTCAGCGATTGTGGTCGCTTCAATAAGGCCTTCGAGCGATACATAACCTAAAGAATCTGCCCCAATTGATCGGCGAATATCATCAATCTCTAAACCGTTTGCGATTAACTCTGCACGAGTTGCAAAGTCGATGCCATAGAAACATGGCCACTTTACAGGTGGTGAAGAGATGCGAACATGAACTTCGGCAGCACCTGCTTCGCGAAGCATGCGAACAATTGCGCGCTGAGTATTGCCGCGAACGATTGAATCATCAACAACCACGATGCTCTTACCTTCAACTATTTCGCGTAATGGATTTAATTTAAGACGAATACCTAATTGACGAATAGTCTGTGAAGGTTGAATAAAGGTACGACCAACATAAGAGTTCTTAACTAAACCTTGTCCATATGGAATCTTTGAAGCTTTTGCATAACCAATTGCAGAAGGTGTGCCTGATTCTGGAACTGGAATAACTAGATCAGCTTCCACGGGCGCCTCTGTTGCTAAACGCTCTCCGATTGCAACGCGAGTTTCATGAATACCTCGACCTGCAATCTGAGTATCAGGGCGGGCAAGATATACATATTCAAATAGGCAACCTTTTGGTTCTGGCTTATGCCAGCAGAATGAACGAATACCATTCTCATCGATTGCCACAAATTCACCTGGTTCGATTTCGCGTACAAAAGCTGCACCGACGATATCTAGAGCTGCGGTTTCAGATGCCACTACCCAGCCACGTTCTAACTTTCCAAGAACTAATGGACGAACACCATGGCGATCACGTGCAGCATAAAGCGTGTGTTCGTCCATAAATACTAGAGAGAATGCGCCTTCTAATTGCGGCAATACCGATACTGCAGATGCTTCAAGATTCTTCTCATCTCGAAGCGCGATCAAAGATGACATAACTTCGGTATCGGTTGTTGCCTGAATGCCAGTCTCTGGATGTTTAGCTAATTTCTGCATTAAATCGCCGATATTTGTCAGGTTTCCGTTGTGGGCAAGGGCCAAAGTGCCGTATTTGGTTGGGCGAAGTGTCGGCTGAGCGTTAACCCAAGTTGAACTACCTGTAGTTGAGTAACGGGTGTGGCCAATTGCCAAGTGACCTTTTAAGTTTGCTAGATCATGTTCAGTGAATACTTGTGAAACTAGACCCATATCTTTATAGATAAGAATGCGTTCGCCATCTGATGTTGCGATACCTGCAGATTCTTGTCCACGATGTTGCAGCGCATAAAGACCATAGAAGGCAAGCTTTGCAACTTCTTCACCTGGAGCCCAAACACCAAAGATGCCACACGCATCTTGTGGGCCTTTATCGTCTTCAAAGAGTTCATGAGTTAACTTGCCATCAGGACGTCTCATTGCGATGCTCCAATCGGTAAGTACTCACTTAAATCTGCACGCGCACCTGATGCGCTAATCGAACCGCGATCCATTGCATCGTTCCAATGTAGATCTCCGTTAGCAAGCGCCAACCAAGTATCTGCATCCATCTCAATTACATTTGCAGGGGTACCGCGAGTATGAGTTGGTCCATCGCCACATTGAATTGCAGCGTACGGCGGTATACGAACTTCGATTGCGCGACCCGGTGCGCGCTTAACTAGTTCAGCAAGAGTTGCTTTCACTTGTTGCATCACCTCCGGGTCACGTGTCATGAGAAAAGTTTTGGCAGAGTTTCTGTATATGCCTTACGAAGTTCAGTAAGCGCGATGGTTGCATCATTAATAATTAATGAGTCGCCACCGGTTTCACCAATCTTGGCAACTGGAATTGAATGCTTCGCGCAAAGCGCCTCTAGCTTTGCGCCATCTTTAACTGCAACAAGCACGCGACCAGGTGTTTCACTGAGTAAATCCATCGCTGCGTTTGAAAGGTTCAACTTCGCGCCGACGCCGTTTTTAAGCGTCATTTCAGTGATAACTGCAGCTAAACCGCCCTGAGAAAGATCATGCGCAGCTACAAATACTTGCTCGGTGCGACCCGCAACAAGTAGATCGTTCAAGCGCATTGCAGTTGGAATATCAGAAACCGGAGCTACTCCACCACGTTGTCCGTGTAGGTAAGCCCACTCAGATCCTGCGAAATCTGATTTAGTTTCGCCGATTAAGTAAAGTGAGAGACCTGCATCCTTAAATGACATTGGGGTACGTGTACGAACATCGTCAATGACGCCAAGTACACCGATTACTGGTGTTGGAAGAATTGCAACGTCGCCAGTCTGATTGTAGAAAGAAACGTTTCCACCTGTAACCGGAAGTCCCATCTCTAAACAAGCATCAGCTAAACCACGAACAGATTCCGCGAACTGCCACATCACACCTGGATCTTCAGGAGAACCAAAGTTTAAACAGTTGGTAACTGCAAGTGGCTTTGCGCCAGCAGTTGCTACGTTACGGCAAGCTTCAAGAAGTGCGAGTTTTGCACCTTCGTAAGGATTTAAGTAAGACCAGTTTGCATTTGCATCTGTTGAGACTGCTACGCCTAAATGTGTCTCTTCGTCAATGCGGACCATTCCAGAATCTTCTGGTTGGGATTGCACAGTATTACCTAGAACGTAACGATCATATTGATTGGTTACCCAAGATTTATCTGCAATATTTGGCGCAGAGACAATCTTTAATACTGCTGCTTTAATCTCTGCAGCGCTTGCTGGCATCGGTAAATCAAGAGTTTGCTTTGCAACTTCTTCGATATATGTAGGTTTTGCCAACGGACGCTGATAAACCGGACCATCGTGCGCAACAGTGCGAGGTGGCACATCAACAATTACTTCGCCGTGCCAAGTAATAATCAAACGCTCTCCATCGGTAACTTCACCAATTACGGTTGCGGTTACATCCCATTTCTTGCAGATTTCCATGAATTTATCGATGTTTTTAGGCTCAACAATTGCGCACATACGCTCTTGAGATTCAGACATCAAAATCTCTTCTGGAGATAGCGAAGGATCACGAAGTGGTACGCGATCTAGTTCGACCTGCATGCCGCCGGTGCCACCTGAAGCCAATTCAGAGGTAGCGCAAGAAAGTCCAGCGCCACCTAAGTCTTGAATACCTACAACTAAGTCCGCGGCAAAGATTTCCAGAGAACATTCAATTAGAACTTTCTCTGCAAATGGATCGCCAACTTGAACTGATGGACGCTTTGCCGGACCTTCTTCGCCGAAAGTTTCAGATGCAAGAACTGATACGCCACCGATACCATCGCCACCGGTCTTTGCACCAAAGAGCACAACCAAATTTCCAGCACCTGATGCTTTTGCTAATTTAATTTCATCATGCTTCATTACGCCTACGCAGAGCGCATTAACAAGCGGATTGCCTATATAAGTTTCATCGAAAACAATTTCGCCACCGATATTCGGTAGACCCAGGCAATTTCCGTATCCGCCAACACCAGCAACGATTCCTGGCAATACGCGACGGGTATCAGTTGCGTCTGCAGGACCGAAACGAAGTGGATCCATAACTGCAACAGGACGTGCACCCATAGTGAGAATGTCACGAACAATTCCGCCAACGCCGGTTGCGGCACCTTGATAAGGCTCAACAAATGAAGGGTGGTTATGTGATTCAATTTTGAATGTCACTGCATAACCTTGTCCAACATCAACAACGCCAGCATTCTCGCCAATACCAACTAATAGCGCATCAGATTTCGGCGCCTTCTCGCCAAATTGCTTTAGGTGAACTTTTGAAGATTTGTATGAGCAGTGCTCTGACCACATCACTGAATACATTGCTAATTCAGAAGAAGTTGGACGGCGCTTTAAAATATCGCGAATGCGCTGATACTCATCTGGCTTAAGTCCAAGCTCAGCAAATGGTTGGCTGTTATCAGGCGTATTTGTAGCGTTTTTTACGGTATCCAGTGACATTACTTCACCATGGCTTTCAAGATTGAAGTAAAGAATCCAAGGCCATCGGTACCAGGACCACATAGATCTTCAATTGCATGTTCTGGGTGCGGCATTAATCCAACTATGTTGCCACGCTCGTTGGTAATACCAGCAATTAAGTTACGTGAACCATTTGGATTTTCGCCAACATAGCGAGCCACAATGCGCCCTTCAGATTCCAACATGTTTAATGTGTTGTCATCGCATTGGAAAGAGCCTTCGCCGTTCTTTAACGGAATGGTGATGTGCTGACCAACTTGGTAATCGCTAGTCCATAATGTTTTATTATTAACAATTTCTAATTCTTGATCTTTGCATATGAAATGCAGATCCTTATTGCGAGTTAGAGCACCTGGCAATAGGTGCGATTCACAGAGAATCTGGAAACCATTGCAGATACCAAGTACTGGCAAACCTTCTTTTGCTTTTGCAATTACATCTGTCATCACTGGTGCGAATCTTGAAATCGCTCCACAGCGTAGGTAATCACCGTAAGAGAATCCACCCGGCAGAATTACCGCATCAACGTTATTAATTGATGAATCTCCGTGCCAAAGCGCAACTGCTTCGCCGCCAGCTTCGCGGACTGCGCGCTGCGCATCGCGATCATCAAGCGATCCTGGAAAAGTTACAACGCCAATACGCATTATTTCTCAACTCGCACTGTGTAGTTTTCGATAACTGGATTAGAGAGAAGTACTTCAGCTGCTTTTTCGATATCAGCCATTGATGGCTCACCATCTACTTCGATTTCAAAGCGCTTACCTTGGCGTACGCTCTTGGCAAAGTTAAATCCAAGGCGCGGTAGCGCTGAAGCCACTGCCTGGCCTTGGGGATCCAAGATCTCTGGTTTTAACATTACTTCAACGATGATCTTTGCCATTTTTAGCTCCTCTTACCGGTTAATCTGAAAAACGCTTCTTCGTATCGGGCGGCCGTTTTTTCCACTATTTCTTGCGGAATAGTAGGAGGTTCGCTCTCTTTATCCCAAACGGTGACCAGATAATCTCGCAAATACTGCTTATCAAAAGAGGCGTGGTCTTTATCCCAGAAACGCGATGAATCAGGGGTGAGCGCTTCATCACCCAATGTGATTACGCCATTGGCATCGCGGCCGAATTCGAACTTGGTATCGACCAGAATAATTTCACGTGAAGCTGCAAAATCTTTAGCGCGGTCGTAAAGTGCCAAAGTTAAACGTTTCAAGTCAGCGGCATCTTCAGCGCCAACAATCTCTGACGCTTGCGCAAAATTGATATTGATATCGTGATCGCCAATTTCTGCTTTGGTTGCTGGCGTAAAAATTGATTCAGGAAGTTTTGAACTATCTACAAGACCTGCCGGCAGTTTGTTGCCGCATACTTCTTGATTTATTTTGTACTCAGCCCATCCGCTACCAGTTAAGTAACCACGTGCTACACATTCAATCGCAAACATATTAAGCGGCTTTGCTATAACAGCACGACCAGCAACGCTTGCCGGCACATCTGTCGAAACTAAATGGTTAGGAACAATGTTGGATAACATTTCAAACCAGAAAAGCGAGATTTGGGTTAGAAGTTTTCCTTTATTTGGAATCTCCGTAGGTAAGACCCAATCAAATGCACTAATGCGATCTGAGGCAACTATTAATAGTTCACCTTTATCGTTTGTATAAAGATCGCGAACTTTTCCAGTTCGTAAATGTTTCCATCCTGCAATCTCTGGCGCTGCAGGTACGCCTCTCAGTCCGAATCCGCTCATCGAATTGAGCCAGGCTGATACTTCGCAGCTTCAGCATGTTTTGCAGTAATCGCTTCAATGCGTTTAACTACACGTGAAACTTGTTCCTGGGCAGCGCCAGTAAATTCAATTGGATCTTTGATTAACGCTTTCAGATCATTGCGATCTAATGGGATGCGTGGATCGTCAGCTAAAACTTCTAACAAGTTATTTGCTTGACCTTCACGCATAGAAAGCGCTGCTTTTGTCGCATGTTCCTTGATGACTTCATGAGCTGCTTCGCGACCTACGCCTGCTTTAACTGCTGCCATCAGAATCTTTGTGGTCGCAAGGAATGGTAAGTAACGTTCCAATTCAGCATTTATTACTGCCGGGAATGCACCGAACTCTTTTAGTACCGTCAACATGGTTTCAAGAAGTCCATCAATTGCGTAGAACGCATCTGCAATTGCAACGCGACGTACTACAGAACAAGAAACATCGCCTTCGTTCCACTGATCACCAGAGAGTTCACCAACCATTGCGCTGTAGCCACGCAAGATAACTGCAAGGCCATTTACGCGTTCGCATGAGCGAGTATTCATTTTGTGTGGCATTGCAGATGAACCGACTTGTCCGGCCTTGAAACCTTCGGTTACTAACTCTGCGCCAGCCATCAAACGAATTGAGGTTGCAAGTGAGGACGGTGATGCTGCAAGCTGAACTAACGTTGTAACAACTTCATAATCAAGTGAACGTGGGTAAACCTGTCCAGTTGAGTCTAGAACTCGGTTGAAACCCAGATGGCTTGCAATTTCATTCTCTAGATTTGAATGTTTTTCGAATGAACCAAGTAAATCAATTGAATCTTGTGAAGTGCCGACTGGACCTTTAAGTCCGCGCATTGGATAACGATCTAATAGTGAAGTTAATCGTTCGTAACCATAAAGAAGTTCTTCGGCGCTAGAAGCAAAACGCTTACCCAAGGTTGTAATTTGTGCTGGCACATTATGTGATCGACCAGCGATTGGTTGATCGCTGTACTGCGCAGCTTTTTCGCCCAGACGTGCAAGAAGTGCAACGGTCTTATCGCGAACCAGTTCAAGACCTAAACGAATCTGCAGAGCTTCGATATTCTCAGTTAGATCGCGGCTAGTCATGCCAGTGTGGATGATTTCGTGGCCAGCTAGAGCGTTAAATTCTTCAATTCTGGCTTTTACGTCGTGGCGAGTTACTTTTTCTCGTTCATCGATTGAATCTAAATGAACTGAGTGCTTTACCTTTTCGTAAGCCGATAACTGCTCATCAGTGATTGGATGACCGAGCTTCTTCTGTGCACGAGCAACTGCTAACCATAGTTCGCGCTCAGCGACGATCTTTGATTCCGCCGAGAAAATCTGGCGCATTGCGACTGAGGCATATCGATTAGCTAGGACGCTCACTGGCTCATTCTCCTCTATTAATTGCCTTTCTCCGCAACAGACGCGTTTAGGGCGATGTCGTTGCGGTAGAAAGAACCTTCCAACTTGATTTGAGAAATTGTGCGGTATGCGGCATCGCGCGCTTCAGTTAAATCAGCGCCCAGACCAGTAACTGTAAGAACTCTTCCACCTGATGAAACCAGATTTCCATTCTGCTTGGTGCCGGCATGGAAAATCTTTACGTTTTCTACTGGTTTGAGATTTGAAATTTCATCTCCAGTTTTTACATCGACTGGATATCCGTTTGCAGCCAGCACAATTGTGACAGCAGATTCATCGCGCCATTCCAGAACTGAATCAATTAAGTTGCCTGTTGCAGCTTTGTAAAGTAATTGTGCAAGCGGCGTCTTAAGACGTGGAATCAAAACTTGTGTTTCTGGATCTCCAAAGCGCGCATTAAATTCGATGACGCGAATACCACGATCAGTAACTGCAAGGCCTGCATATAACAATCCAACAAATGGCGTGCCTCGTGCTGCCATCTCTGCAATCATCGGTGCAAGAACTTGGGTGTAGGTATCTTCAACAATATCTGTTGGCGCCCAAGGAAGCGGCGAGTACGCACCCATCCCGCCAGTGTTCGGGCCTTCGTCATTGTCATATGCTCGTTTGAAATCTTGTGCGGGTTGCATCGGCAATATGTTGGTGCCGTCGGAGATGCCAAAAAGCGATATTTCTGGGCCTTTTAAGTACTCTTCAATAACCACGCGATTGCATGCCAGTGCATGCTTAAGCGCTACTTCGCGATCTTCGGAAACTACAACACCTTTACCTGCAGCAAGACCGTCATCTTTAACAACATAAGGCGCACCAAAAGTATCTAGCGCTCTTTCAATTTCAGATTGGTTTTCGCAGGTAAATGATTTTGCAGTTGGCACGCCAGCATCGCGCATCACACCTTTTGCAAAATGTTTTGAACCTTCTAGCTGCGCTGCTGCTTTTGATGGGCCGAAGGTTGCAATCTTTGCTGCTCGTAATTCATCTGCAACGCCATTTACTAAAGGAACTTCTGGGCCTACAACGACCAGATCAACTGATAGAGATTTTGCTAAATCTACAATTGCGGAGTTACTTGAAATATCTAACTTATGGAGAGTTGCGATATCTGCAATGCCCGGGTTTCCCGGAGCAACATGCAGTTCTGTAACAGAGTTATCTACTGATAGTCCTGTGGCTAGAGCGTGTTCGCGCCCACCGCTTCCTATCAGCAGTACCTTCATCGTTAGATAAATTCCTTGACGACGATGGTCTGGTCGCGCCCCGGCCCTACGCCGATTGCCGACATCGGAGCACCGCTAATCTCTTCGAGATACTTAACGTACTTCTGCGCATTAACTGGAAGTTCTTCGAACTTCTTGCAATTGGAAATATCTTCAGTCCAACCATCTAAGTATTCGTAAATTGGTTTTGCGTGGTGGAAATCTGTCTGCGAAGCTGGAACTTCTTCGATGCGCTTTCCATCAATTTCGTATGCAACGCATACTGGAATCTTTTCCCATCCAGTTAGAACATCTAACTTAG
>JBFYJK010000010.1:0-5900 GCA_041311445.1 Candidatus Nanopelagicales bacterium
TAATGCTCAAATTCAAAATTGGGAAGGCAAAGCAAGAGCGACCACAGACATAAATAAGACAGTGGAGTATGCACGAATAAGACTTTGTTTAGATTCAAGCAAGGATGAAGAGATTAAGCGTTTATTAGGCGCTCATGTAAGTGCCCCAAGAATGTTAGCCACTATTTGGTGGGATAAGTAAAGGAAGAATATGAAAATCAAGAAAGTAACTGCTATTGCCTTAGCTCCATTGCTGCTAATTCTTACTGCCTGCGGCGGTTCATCTGTGAAAGTTAATAACCTCAATGCTGATGGCTTTGCATCAGATATTAAGAACCCAGGAGTAGTAGTTCTAGATGTGCGAACAGCTGGGGAATTCGCTGCTGGACATATCGAGAACGCGATCAATATTGACGTTGAATCTGGCTCATTTGATAGCGAAATCGCAAAGTTAGATAAGACCGTGGAATATGCGGTTTACTGCCATAGCGGCCGTCGCTCAGGAATCGCAACTGACAAAATGGCGAAGGCAGGTTTCACGAAGTTAACAAATCTTCAAAATGGCGTTGCTTCATGGCAAGCTGCCGGATACCCGTTAGTCACAGCATAAAACTCAGTAGAAAGATCAAAAATGCGTGTAGTAATTATTGGTGGAGTTGCAGGTGGTATGTCCGCTGCAACTCGACTTCGCCGTCTTGATGAATCGGCGGAGATCATCGTTCTGGAACGTTCAGGGCATGTCTCTTATGCAAACTGTGGCTTGCCATATTACGTTGGAGGTGTAATTGCAGAGGAAGATAAGCTGTATCTGCAGACTCCAGAATCATTACATAAGCGCTTTAGATTAGATGTTCGCGTACATCATGAAGTAACAGAGATCGCATCTGATAAGAAAGTTGTAATTGCCCGAGATTTGATTTCTGGTGCTGAGAGCGAGATAAGTTTCGACAAATTAATTCTTAGCCCCGGTGCTTCACCGGTAGTTCCGCCAATTCCTGGAATCGAACGTGCGCTAACTCTGCGTACTGTCGAAGATGTACTTCGAATTTATGATGCAGTCGAAGTAAAGCCAAAGAGCGCTGTGGTAATTGGTGGCGGATTTATTGGCGTTGAGATGGCTGAGAATCTGGTTCACAAAGGAATTAAGACCTCTCTAATCGAGGCGCTGCCACAAGTCTTGGCGCCGCTTGATCCTGAAATGGCAGAGCTAGTTCATAAAGAGCTACGCAAGAATGGCATTGATCTACATCTCGCTAATTCGGTTAAAGAGATTACTGAAAGTGAAGTTCTACTTTTTGATGGCACAAAAGTTGCAGCAGATTTAGTGATTGCATCAATTGGCGTTAAGCCAGATACCACTCTGGCGAAAGCTGCCGGAATTGCAATCGGCGCTAAAGGTGGAATCGCAGTAAATAGCTTCAATCAGAGCAGTAATCCCGATATCTACGCCATTGGCGATGCCGCCGAAAAGAGCGATGAGCTAACGGGTGAGAGCACTTTGATTCCGTTGGCAAACATCGCAAATCGCCATGGTCGAATTACCGCAGATCACATCGCCGGCAAGGCAGTTCGCGAAGTTGCTTCGATCGGAACCGCAATTGTTAAAGTCTTTGATCTAGCTGTTGCCACAACTGGTTGGAACGCAAAGCGATTGGCGGCAGCGGGCAGAGCGTTTACAGAGGTTCATACTCATCCAAATTCACATGCCACTTACTATCCAGGCGCAACTCAATTCTCACTTAAGTTGATCTTCGATCCGAAGAGCGGCGAAATCTTGGGTGCGCAGGGTGTTGGTCGTGATGGCGTTGATAAGCGTATTGACGTAATTGCAACCGCACTTCGTGCAGGTGTGACCGCGCCAGCGCTTGCGGATTTAGAACTTGCATATGCTCCACCATTTAGCTCTGCAAAAGATCCAGTAAATATGTTGGGGTACATCGCTGAGAATGTAATTTCAGGAATTACAGAAACGGCTCAATGGAGCGAGTTAGATAAGTACAAGGCTGAAGGCTATGCATTTATCGATGTTCGTTCTGCATCAGAATATGCAAACGGTACGATTCCAGGATCTGTAAACATCCCAGTTGATGAAATGCGTGAACGTCATCTGGAAATTAACAATAAGAAAGTGATTGTTAATTGCCAAGTGGGTCAACGTGGCCACGTAGCGACTATGTTGCTTCGTTCGCTTGGATACAATGCAAAGAATTTAGATGGCGGATATCTGACATGGATAAATTCGCCAGCTGCTAATTCCAAATAATAAGAATTCAATAAAATAGAAAGAGGAAACTATGTGCTCAAGAACCACCTGCTTCAACTGCAAGAAGCCAACCTGGTCAGGTTGCGGCAACCACATTGAGATTGCGCTAGCTGGAGTGCCAAAGAATCAGCGCTGCAAGTGCACTAAAGCAGAGTTGGCTGCGGCAAAGCAGGCAAAGGGTGGATTCTTCTCAAAACTCTTCGGCAGTAAGTAAAAGCCGCTATTTGTCGCCCCTCTCGGGTTGAATAGGGGCGTGCTAAAGCGTCGTCCGCCTGAATATTTGGGCGCAAGAATTGAAGGAAACTTTCAATTCTCGACCGCACAACATGCAGCAATTGCACATCGCGGAAAGCCGTTAATTCTTAGCGGTGGTCCGGGGTCGGGTAAAACTACTGTCTTAATCGAAGCTGCGATTTCACGTATCAACGCAGGCCAAGATCCAAATTCCATTCTGGTACTTACCTTTGGTCGCGAACGCGCATCTGAATTGCGCGACGCAATCGCTCTGCAAACTTCGCAGACCATGCTCGAACCACTTGCGCGAACCTTTCATGCACTTGCACATTCAATTTTAAAAGCCGAAGGCAACAATCCAATTCTGCTCTCCGGCCCGGAGCAAGAAGGTTGGATTCGCCAATTGGTAGATGGCGTTGAATGGCCAACTGAGTTACAACCTGCGCTACATACCCGCGGCTTTATTCGCGAACTTCGCGATTTAATGTTGCGCGCAACCGAACGCGGCTGGACGCCTGATGATCTACAAAGAAATGGTAAGAAGTACAAAGAAGAGTTCTGGGTCGCTGCAAGTAAATTCTGGAAGAGCTATATCGGAACGTTGATACTTGTTGATGCCGATCATGGCGAACCAAAAGAGCGTTTAGATTCCGCGCAACTTATGTGGCGCGCAGCAAACGTCACCCGCAACGCTTTCAAGAGCCAATTCAAAACCATCTTGGTTGATGAATTCCAGGAGAGCGACAAAGCGCAACGAGCGTTATTAAAGAACATCGCAGTTGATGATTTAGTAATTGCCGTCGATCAATACAGCACAGTAGGTAGATTCCGTGGCGCAGATCCTGATGGATTACAAGAAGCACTTGCTCCTTACTTAGAAGCCGGAACCTCCATTCACTTAACTGAAAATTTCCGCGCAAGTAGCGCAGTGCATCTCTTCCTAGAGAAAGTTGCTGGTGAATTTCCAAAGGCGCCAGAAATCCAGAGTTCACGCGGAGAAAACGCTGGTTCTGTCGTCGCAGAGTGCTTCATAGATAGCGCCAATGAGGCTTCATTTATCGCAGATAAATTACAGAGAGCACATCTGCAAGATGGCCTTGCCTGGTCGCAGATGGCAGTGATCTTTAGATCTCCAGCACAAAGTGGCGCAGTACGTAGCGCGCTGATGCGTTATGGCATTCCGGTTGCCGGCGAATTACAAGTTCTATCCGAGAACGCATCTATTGCGCCCTTCTTACTTATGGCCGAAGCTGCCATTTACGGCAAGATTGATTTAGCGACTGCAGAGATGCTCCTAACTTCGGAATTTGGCGGAGCTGATTCAATTTCATTCCGCCGCATGCGCCGCGAATTAGTTGCAAAGTATTCAAGTGCGACAGGTTTAAGCGGCTCTGAACTGATCTGCAAGGCAATCACAGATGGCGAATACGAAATCCCAAGCGGCCACTCTTTAATTCGTCTGCACGAACTATTCGTCGCAACGGAACGTGTGGCAAAAAAGCGCGCTTCGCAGCCAGAGGATCTGCTCTGGGCAATCTGGTCGAATGCAAAGACCGCTGACAATGAATTAATCAGCGATGCTTGGCGAAATCGAGCGCTAAAGGGTGGAATACGCGGAGCTAATGCAGATCGTGATTTAGATGCGATGTTGCAACTCTTCGAATCAGCAAGACGTTTTGGTCAGCGATTTAAGTATGCAAACCTCGGAGATTTCTTTAAAGATATTCGTAAATCTGAAATTGCGGGCGATGTAATTACAGCAAAGGGTCAACGTCCAGATGTGGTCGAATTACTTACGCCATTTAGCGCCAAAGGTCGTCAATGGAAGTTGGTCGTAGTTGCAGGGGTGCAGGAAGGCATCTGGCCGAACTTACGTATTCGTGGATCTTTGCTTGGATCCGAACGTTTAGCCGAACGCGATCGCAACCCTGATTTGGCGGCAATTGAGCTGGAATTAGTGGCAAAAGCAGCGGTCTCGGTTGATGAATTGCGCCTATTTTACGCAGCGATTTCCCGCGCTGGCCAGGACCTAGTTATTACTGCAGTGGACCGCGAAGAAGAACAACCATCTACTTATTTTGATTTGGCATATGAATTCTGCAACCCAGATGAGCCAATCGAATCAAAACGTAATGTTTTGAAGGCAGATAATCTTCTTAGCACTGCACATGTAGTTTCGAAGTTGCGGGCAGAGTTAATTAAGAGCGGCTCAAAGAGCGCCGCTGCAAACTTAAAATCACTTGCAACTGCCGGAATCGCTGGGGCAGCTCCAGCTGATTGGTATGGCATCAAAGCGCTCTCATCAAGCGCACCTGCAATTCCAGATTCCGAAGATGTCCGTATCTCACCAAGCGGTGTTGAAAAATTCGATGAATGCCAATTGCGTTGGTTCCTAGAAACTCATGGCGGACAAGATGGCAATACCACCGCACAATTGATCGGAACAGTTATTCACAAATTTGCGGAGTTGGCAGAATCTGGTGAAACAAATCTAGATTCACAGATTGAGCTACTGACTTCAAATTGGAAGTTAGTAGATCCAGAAACCGGTTGGATTTCACGAACTTCAATGGGTCGTGCAGTCTTGATGTTAAAGCGCTTCTACAAGTATCGCGAATCAATGGCGGGAAAACGCGATTTCACAGAATCCGAAGCTTCATACAAGTTCAATATCGGTCGCGCATTTATCTCTTGCAAGATTGATCGAATCGAAACAACCGTCGACGGTAAACTTTATGTAGTTGATTTCAAGACCGGCAAGAACGCGATCTCAGTTGATGACGCCAAGAGCGATGCCCAGATGCAGATTTATCAGTATGCAGTTGGCAATGAAGGCGCAGAAGTCGCGGGTGCATCATTGGTCTACTTAGATCACGATTTAAAGGGCAACAAGACTCGCGACCAACAACCGATCGATCGCAAAGTCGTAGAAGAGCGAATCCAGAGAACAGCGGTATTAATGGGCGGAAAGAGCTATTTAGCGGTACAGAATAAGAATTGTCAGTTCTGTAACGTGGCTAGCTCTTGCCCAATTCAGATTGAGGGGCGTGGGTTATATGAATAAGCCAATCTCCGCACTGGATATCGCAAAGGTAACTAAGAAGACGCCAACTGGCGAACAGATCGAAATAATCGAATCTGCTCTGCAACCTGCCGTGGTTATCGCCGGCGCAGGTTCTGGCAAAACCGAAACTATGGCAACTCGCGTGCTCTGGTTGGTCGCAAATGGCCATGCAAAACCAGAAGAGATTTTGGGTCTTACCTTTACTCGTAAAGCTGCTGCGGAACTTAAGAAGCGCATTAAAGATCGCTTAAAGCAATTGCGAAAAGAGGGCTTAATAGATCGGAACATTTCAATTGAAGTTCCGGTAATGACTTACCACTCTTATGCCGGAAATATCTTGCGCGAATATGGATTGCGACT
>JBFYJK010000014.1:0-3556 GCA_041311445.1 Candidatus Nanopelagicales bacterium
TTTTTGCTCCTCGGTTTTATGTAATCTCGCACCGAACGCGCCGTTGGGTCGACTGGAGGCTTACGGCTAATCCAACCATTAGGCAGGCTCAAAATAAAATCGCCGCCCCCGAAATCTCACTCCGGAAGCGGCGATTTACGCTGGTTTAGAGGGATTTATCCCAGGGCGGCCGATAATTTGGCTAGCGCCGCCAGGAGCAGCTTTACGTTGGCCGTCGATGAGAAGAACTTCATCAGCAGCGCGATAAATGAAGCGAGCATGTTCTGCCTTTCTAATTAGATATCTAGGTTAAGGCCGCAATCTTCACCCTTATATATAAGTAATTTCTTGGCGAATTTCATTGCTGTGGATAGGTGCGACGAGTAACCTCACATCTCATGTCACAGGACCAAGTTGAAAATCTTCTCCACGAGGATCGTTCATTCCCGCCCACAGCCCAATTCGCTGCGCAAGCAAATATCAAAGAAGATGAGTATGCGTTGGCCGAAGCAGATCGCATCGCGTTCTGGGAATCTAAAGCTGAATTTCTAAAGTGGGATAAGCGTTGGCACACTGTGCTCGATTGGCAAGTTCCTTTTTCAAAATGGTTTGTTGATGGAAAGTTAAACGCATCAGTAAACTGTTTAGATCGTCATATCGAAGAAGGTCGCGGTGATCGCGTTGCCTTCTTCTTCGAAGGCGAACCTGGTGACACCCGCACTATTACTTATGCGCAATTACTTGCAGATGTTAAGAAAGCGGCAAATGCTTTAACTGAAATCGGAATTAAAGCTGGTGATCGAGTTGCGATTTACATGCCGATGATTCCTGAAGCTGCAGTTGCGATGTTGGCATGTGCACGTGTAGGTGCAGCGCACTCAGTTGTCTTTGGTGGATTTAGCGCCGAAGCTTTAATTTCAAGAATTCAAGATGCTGATGCACGTTTGGTGATTACCGCTGATGGTGGTTATCGAAAAGGTGCCGCATTTGCTTTGAAGCCAGCGGTTGATGAGGCGCTGCAAGGCGAACATAATGTTGCAAAAGTATTGGTAGTAAAGCGCACTGGCCAGGATGTTGCATGGACCGAACGCGATATTTGGTGGCATGAAATTGTTGATCGTCAGCCTGCGGAACATGTTGCAGAGAGCTTTGATTCTGAGCATCCGCTATTTATTTTGTACACCAGCGGAACAACCGCAAAACCAAAGGGAATTTTCCATACAACGGGTGGCTATTTAACACAGGCCGCGTATACACATCGCGCAGTCTTTGATTTAAAGCCAGAGGCAGATATCTATTGGTGCACTGCAGATATTGGTTGGATTACCGGCCATTCATATGTGGTTTATGGCCCATTGATCAATGGTGCGACTCAGGTGATGTATGAAGGAACGCCTGATACTCCGCATAAAGGTCGCATGTTTGAGATTATCGAAAAATATAAAGTAACCATTCTTTATACCGCGCCAACTTTGATTCGCACCTGGATGAAATGGGGCGATGAATTTCCAAATAAGTTTAATTTGAAATCTCTTCGCTTACTTGGATCTGTTGGTGAACCAATTAATCCAGAAGCTTGGATGTGGTACCGAGATGTAATCGGCGGAAACAATTGTCCGATTGTTGATACTTGGTGGCAGACCGAAACAGGCGCAATCATGATCTCTCCTCTTCCAGGTGTGACTGCAACAAAACCAGGTTCTGCAATGCGTCCGATTCCAGGTATCAGCGCGAAAGTTGTTGACGATAATGCTCGCGAAGTTGGTAACGGACATGGTGGATATTTAATTCTTGATAAACCATGGCCATCTATGTTGCGCGGTGTTTGGGGCGAACCGGAGCGTTACAAAGAAACTTATTGGTCGCGCTACGAAGGAATCTACTTTGCTGGCGATGGCGCAAAGTTAGATACAGATGGCGCATATTGGTTATTAGGTCGCGTTGATGATGTTATGAATGTTTCTGGACACCGCATCTCGACAACCGAAGTTGAATCTGCGCTTGTTTCCCATGAAGAAGTTGCAGAAGCCGCCGTCGTTGGCGCAAATGATGCGATGACCGGCCAAGCAATTGTGGCTTTCGTGATTCTGCGCGGCGGAATCGATCACACAAAGGGTGAGGCTTTAATAACTTCGTTAAAAGCGCATGTTGTTAAAGAGATAGGCGCAATTGCTCGTCCCCGTCAGATTCTGGTAGTTAACGAACTACCAAAGACTCGAAGCGGCAAAATCATGCGCCGATTACTGCGAGATGTTGCAGAGAATCGCGCTGTTGGTGATTCCACGACGCTTGCAGATCCAAACGTAATGAACTTAATTAAGGATGGGTTGAGCACTTCTACTGAAGATTAAAGTGCTCTTTAGCTAGCGATTCCACTTCGGCATAGTTAGCAAAAGCGCCGATCTTCTTGTAAATGACTTTGCCTTGCGCATCAATAAACCAAGTAACTGGCACGCCCATACCAATCACCACACGTGTGCGACCGTCAGGATCATAAAGACTTGGCCAAATAAAGCCATGACTTTGAATAAATGGCTTGGCTGTCTCTTTATTCGGTTCCTCAACATCTAAACCAACAAGTTGAACCTGGTTTTTGTACTTGTCATAGAAGCGACGCAGATAAGGAATCTCTGCCTTGCAAGGTCCACACCATGATCCCCAAATATTTAACATCATTGGCCCGCGAAGTGATTTCAAATCAATAACGCTGCCATCACCTAAACAGAGCAGTTCAATTTCACTGCCATCAACATGTTTTACGGAGTTGCAATTAACTACTTCTCCATCTGTATATGAAATTGGCGCACTTTGGCCACATGAAGTTAAAAGCAGCGTTACTGCAAATAAACTAACGAAAATCTTCATCGCGCTTCACCAACTTCTTTGCCTTCTCATAATCAATTTCCCCGACACCAAATGATGGGCAAATATTCTGCAATGGACAAGCCCCGCATGCTGGTTTTCGTGAGTGACAAATGCGACGTCCGTGCCAGACAACGCGTTGAGATAAATCAACCCAGTTCTTCTTTGGAAAAAGTGCCCCCACTTCATGTTCAATCTTTACTGGATCTTCAAATTTGGTCCAACCAAATCTGCGCGAAAGTCGACCGAAGTGTGTGTCAACAGTAATTCCGGGAACATTAAAGGCATGACCTAAAACAACATTGGCTGTCTTACGACCAACGCCCGGAAGTTTGACCAACTCTTCTAAGGTATCCGGAACTTCCCCGCCATAATCGGCATCAATCATCATGCCAAGACCTTTGATGTTTCTAGCTTTCGCACGGAATAATCCAATAGATCTAATCTCATCTTCTAATTGATAAATATTTGCATTGGCGTAATCGCGCGCTCTCTTATATTTCTTAAAGAGAGCTGGGGTAACTTGATTGACACGTTTGTCAGTGCATTGGGCAGAGAGCACAGATGCCACAACTAATTGCAGTGGGTTCTTAAAATCTAATTCACAGGTTGCATGAGGGTAGGTTTTGGTCAGGACTTTAAATATCTCCCTGGCCTCATTCACGCCCTTAAATTACTGCCGATTTTTAACTTAAGCACTAACCAGTTAAGATTA
>JBFYJK010000042.1:0-4139 GCA_041311445.1 Candidatus Nanopelagicales bacterium
CCGGCATCGGTTTCCTTGGCGCAGGTTTGATTTTCCAGACTAGAGATTCAGGAACTAAAGGTGTAACAACCGCTGCAACAGTATTTGCAACAGCTGCAATGGGTTGCGCAGTGGGACTTGGTTTCCAGGTAGCTTCTGTAGGTTTGACGGTAATTATTCTTATTGTGCTTCGTTCAACACATATGTTGGAAATTACTGCAAACCGTCGTCACGACGAAGAATAATTAGATCCAATATTCTTTAGCAAACCAAACCGCACACAACATACCAATTACGAAAATTCCCATTCGGTATGCCTCGCGGCTAAATTTATCTACAACCTTTGCTCCGAAGAACCCACCAATTGCGCAGCTGATCGCTAGATCAAGTGCATAAGTCCAATCTACTTTTCCGCTTGCAATATAAATCAAGTTCGAACCGAGGCAAGTCATTGTGACTACTACGTTCTTACTGACATTGATATCTGCTACTGAACGCTTTGCATCTCTAGCCAAGATCGCAATTGTCATTACGCCTTGGCCAGGACCAAAGTACCCGGCGTAGAAACCGACAGCTGTTAGCCAGAAGTTTTCAATTTTCTGCTTTAGAGGTGTGAGATTCTCTTTAACCTTAATAAATAGTGACATTGAAGCGATTGCAATCAGAACTGGAACAATTTTTTGAAATCCTTCAATTGGCATTAGCGCTAGAGCCAATCCACCAATTACTGCACCAATCATCGAATAACCAATTAGTTGGCTTTCAGCTTTGATGATGCCTTTGACTTCACCGAATTTTCCGTAAAGAGCGCCGATATTTGCGGTCCAAACTCCAAGCGCATTGGTCATTGCGGCAGAGACCGGGTTTAAACCAACTGCAATCATCGCTGGGAAGGAGAGCACTGAAGCGCCACCAGCAAAACCGTTGAGAAAGCCAACGGTTAGACCAACCATAAATATTGCGAGAATATCAACCATAAGTGAGCTTAAGAATAGCCTTATATACTCGCGAAATGAAGAAGATTTCATTGATGGCATTCATTGCATTGATGGCTTCAATTCCCAATGCATATGCAGGGAACTCTGTAACAGTTTTCGCCGCATCAAGTCTCACCGAGAGCTATACCCAGATTGGCAAACAATTTGAAAAGTCCCATCAAGGAGTAAAGATCAACTTCGCGTTTCAGGCTTCAACCACTTTGGCTAAACAGATTAAAGAAGGCGCTCCTGCAGACATCTTTGTTAGCGCTGAAAAGTTCGATGGCGGTTCGGATTACTTGGTAAATCGAGTTGTGCTGGGCGTGCCACTTAACTCTGCGATTAAGAAGATTTCAGATTTAAATAACAAATTTATTTGGATTCAATGTGCTCACGAAGTTCCTTGTGGAGCAGCGGCTGATGCCGTCTTAAAGAAAGAGAACGTAAGCACGAAACCAGTCTCGTATGAACCTAAAGTTTCGAGCGCTGTTGCTAAGTTGGTTTCTGGCGAAGTAGATGCTGCGATTATTTATCGAACAGACGTGCTGGCTAATTCAAAGAAAATCAAAGCTATTGAATTTAGCGATCGGGAATCAGCCAAGACCACCTATCAAATTGCTCAGTTAAGAAGGAATAGATGGGCATCTACCTTTATGAATTACCTAAATTCGAAGGCCGTGCTTAAGATTCTGGCTCAAAAGGGGTTTGAAGTTAAATGAAGATTAGTGCGACCACGAAACTTCTAGCGTTGCTTGCAACGTTGGTAATTGTCGCACCTTTATTTTCGCTTCTGGCTAAAGCGCCATGGAGCCATTTCTTCTCTTCTCTTACCGATTTAACTGCAATTAAACTTTCGCTCTGGACCTCATTGTTGGCAACAGTAATCGCAATTCTGCTGGGTGTTCCATTGGCTTGGGTCTTAGCTAAAAGCCAGAGCAGAGCATTGGAATTTATTAGACCACTAGTGCTGGCGCCGATAGTTCTGCCACCTACTGTCGCTGGTATCGCGCTGATATCCCTTATGGGAAGAAACGGCTTACTTGGACGTTTTATCTATGAAGCAACTGGATGGGCAGCGCCATTTACTTCAACTGCAGTGGTCTTAGCTGGGGTCTTTGTTGGAATGCCATTTGTGGTTTTGATCTGCGAATCTAATTTCCGACAACTGCCAAAAGAGATTGAAGATGCAGCTTTAATAGATCGCGCTGATGGCAATGAACTCTTTCAGAAAATTGCGATTCCACAATCTCGTAGCGCAATTGCAACAGGTGGAATCCTGGCCTGGGCCAGAGCAATCGGAGAATTTGGTGCCACATTAATGTTTGCAGGTTCGTTACCTAGTACAACACAAACTTGGACGATGCTCATTTATCAAGAGCTAGATATAAATGTTGATACAGCATATGCGTTATCGGTTTTGATGTTGATTATTGGAGTAGGAATAGTCTTCTCATTACGCAAACCACTCCGTGAAGCAATGCGATGAACTCTATAGTTCTAACTGGTGGCACCAGTAAACGATTTGGTTCTGATAAATCGCAAGCCAAAATCCACGGCAAGAATCTGCTTGAATATTTATCTGAGGGTTTAGAAAACTTAATTATTGTGGGCCCAGAGACTTCGATTCCAGCAAAGTACGTCAGGGAAGAGCCAATTGGCGCGGGACCTGTGGCCGCAATTGCTGCCGCCATGCTTGAAGTGGATTCAGATTTAGTTGCTATTTATGCAACGGATATGCCCTTTGCGCCACGTATTACAAATCAATTAGTTAGCGCATTGAAGAACGATGCCGCCATCGCGATTGATTGTGATGGAAAGTTGCAACCCCTCGCTGCAATTTATAGAAGCGATAAATTGCGAGGAGCATTGGCCACCTATGAGAGCGTTGAAAATCAATCGGTTAAGAGCCTGGTTGCGAAGCTTGTTATTGATGAAGTTCCAGTGGTTGAAACTGAGTGCTTGATGGATATCGATACTCAAGAGGACCTTTTAAAAGCGGTTGACTTCGCTAGTAGATTGGCTCCATGACCTTAGTCGAACCCAGTTGGGATCAGGCGCGAAGCGCTGCTGCCAATTTAGGTGCCCACCTCGGAAACGTTGAGCTTCCTATAAAAGAGGCGACTGACCGCATCATCGCATTCGATGCAAAACCTTTAGTCGAACTGCCAACTTATGAAACCAGCGCTATGGATGGTTATGTTGTATCAGGCGCAGGTCCATGGAGATTAATTGGCGAGATCAAAGCAGGCGCACCTTATAAAGAGATAATGAAAAGCGGAGAAGCTTTGGGTATAGCCACAGGTGCTGTAATTCCTGCAGGTGCATTTGGTGTGCTCCGTTGGGAACATGCAACTGTTGAAGGCGATTTAGTTAGTGGTGAAACTTCGGAGCGAAAAGATTTCCGACCTGCAGGCGAAGAAGCAAAGTTAGAAGAAGTCTTAATTGCAAAAGGTAGCAAATTAAATCCGGGGCGAATTGGACTTCTTGCGGCATCTGGTTATGACAAAGTAGAAGTTTCGGTAAAGCCTAAAGTTGCTTTGCTTCTCTTTGGAGATGAGATCCAATTAAGTGGCATTCCTAAAGATGGATTTGTAAGAGATTCATTAGGTCCGCAGATTCCTGCTTGGTTTGAAAAACTCGGCTGCGAGGTAATTTCAGTCGAGTACGTTTCAGATAATTTAGATGAGACTATCTCTGCCATTGATAAAGCTTCAAAGAGTGCAGATATTGTTGCTACAACTGGCGGAACTGCTGATGGACCAAGAGATTTCTTGCATTCGGCAATTGCAGCGCTCAATGGCGAAGTTGTTGTAGATAAAGTTGCATGCCGTCCTGGCCATCCGCAACTGTTGGCAACAGTTAATAAAAAGCCTTTAATTGGGCTTCCCGGAAACCCACAATCCGCAGTCGTTGCGCTAATGACTCTTGGCCAACCATTAATTAACTCAATGTTAGGCGTTCCTAATAATGATCTTCCGGTAGTTATCTCTCAGGATAAATTAGAAGCACAGCCTGGATTTACTCGCTTGGTATTAGGCAACTTAGTGAACGGCAACTTTGTGATGGGGCAGTTCTTGGGAAGTGCGATGCTTCGCAGCTTGGCGCATGCAGAAGGTTTCGCCGTATGCACCAATCCAGCAACTGAAATTAGATGGTTAGGATTACCTACATGAGCCAACAGAA
>JBFYJK010000102.1:0-2769 GCA_041311445.1 Candidatus Nanopelagicales bacterium
GAGGGCGAAAGAGTTATCGAAGGTTTCCGTTCACTTGCTGGAGTTACCGATCCAACTGTTGCAGCGCCAGGAACAATTCGTGGCGATCTTGCTCGTCAGCAAGCTACAAAAGTTGTACAGAACATTGTTCACGGTTCTGATTCAGTTGAATCTGCAGAACGTGAAATCGAAATCTTCTTCGGAGGGAAGTAAATGAGCAATACAAACGCAAAGCTATCTTTTATTGGCCGCGATATGGCGGTTGACCTAGGAACAGCAAACACACTTGTTTATGTTCGCGGTCGCGGAATTGTGCTTAACGAGCCTTCTGTAGTTGCAGTTAACCAAGACACTGGCGGCATCCTTGCTGTTGGTATCGAAGCAAAGAAGATGATCGGTCGTACACCTGGCAACATAGTTGCAATCCGTCCACTTAAGGATGGTGTTATTGCTGACTTTGATACAACAGAGCGCATGCTTCGCTACTTCATCCAGAAGGTTCACAAGCGTCGCTACCTAGCAAAGCCACGTATCGTGGTCTGCGTTCCATCAGGTATTACCGGTGTTGAACAGCGCGCTGTTAAAGATGCTGGCTATGCAGCTGGCGCACGTAAGGTTTACATCATCGAAGAGCCAATGGCTGCGGCAATTGGTGCAGGTCTTCCTATCCACGAACCAACCGGCAACATGGTGGTTGATATCGGAGGCGGAACCACTGAAGTTGCGGTTATTTCGCTTGGTGGCATCGTTTCATCACTATCAATTCGCGTTGGTGGAGATGAGCTAGATCAATCAATTATTAATTGGGTTAAGCGCGAATTCTCACTTCTTCTTGGTGAGCGCACTGCAGAAGAGATCAAGATGGCGATCGGTTCTGCATATCCAACACCTAACGAACCAGATGCAGAGATTCGCGGTCGCGATCTTGCAACAGGTCTACCAAAGACAATCGTGGTTTCAGCTGCAGAAATTCGTAAAGCTCTTGAAGAGCCAGTTAATGCAATCGTTAACTCTGTTAAGGCAACACTCGATAAGTGCCCACCAGAACTTGCATCTGACTTGATGGATCGCGGAATTGTTCTAACAGGTGGCGGTGCGCTACTTAAGGGACTTGATGAACGTCTTCGCCGCGAAACCGGCATGCCAATTCATATTGCAGAGCAGCCACTTAACTGTGTTGTTGATGGCTCTGGCAAGTGCATCGAAGAGTTTGAATCTCTTGAAAAGGTTCTGATTTCAGAACCACGCCGATAATCTCGGTAAATATTTAGGTAGCGATAAATGGCACGTCCATCAGGTAGCAATCGTGGTCGTTTGCTATTGGTCATGCTTATTGTCTCGTCGCTGCTTCTAATTACATTAGATCTACGTGGCGTTGCCGTTGTTAGCGGTATTCGTTCTGGCGTCGGCACCGCGTTATCTCCAGTTGAAACTGCAGGCAATTGGGTTGTCTCTCCATTTAAGAATTTCTTCTCTGACTTAATTCACTTGGGCCGCACACGTTCAACTATTAATAATCTAAAAGAAGAGAATGCAAAACTTCGCGCAGAGATTGTTCAGCAACGAAACGCTAAGGGGCAGGCTAAGCAATTACAGGCTGCGCTTGATTTAGCTGGCCGCGCAAGATGGAAGACTGTAAGCGCGAAGGTATTGGCGCAGGGTTCAACAATTTCATTTACGCACACCATCACAATTGATCAAGGCTCACGCGCAGGAATTAAGCCAAATCTAACGGTAATGAACGGTTCAGGGTTGGTCGGTGTTGTTAAATCAGTTTTCCCTAATAGTTCTATTGTGCTTCTAGCATCCGATCCATCATTCAAAATCGGTGTGCGCGTTGCACGTAATCAATCAATCGGAATTCTTTCAGGGCAGGGAAGCAACTCTGGAATCCTTGAATTATTAGATAACACCGCTAAATTGAAGAAGAACGATGTGCTCTTGTCGCGCGGAAGTAATAACAATTCACCATTCGTTCCTGGCATTCCAGTTGGAATCATTAAGAAAGCTTCTGATAGCACCAGCTCAGTTAGCCAAGTTGCAGATGTAACTTTCTACGCCAACCTAAATGCACTTGGCGTGGTTTCGGTGATTTTGTCAGCATCAGAATCAAATCCTGGAAATGCGCTAATTCCTAAAGCGCCAGTTCCAACACCGATTCCAACAGTTACTGTCTACGCAACTCCAAGCGCTTCCGCTTCACCAACAAAGAAGTAACTATGTGGCGTCGCGAAGTTGCACTTTCGTCACTGACATTTGCAGCGCTCTTTCTAGTTCAAGAAGCGTTGATTAACCAGATTCATCTGCCGCTTGGTGGTTTTTCGTTAATTCTCTTGGCGGCGCTGATCTGGTCATCAATTAGCGAACCAGAGATTGCAGCAGTAACTGGATTTATCGCGGGCCTCTTCATGGATCTCTCACCATCTACAGATGGACCATTTGGCCACTGGACATTGGTGATGGTCCTTTCATGTTTCTTAATTTCATATCTTGGTTATGGCGATGACGCGGTTAACGCAAACCCAGCAGGTTTGATTTTGATGACTGCGTCAGCGGTAATTGCAACGCTAATTTTCTACATCGTAATTGGAATGCTATTTGGCTTATCAGTTGGTTCATTCTTTAATGTAATTAGATCGCTTTTTGGATTTGGTCTCTGGAGCGCGCTAATTGCGCCGATTGTGGTGCCGGTAATTACACGTGCGCATTCAATTGTTTATGCGGGTGGGCGATGAATCAACGCACGCGCTTAAGCATCTTTGTGGTTCAAGCTCTAATTATTAGCTTGAT
>JBFYJK010000104.1:0-3519 GCA_041311445.1 Candidatus Nanopelagicales bacterium
GGTATTACGAGATTTAAAGTATCGATTGAATCAAAGAGCGGTTCTTTATCTTCTTGCAGATCACGGTTATATGCGAAAGGTAGACCTTTTAACATTGTTAGGACGCCAGTTAAATTTCCAACTAAACGTCCTGCTTTGCCTCTAGCAAGTTCCGCCATATCTGGATTCTTCTTCTGCGGCATGATTGATGAACCAGTAGAGAATGCATCATCCAATTGCGCCCAAGCGAATTCTGAAGTCGCCATGATGCACCACTCTTCACCAATACGTGAAAGATGTACGCCAACCATTGCCAAAATAAAGAGCGCTTCAGCAACGAAATCGCGATCGCTAACCGCATCGATTGAATTTCCAATTGCACCATTGAAGCCCAACTGCATTGCAGTCTCTTCTGGCTTTAAAGGAAGTGAACTTCCGGCAAGTGCTCCAGCTCCGAGAGGGCTATATGAAGTACGCGCCAACCAATCGTTAATGCGATCAAGGTCTCTTGCAAATGCATGAACATGTTTCGCTAATTCATGGCCGAAAAGAACTGGCTGTGCATGTTGAAGGTGGGTAAAACCAGGCGCTGGAGCATCTGCGTACTCTTTGGCTTTATTCAGTAGCGCGCTCTGTAGCTCTGTGATTAGCCCAGCAATATGGAGCATGTGGTCTATTGCAAATAGGCGAAGATCAGTTGCCACTTGGTCGTTACGTGAACGACCGGCACGTAACTTGCCGCCAACATCGCCAATTCGTTCCATCATTGCGCGCTCAAGAGCTGAATGAATATCTTCATCGCCATCTTGGATGCCAAAGTCGCCATTGGAGACTTCAACCATTAACTCGCGCAGTACCTTTGAAATCTTTGCCGCATCATCAGCGCCTACTAGACCGCTGCTCTCCAAGATCGAGAGATGGGCAAGCGATGAACGTAGGTCATATGGCGCTAATCGGTAATCAAAGTGCACACTGCGAGAGAGTGCAAATACTGATTCTGCTGGCCCTGAACTAAAACGACCACCCCAGAGCGCCATTATTTTCTACCCTTCTTAGCTGATTTACTTCCAAGACTGAGCAATTCTTTCGCAAGTTCTGCGCCGCCATTGGATTTACGTGCGACCACAAGAACCGTGTCGTCACCTGCAATAGTTCCGATAATTGACTTAATTCCGGAGTGATCTAAATTAGACGCAAGTAACTGCGCTCCCCCAGGTGGAGTGCGGACCACTGCTAAATTTCCTGATGCTTCTACGCTAAGAATCAATTTCTCAGTGGTCAAAACTCTAGAAAGTGAATCATCGCTAGTTGTAGATAGTTGATAACCGTGGCTGCCTCGAACTGCGCCAATCTCTTCTAAATCTCTTGAAGCCGTTGCTTGAGTTACCTTGTAACCAGATTTCTTCAACTCCTTGACCAAATCCGATTGCGAGTGAATCGCACCTGATTCGACTAAAGCAACAACCTTGGCACGTCTTGCTGCTGCGCTATTAACCATTTGCAATCACCTCTGCGAATATCTTTACAAACTTGGCGCACTCAGCCTTGGTCACGATTAGTGGTGGTGCAATTCTGATTGTGTTGGAATTTGGCGCATTTACTAATACACCTTTAGCCATTAGGAAATTGGCGATCTCTTTCGCCCACTCTTGCTCTAGAACGATTCCGAGTAGCAATCCGCGACCACGAACCTCAGTTACGCCATCAATTTTCAGTAATTCTGATTTTAGATACTCACCAAGTTCGAGTGACTTTTCATTTAGAGAATTCTTTTCGATCTCATTAATAGCTGCTAAACCAGCAGCACATGAGACTGGGTTACCACCGAATGTAGAACCATGTTCGCCTGGCTTAAGTAGATGCGACGCAGGTCCAATAGCGATCATTGCGCCAAGCGGAAGTCCGCCGCCTAAACCCTTTGCCAATGTGATCACGTCGGGAACGATCTCTTCATGTTCGTAGCCAAACCAGAATCCGGTTCGTCCCATACCGGTTTGAACTGCATCAATTACGAGCAGCGCACCATTTGCATCGCAGATTTCGCGAAGCGCTCTTAAGTATCCTGCAGGAGGAGTAATTACACCGTTCTCACCTTGTATTGGTTCAACGATAACCATTGCTGTCTTATGGTTTACCGCTCTGCTCATTGCAGAGATATCTCCGAAAGGAACGTACTTTATCTTCTCAACAATTGGCGCGAAGATATCGCGTTTCTCTGGTTGACCGGTGAGCGAGAGCGCTCCCATAGTGCGACCATGAAAGCCGCCGATAGTTGATACAACACGTTTTCTGCCAGTTTTTCTGGAGAGTTTCAGCGCCGCTTCATTTGCTTCCGCACCCGAATTGCAGAAGAAGACGCGAGCTTCCTGTTGGCCGGTCATCTCAATTAACTTTTCAGCAAGAGTTAATGAATTTGGATTGGCGTAGAGATTACTTACATGGCCTACTACCCCAATTTGTTTGCGAACAGCTTTAACGATTGCCGGATGAGCTTGACCCAGAACATTTGTTGCGATGCCGCCGATGAAATCTAAATAACGCTTCTTATTGTCAGCTACAACGTAGCAACCTTTACCTGAAACGATATTGAGCTTTGGGGTTCCGTAATTCTTCTGGAATACCGCTTCCCACTTTGCCTCTACAGACTTCACGCAAATACCACCGTTCCGCCAACGCCATTTAGCGCATCATCTAAAGCTTTTGGATCTCTGCCATCAATAATTCGAACTGCCTTTGCACCTTTGTCGATGGCATCTAAACAAGCCTTAACTTTCGGCGCCATACCGCCATCAAATTCATGTTTGATTGCGCTCAAATCACTTGCTGAAATTTCATTGATAAGGGAATCTCGATCTGGCCAATTTCTGTAAATGCCAGGTACATCTGTCATGAAAATTAGCGCAGATGCATCCAGCGCTCCGGCAATCGCTGCAGCTGCCAAATCAGCATTAACGTTTAATCCATGCTGCGGTACTTCAACTTCGCCATCGAATTCGACGGCAATTGGAGAAACCACAGGCGTGAAGCCACCATCCAATAAAGATTTAAGTAAGGCGGTATCTACACGTTCGACTTCACCTACGCGCCCTAAATCTGCACTGCTGCCGTCAACTAGAGTTGTGAGAAGCGTTGCTTGCAAAGTTCCACCATCGCGTCCGGAGATTCCGACGGCCGGTACATCATGTGCACGTAAATGGCCTACTACTTCACGTAGCACGGTTCCGCTCAACACTTGTTGTACGACCGCAAATACTTCTGGCGTCGTGACACGAAAACCACCAATAAAGGTGGAATCAAGTTGATGTGTTTTCAGCGCTGCATCGATCTGCGGTCCACCGCCATGCACTACAACACAAGCCTCTTTAGCTAACGAACGCTTAATTACCTCTGCGAAAGAACCAGAGGTGTCGGTCATCGCGTGTCCGCCGAATTTGATAACTATCATGTTGCATACGCCGAATTCTCATGAACGTAGTCATGGGTCAAGTCATTGGTCAAAATGGTCGCAGAATGCGAACCAGAATTTAAGTTGATCTCAAT
>JBFYJK010000112.1:0-6870 GCA_041311445.1 Candidatus Nanopelagicales bacterium
TTTGTTGCAGGTAAAGGATTCGATGGAATCTTCACCGCTGACTACAGCCAGATTGAAATGCGCATCTTGGCGCACCTTGCACAAGATCAAAAACTGCTTGAAGCATTCGCATCAGGCGAGGATCTACATTCAACTGTTGCTTCATTGGTCTTCGGGGTTAAGTCGACTGAAGTTGATCCTGAGATGCGCCGACAAATTAAGGCTATGTCATATGGATTGGCATATGGATTGAGCGCTTTTGGTTTATCACAGCAATTAGATATCTCTCCTGGTGAAGCGACAGCGTTGATGGAGAAGTACTACCTACGTTTCGGGGGTATTCGCGATTACTTAGCAACAGTGGTTACTCAAGCTAAGAAAGTTGGATATACCGAAACGTTAATGGGACGACGTAGATATCTGCCAGATCTTCAGAGCGATAATAAATTTAAACGAGATATTGCAGAGCGCGCTGCGCTAAACGCGCCGATTCAAGGCACTGCGGCAGACATCATTAAATTGGCAATGTTGCGAGTAGATGCAGCCATGAAAGCGGCAAAGTTAAAGTCACGATTACTATTGCAGATTCATGATGAGTTGCTCTTTGAATATGTTGATTCCGAACTCGAACAATTGGTTGAATTGGTAAAGCGAGAAATGGGCGCTGCGTATCCGTTAAAGGTGGCACTTTCAGTGAACATTGGTCACGGCAAGAGCTGGCACGCAGCCGAACATTAATTACTCAGTCAGATCTTCTGTATCGCCGATTGCTTCAGTGGTTGCACTTTCCGTCGGCGGAATATCGGCAGCAGCTAATCGCTTTCTACCTAAAGTCATGATTATGTAACCAACGCAGAGCATGATTGATGTTGTTGCTAAACAAATCTGTGGAGATAAATTCTTTGCAACCCAACCACCAATTGCAGAACCCAACGCCGCCATTGAACCTTCGATAGTCCAGAGCCAACCTAGGGAAGCAGTTGCGGTTCCTGCTGGACGCACTAGTTCGAGTACTTCAAAGTAAATAACTTGAAGCGCGCCGCCAGCGAGTCCCAAAGATGCACCAACTAAAGCCAGAGTCCAATCTGGTTGAGTGAAGTAGAGTGGAAGCGAGAAGAGCGCCCATGCGCCATAGATCGAACGCATAGTTCGATAAGAAGATTTACGTTTCTTAAGTAAACCAGCGATCAAACCACCTGCAACATTGCTTGCAGCCATGATTGCAAATAGCCATGCAGTGCGATGCGGTACGCCCTCTAACGTTGTGTATGCAGGCACGCCAACATCAAAGAAGCCCCAGCCAAGACCAATAAAGATTCCTTCAAACATCAACAGTTGAATTGCAGGAACGCGCAAGAAGCTTGCTTGGTTTGGTTCCTTCTTCTCGTGCTCCCAGCTTCGCGAAGTAATTATGCGCTCAAGGGAGAAACCACCAACCAACATTGAAATTGCGCAGATTGTTAACGCGCTTCCTGGATGTGATGAAAGAGAGAGGGTTGTCGCAATCGCTGGACCAATAACTCCAACTGAATTCATAAGCGCTGTATCAACGCCGTATGCACCGCGAACTAACTCTTCAGGGAAAATTTGTTTCCATAGCGGACGAATTGAAATATTAATCGGCGGCGCAGAGATTCCTAAGATGAATGCCCAAACAAGAATTTCCGTAGAACTTGTTGCCATGTTCTCCATGAATATTCCAGCGGCATAACCTGGAACCAAAATGCGAATTGGCCACTTATGACCCCAACGATCAATTGCGGCGCCACGGATGCCAGCGGTAAAAGAGCCAGCTAATGAATTTAGGCCAAGTGCTAAGCCAGCAATTGGAATCGAACCCGTGGTCTGTTCTGCTTTAAAGAAGATAGCTAGGCCAATCATTGAATACGCTAAACGAGCAGGGAAGGCAGCAAGGAGCAGATACCTTGCAATCTTTACTGACCAAATCTCTTTATAGCGCTTCATTTCAGCCTAAGCCTAGATGAGCCTAAGGGCGAAATATCGGATTTGCTCCATATATAAGGCCCCAATAAACTTGCCCTTCGCAAGTTGAAGTTTGAAGCCATCAGATTTCATCCCTACTACTAACTATCCCTACGGAGTATTTTGACAACATCAAACAAGCCACAAATCGCAGTTAACGATATTGGCTCAGCAGAAGATTTTCTTGCCGCAATCGAAGGCACAATCCGAAATTTCAATGACGGCGATCTAGTTACTGGCGTTATCGTCCAGGTAGATCGTGACGAAGTTCTAGTTGACGTCGGATATAAGACCGAAGGTGTAATCCCTTCTCGCGAATTATCTATTCGCAACGACATTGACCCAAATGAATTGGTTAAAGTCGGCGAAAGCATCGAGGCCCTTGTTCTTCAAAAGGAAGACAAAGAAGGCCGTTTAATTCTTTCTAAGAAGCGCGCTCAGTACGAAAAGGCTTGGGGCGAAATCGAAGGCAAGAAGGAGCGCGACGAAGTAGTAACTGGAACAGTTATTGAAGTTGTTAAGGGTGGCCTGATCGTTGATATCGGACTTCGTGGATTCCTTCCAGCATCTCTAGTTGAAATGCGCCGTGTACGCGATCTTTCACCATACATTGGTAAGACCGTTGAAGCACGCATCATCGAACTTGATAAGAACCGTAACAACGTGGTTCTTTCACGTCGTGCATACCTAGAGCAGACACAATCAGAATCACGCACCACATTCTTGAACCAGCTACAAAAGGGTCAAGTACGTACCGGTGTGATCTCATCAATCGTTAACTTCGGTGCATTCGTTGACCTAGGTGGCGTTGATGGTCTTGTTCACGTATCAGAGCTTTCATGGAAGCACATTGATCATCCATCAGAGGTTGTTGAAGTTGGCGACGAAGTAACTGTAGAAGTTCTAGAAGTTGATTTCGAGCGCGAGCGTGTATCGCTTTCACTTAAGGCAACACAGGAAGATCCATGGCAGGCATTTGCTCGCACCCACACAATTAATACAGTTGTGCCAGGTGTTGTTACAAAGCTTGTGCCATTCGGTGCATTTATCCGTGTTCACGAAGGTATCGAAGGTCTAGTTCACATCTCTGAATTAGCAGAGCGCCACGTAGAAATCCCTGAGCAGGTTGTTCAGGTTGGCGATGAACTATTCGTAAAGATTATCGACATCGACTTAGAGCGTCGTCGTATCTCTCTATCTCTAAAGCAAGCTAACGAAGGCGCTGAAATTGAAGTTGAGGCATTTGATCCAACTCAGTACGGCATGCCTGCTCGTTATGATGCTGAAGGCAACTTCATCTATCCAGAAGGATTTGATGCAGATGCTCAAGAATGGAAGCCAGGATTCGAAGCACAGCGCGAGGAGTGGGAGCGTCAATACGCTGAAGCTCAAGCTCGTTTCATGGCACACAAGGCTCAGAAGGATGCAGCAAAGGCTGCAGAAGCAACACCTGCTGAGTAATTTAAGTAATTAAGTTAAAAAGCCCCGCTAATTTCTAGCGGGGCTTTTTCTATTTTTCTAAGGCTAGATAGGCTTAGTGTTATGAAGGTAATTGCACTTACAGGCGGCATTGGCGCCGGTAAATCCCTTGTTGCAAATTATCTCTTCTCGTTAGGCGCAGAAGTTATCGATGCGGATCAGTTAGCGCGCCAAGCAATTGCGCAGGGCAGCGATGGCTTCGACCAAGTGGTTCAGGCATTCGGCGACGAGATTTTGAAAGATGGCGACATAGACCGTAAGGCCCTTGGTGCAATTGTTTTTTCAAATCCGGAGAAGCGCCAGAAATTAGAATCAATTATCCATCCCATCGTTCAACGAGGTTTGGCAGATGCACGCGCTGAACTTGCTGATGACCAAATATTAATTTATGAAATTCCACTTCTCGTTGAAACAAAAGCCGCTTCCAAATTTGATGCTGTAATTACCGTAGAAGCTCCATTGGAAGCGCGTATTGAACGTCTGAAGAACCGCGGTTTGGAAATTAGCGAGATCGAAAAGCGCATAGCTAGCCAAGCCACAGAAGAAGAGCGCAGAGCTGCAGCCAATTTTGTAATTGAGAATGATGGCAACGAAGCAGAGTTGCTACTCAAAGTAGAGACGTTATGGACGGAGATCAATGCGTCCCGTAACTGATTTGCAGCGCAAAGTAGCGCCGTTCCAAGTTATCTCAGATTACGTACCAGCTGGAGATCAGCCGGAAGCAATTGAAGAGTTGGCTAAGCGAATTAATGCAGGCGAACAGGATGTGGTGCTTCTTGGTGCGACCGGTACAGGTAAATCTGCAACTACCGCATGGTTGATCGAACGATTGCAACGTCCGACTCTCGTTTTGGTCCACAACAAAACTTTGGCCGCGCAGCTTGCCAATGAATTCCGAGAACTTCTGCCAAATAACGCCGTTGAATATTTCGTGAGTTACTACGACTACTACCAGCCAGAAGCGTACGTTCCGCAGACAGATACCTTTATCGAGAAGGATTCCTCTGTTAATGCTGAAGTCGAACGTCTGCGCCACTCAGCGACAAATTCCTTGCTGACTAGAAGAGATGTAATCGTGGTTGCAACTGTCTCTTGTATCTATGGTCTGGGTACACCTCAGGAATATGTTGATCGAATGGTACGTCTTCGCGTAGGCGAGGAGATCGAACGCAATGCACTACTACGACGCTTTGTTGATATTCAATATAAGCGAAACGATTTAGCTTTCGAGCGCGGCACATTCAGAGTCCGCGGAGACACAATCGAAATCATCCCAATGTATGAAGAGTTAGCGGTGCGTATTGAGATGTTCGGTGATGAAATCGAACGTATCACCACTTTGCATCCATTAACCGGAGAAATTGTTCACGACGAAACCGAGATGTATATCTTCCCGGCGACTCACTATGCCGCAGGACCTGAAACCATGAAACGTGCGCTTGGCGAGATCGAAGCGGACATGGAGATGCAGGTTACTAAGTTTGAGAAGCAGGGTAAGTTGCTTGAGGCGCAACGTCTTCGCATGCGAACTACTTTCGATATGGAGATGATGCAGCAATTGGGATTCTGTAGCGGAATTGAGAACTACTCTCGTTACTTAGATGACCGTGAACCCGGTAGCGCACCAAACTGTTTATTGGATTACTTCCCAGAAGATTTCCTAGTTGTTATCGATGAAAGCCACGTTACCGTGCCGCAGATCGGCGCAATGTTTGAAGGCGATGCTTCTCGTAAACGTACGCTGGTAGAACATGGATTCCGCTTGCCGAGCGCTATGGATAATCGTCCACTTAAGTTCCCAGAATTCTTAGAGCGAGTAGGGCAGAAGGTATATCTATCTGCAACGCCAGGTAAGTACGAACTAGAGAAGACCAATGGAAACGTGGTCGAGCAAGTTATCCGTCCAACTGGCCTGGTCGATCCAAAGATTGTTCTAAAGCCAGTTCGCGGTCAGATTGATGATCTACTAAATGAGATCAATATCCGCGCTGAACGTAACGAACGCGTGCTTGTAACAACATTGACCAAGAAGATGGCGGAAGACCTAACAGAGTACTTACAAGAGCGAAAAGTTCGCGTTCAGTACCTGCACTCCGAAGTGGATACTCTCCGTCGAGTAGAGCTGCTCCGCGAATTACGTATGGGCGAGTACGACGTATTGATTGGTATCAACTTGCTCCGTGAAGGTTTAGATCTACCAGAAGTCTCTCTGGTTTCCATTTTAGATGCAGATAAAGAGGGTTTCCTTCGCTCAGCTACTTCATTGATTCAAACAATTGGTCGCGCCGCTCGTAACGTTTCAGGTGAAGTACATATGTATGCCGACAATATGACCGACTCAATGCGCAAGGCAATTGATGAAACAAATCGTCGTCGCGCTAAGCAAATTGCCTATAACACTGAACGTGGTGTCGATCCACAGCCGCTTCGTAAGAAGATCTCTGATATCACCGAGTTAATTGCCAAAGAGGAGGAAGATACCCAGAAGTTGCTCGGTGGTCGTCGCATTGATGCGCCAGCAATCGGAGTTCATAGCAAGACCTTGGTCAGTCTGCCAAGACAAGAGTTGATGGCGTTGATAGAGTCCCTCTCCGAGCAGATGCGGGGAGCGGCAGCTGAGTTGCAATTCGAACTAGCAGCGCGTCTTCGCGATGAGATTAAAGATCTGAAGCGAGAGCTTCGAGCTATGGAAGAGGCGGAGTAAGTGGCAGATAATTTGGTAGTTCGCGGAGCTCGCGAACATAACCTTAAGAACGTCTCGCTCGAACTTCCGAGAAATTCCCTCGTTGTCTTCACTGGCCTTTCAGGTTCGGGTAAATCTTCACTTGCATTCGACACAATCTTCGCGGAAGGTCAACGTCGCTATGTTGAATCTCTTTCTGCATATGCGCGCCAATTCTTAGGGCAGATGGATAAGCCAGATGTAGATTTCATCGAAGGTTTATCTCCAGCGGTTTCTATTGATCAGAAATCCACCAACCGTAATCCACGCTCTACTGTTGGAACTATCACTGAAGTTTATGACTATCTACGTCTGCTCTTTGCTCGAGCTGGTCGACCGCATTGCCCAAATTGCGGCAAAGAAGTTGCGCGTCAGACACCTCAAGCAATCGTGGATCAGATTCTTGATCTACCTGCCGGAACTAAATTCCAAGTCTTGGCGCCAATGGTTCGCGCACGTAAAGGCGAATTCGCCGATGTCTGGCAAGAGTTAATTACGCAGGGCTTCTCTCGTGCACGTGTTGATGGAGAGGTTATTCAGTTAGCGGAACCGCCAAAGCTTAAGAAGCAAGAGAAGCACACCATTGAAATCGTTGTTGATCGCTTACAGGTGAAGCCTGAATCTAAATCGCGTATTACCGACTCCATCGAAACAGCTTTGAAGCTTGGCAATGGCATCGTAGTTCTAGATGTGATTGATAAAGAGGA
>JBFYJK010000118.1:0-2758 GCA_041311445.1 Candidatus Nanopelagicales bacterium
ATCTAGAGCCATAAACCAGATACGTAACGCATGCGCGTAGTACTGATCTAGAGTCGACACTAGAAATTCATTATGGGTTGCAGCGTAAATCTGATGGTGAATTCGTTGGTCTAGATTGATCAACTTCTCCATCTTTGGCTCGTCTTTAATTGAATCAATCTCTTTAATTAGTTGTGCAATGACCACACGATCATGTTCAGTTGCACGTTCTGCCGCCAGACCCGCAGCTTGAATCTCAAGTTGTTCACGAACTTCTGAGATCTGCGCTAAATCTTTTACATCCACTCCAGCTACAAACATTCCGCGACGTGGATAGACTTCAATTAACTTCTCATTAGCTAAATTGCGTAGCGCTTCACGAATCGGTGTGCGGCCCATATCTAGTTGAGCCATTAGATCTGATTCTGAGATAACTGAACCGGGGCGAAGTTCGCAGCTAATTATTAGTGAGCGAATCTGGGCGTACGCCTCATCGCTTAGCGATTGGCTCTCCCTCATTGGATGAATCAAGCTCACGGGAGGAAAGGTATATCAGTGATATATCAACCGCAAGGCTTTGGGGTACTCTATTTTCCGTGGCTTTAGTGAACTTTTATGCGGCGGCGAAGGCGGCCTCAGGCTCAGCGACCCTCAAGATCCAGGCGGGCACCTTGGGCGCCCTGGTCCAGGAGCTCTCTAACCGAAGCCCCGAATTGGCCAAGCTTCTGCCGACCTGCTCGTACCTATTAAATGGTGAGGCTTGTGAGGATCCAGGGCAGATTCTGATTGAGGGCGACAATATTGATGTCCTTCCCCAATTTGCTGGAGGCTAATTAACCGCCGATTGCAGACATCGGTCGAACTGGCTTAACGAAATCGGGATTATTAATTCCGTGGCCAGGCAACTTCGCTTTAACGCTTAGACCTAGCGCCTTAATAATGTCTTCACGTTTCTCGGATTCTGCCAATCTGCCATTTCGCAAGATTGAACGGATATCGGTCTCTTCGTTTGAGAAGAGACAGTTTCGGATTTGACCATCCGAAGTCAATCGCAGACGATCGCAATTAGAACAGAAAGATCTTGTAACACTTGCGATGATTCCAACAGTCGCAGGTCCACCATTTACATAAAACTCTTCCGCCGGAGATGAACCGCGATCTGCGACCGGAGTTAATTCATATTCAGAATTAAGTTGGCTAAAAATTTCTTCTGCGGTAATTAGATTGCTACGAGTCCAGGCATCACCTGCATCAAGTGGCATCTGTTCAATGTAACGTAAATTCAAATTCTCGGACAGAGCCCACTTCAATAATGGAAGTGCTTCATCGCCATTAATATCGCGCATCAATACGGTATTGATTTTGATTGGATCAAGTCCAGCTTCACGTGCAGCTCTAATGCCTTCGATTACATCGTCATAGCGATCGCGGAATGTTAAGCGCTTAAATCGCTCCCAATCCAAAGTATCTAAACTGATATTAATGCGACGTAAACCTGCGCCAGCTAATTCTTTTGCAACTTTTGCTAACGCAACTCCATTGGTAGTCATTGAAAGCTCCGGAGCGTTATCAAGAGAATTAATACCGCTAACAATTTCAACAATATCTGGGCGAAGTAGAGGTTCGCCACCGGTTAACCGAACTTCATTTACCCCTTGAGAAACCGCGATTTCAACTACTTTTACAATCTCTTTTGCAGTTAAGAGAGTGTCGGAAGGTAGCCATTTATCGAAGTTAAAAGGCATGCAGTATGTACAGCGCAGAGAGCATCGATCGGTAAGCGATACACGTAAATCGCGATGCACGCGGCCGTATGTATCAATCAAGCTCATGCGCTATTTACCCATTCAGTGGTGCCGTCTGCAAATTCTTGATACTTCCAGATTGGTAGCTCAGCTTTAACTCGTTCTACCAGCTCGTTACAGCATGCAAATGCAGGGCTACGATGCGCTGAAGCGACGGCTACGACGAATGCGCTCTCCCCAATTGCGATTGCACCGTAGCGATGTGCGACAGCCACATTAACTACATCATGCTTAGCAACTACTTCATTAACAATCTTTTCGATAACGGTTTGCGCACTTGGATGAACTTCATAATTTAATGAAGTTACAGCTTTGCCTTTATCGTGGTTGCGAACATCGCCTGAGAAAGTTACAACTGCGCCAGCAACATCGCTCTTTACTGATGCAGAAAGCGCTTCAGCAGTAATTAATTCTTCAGTTACTTTGGCTGTGATCATGTCCGGCTAACTGGTCGAGAATATGTCCTGCAAGTCTTTCAATAATTACTAAACCATCCTTAACCGCACCTGGAGAACCTGGCAGATTAATGATTAAAGATCTTCCATTAACACCTGCAAGACCGCGAGTTAAATCTGCAGTTGGAACTTTATCTCTGGAGTAAGCGCGAAGCGCTTCCATGAAACCTGGGATAGCTCGTTCGATTAGAGGCTTTGTAGCTTCAGGCGTCACATCAAAAGGTGATACACCTGTGCCGCCAGTTGTAACAATTAAATCAATCTCTTCTTCTACTGCGCCGCGAATCGTGGTTGCGATTTGGTGCATGTCATCTTGGACTAACTTATGTCCGACAACTTGAAAACCGAGCTTTGTTAAGCCATCTTTTAAAGCAGCTCCGCTTAAATCTTTATAAACACCAGCAGATGCGCGATTGCTAGCGGTGATGACAATTGCGCGTCTCATCGCTTCCAATCGCCGGTCTTGCCGCCGCTCTTGGTTTCTACTTGAACATCTCTAATAGCCGCATGTGGATCCAT
>JBFYJK010000020.1:0-4633 GCA_041311445.1 Candidatus Nanopelagicales bacterium
CCGGCATCGGTTTCCTTGGCGCAGGTTTGATTTTCCAGACTAGAGATTCAGGAACTAAAGGTGTAACAACCGCTGCAACAGTATTTGCAACAGCTGCAATGGGTTGCGCAGTGGGACTTGGATTCCAAGTAGCTTCTATAGGTTTGACGGTAATTATTCTTATTGTGCTTCGTTCAACACATATGTTGGAAATTACTGCAAACCGTCGTCACGACGACGAATAATTACATCCAGTATTCTTTTGCAAACCAAACCGCACACAACATACCAATTACGAAAATTCCCATCCGGTATGCCTCGCGGCTAAATTTATCTACAACTTTCGCGCCAAAGAATCCGCCAATTGCACAGCTAATTGCTAGATCAAGAGCGTAGGTCCAATCGACTTTTCCGCTTGCAATATAAATTGCGTTTGACCCTAAGCAAGTCATTGTGACTACAACGTTCTTGCTGACATTTATATCGGCTACCGAACGCTTTGTATCTCTAGCCAAGATCGCAATTGTCATTACGCCTTGGCCAGGACCAAAGTACCCGGCGTAGAAGCCGACAGCTGTTAGCCAGAAGTTTTCAATTTTCTGCTTTAGAGGTGTGAGATTCTCTTTAACTTTAATAAATAGTGACATTGAAGCGATTGCAATCAGAACTGGAACAATTTTTTGAAATCCTTCAATTGGCATTAGCGCTAATGCTAATCCGCCAATAACGGCACCAATCATTGAGTAACCAATTAGTTGGCTTTCCGCCTTAATGATGCCTTTAACTTCACTGAATTTTCCGTAAAGCGCACCTATATTTGCAGTCCAAACTCCAAGCGCATTAGTCATTGCGGCAGAGACTGGATTTAAACCAACCGCAATCATGGCTGGGAATGAAAGCACGGATGCACCGCCAGCAAAACCATTGAGAAATCCAACGGTTAGACCAACCATGAATATTGCGAGAATATCAACCATAAGTGAGCTTAAGAATAGCCTTATATACTCGCGAAATGAAGAAGATTTCATTGATGGCATTGATTGCATTGATGGCTTCAACTCCCAATGCATATGCAGGGAACTCCGTAACAGTTTTTGCCGCATCTAGTCTCACTGAGAGCTATACCCAGATTGGCAAACAATTTGAAAAGTCCCATCAAGGAGTAAAGATCAACTTCGCGTTTCAGGCTTCATCGACTTTGGCTAAACAGATTAAAGAGGGCGCTCCTGCAGATATCTTTGTTAGCGCTGACAAGTTCGATGGCGGCGCGGATTACTTGGTAAATCGGGTTGTGCTGGGCGTGCCACTCAACTCTGCGATTAAGAAGATTTCAGATTTAAATGACAAATTTATTTGGATTCAATGTGCTCACGAAGTTCCTTGTGGAGCAGCGGCTGATGCCGTCTTAAAGAAAGAGAACGTAAGCACAAAACCAGTCTCGTATGAACCTAAAGTTTCAAGCGCTGTAGCTAAGTTAGTTTCAGGCGAGGTAGATGCTGCAATTATTTATAGAACGGATGTACTCGCTAATTCCAAGAAAATTAAAGCTATTGAATTTAGCGACCGGGAATCAGCTAAAACCACCTATCAAATTGCTCAATTAAGAAAGAATAGATGGGCATCCACCTTTATGAATTACCTAAATTCGAAGGCCGTGCTTAAGATTCTGGCTCAAAAGGGGTTTGAAGTTAAATGAAGATTAGTGCGACCACGAAACTTCTAGCGTTGCTGGCAACGCTGGTAATCGTCGCACCTTTATTTTCGCTTCTGGCAAAGGCGCCATGGAGTCATTTCTTCTCTTCTCTTAATGATTTAACTGCAATTAAACTTTCGCTCTGGACCTCATTATTAGCGGCAGTAATGTCAATTCTGCTAGGTGTTCCATTGGCTTGGGTTTTAGCTAAAAGTCAGAGCAGGGCAACGGAATTTATTAGACCACTCGTGCTCGCGCCGATAGTTCTACCTCCTACTGTCGCCGGCATCGCGCTGATATCTCTTATGGGAAGAAACGGTTTACTTGGACGTTTTATCTATGAAGCAACTGGATGGGCGGCGCCATTTACTTCAACGGCAGTGGTCTTAGCTGGGGTCTTTGTTGGGATGCCATTTGTGGTTTTGATTTGCGAATCTAATTTCCGGCAATTACCAAAAGAGATTGAAGATGCAGCATTAATAGATCGCGCTGATGGCAACGAACTCTTTCAAAAAATTGCGATTCCTCAATCTCGTAGCGCAATTGCAACAGGTGGAATCTTGGCCTGGGCCAGAGCAATCGGTGAATTTGGTGCCACATTAATGTTTGCAGGTTCGCTACCTGGCACAACACAAACTTGGACTATGCTCATTTATCAAGAGCTAGATATAAATGTTGATACAGCATATGCGTTATCGGTTTTGATGTTAATTATTGGAGTAGGAATAGTCTTTCTATTACGCAAACCTCTACGTGAAGCAATGCGATGAACTCGATAGTTCTAACTGGTGGCACCAGTAAACGGTTTGGTTCTGATAAATCGCAAGCCAAAATACACGGCAAGACCCTGCTTGAATATTTATCTGATGGTTTAGAAAACTTAATCATTGTCGGGCCAGAGACTTCGATTCGAGCAAAGTACGTCAGGGAAGAGCCAATCGGAGCGGGGCCAGTTGCCGCAATTGCAGCAGCCATGCTTGAAGTGGATTCAGATTTAGTTGCTATTTATGCAACGGATATGCCCTTTGCGCCACGTATTACAAATCAATTAGTTAGCGCATTGAAAAACGATGCAGCCATCGCGATAGATTGCGATGGAAAGTTGCAACCCCTCGCTGCAATTTATAGAAGCGATAAATTGCGAGGAGCATTGGCCACCTATGAGAGCGTTGAAAATCAATCGGTTAAGAGCCTGATTGCGAAGCTTGTTATTGATGAAGTTCCAGTGGTTGAAACTGAGTGCTTGATGGATATCGATACTCAAGAAGACCTATTAAAAGCGGTTGACTTGGCTAGTAGATTGGCTCCATGACCTTAGTTGAACCCAGTTGGGATCAAGCGCGAAGCGCTGCTGCCAATTTAGGTGCATATCTCGGAAGCATTGAGCTTCCTATAAAAGAGGCGACTGACCGCATCATCGCATTCGATGCAAAACCTTTAGTCGAACTGCCAACTTATGAAACCAGCGCAATGGATGGTTATGTTGTGGCAGGCGCAGGTCCATGGAGATTAATTGGCGAGATCAAAGCGGGCGCACCTTATAAAGAGGTAATGAAAAGCGGAGAAGCTTTGGGCATTGCCACAGGTGCTGTAATTCCTGCTGGTGCATTTGGTGTGCTTCGTTGGGAACATGCAACTGTTGAAGGCGATTTAGTTAGTGGTGAAACTTCGGAGCGAAAAGATTTCCGACCTGCAGGCGAAGAAGCAAAGTTAGAAGATGTCTTAATTGCAAAAGGTTGCAAATTAAATCCGGGGCGAATTGGACTTCTTGCGGCATCGGGTTACGACAAAGTAGAAGTTTCGGTAAAGCCTAAAGTTGCTTTGCTTCTCTTTGGAGATGAGATTCAATTAAGTGGCATTCCTAAAGATGGATTTGTAAGAGATTCATTAGGTCCGCAGATTCCTGCTTGGTTTGAAAAACTCGGCTGTGAAGTAATTTCAGTCGAGTACGTTTCAGATAATTTAGATGAGACTATCTCTGCGATTGATAAAGCTTCAAAGAGTGCAGATATTGTTGCTACAACTGGCGGAACTGCTGATGGACCAAGAGATTTCTTGCATTCGGCTATAGCAGCGCTCAATGGCGAAGTTGTTGTAGATAAAGTTGCATGCCGTCCTGGCCATCCGCAACTGTTGGCAACAGTTAATAAAAAGCCTTTAATTGGACTTCCTGGAAACCCGCAGTCCGCAGTCGTTGCGCTAATGACTCTAGGCCAACCATTAATTAACTCAATGTTAGGCGTTCCTAATAACGATCTTCCGGTAGTTATCTCTCGGGATAAATTAGAAGCACAGCCTGGATTTACTCGCTTGGTATTAGGCAACCAAGTGAACGGCAACTTTGTGATGGGGCAGTTCTTGGGAAGTGCAATGCTTCGCAGCTTGGCGCATGCTGAAGGTTTCGCCGTATGCACCAATCCAGCAACAGAAATTAGATGGTTAGGATTACCCTCATGAGTTTGAGTCACATCAACGATAAAGGCGAAGCCAATATGGTCGACACCTCTGGCAAGGAAACGACCACACGAATTGCGACCGCATCTGGCAAAGTAACCATGAAGGCAGATGTGCTTAATGCGATTGCTAACGGCCAAACTCCAAAGGGCGATGTTCTAGCAACTGCTCGAATCGCAGGCATTATGGGCTCCAAGAAGACCAGCGAGCTAATTCCGCTATGTCACCCGATTGCGCTTAATAAAGTGGAGATTGAATTAAAGATAGAAAGCGATGGAGTATCCATCCTTGCTACCGCAAAAACCACAGATCGCACCGGCGTTGAAATGGAAGCGTTGACCGCAGTTTCGGTAACTGGTTTAACGTTGATCGACATGATTAAAGCGATGGATCCACATGCGGCTATTAGAGATGTTCAAGTAGAAACCAAGAGCGGCGGCAAGACCGGCGATTGGAAGCGATGAGACGCGCAATTGTCATCACCGCTAGCAATCGCGCATCTGCTGG
>JBFYJK010000046.1:0-6941 GCA_041311445.1 Candidatus Nanopelagicales bacterium
GAAGATGACCAGAAGTTTGTGACTCAAACCTTTGTTGCTGTTGAAGCAAGCGGCATGGATCCTTGCGAATTGCGTCAAGCACATGGAGATGCTGCGTTACGTGATTTGATTGCAAGTCGTATTCCTTTATTCGAGTTTGCTATTCGCACTGAATTAAAGAAGCATGATTTACAAACAGCCGAAGGTCGCGTTAATGCGCTTGCAAATACCGCGCCAATGGTTGCAAACATTAAGAACAAAGCCCTTCGCCCTGAATATGTAAAACAGTTAGCTCTCTGGTTGGGAATGGATGTTGATCCAGTCTTGTCTGCAGTAACTCAGCTTGCCGGAAAAGTATCGGTCACAAAAAGCGAGACAGTTGTTGGTAACTGGCGTCCAGATCCAAAAGAGCCAACTTTGATCTTGGAACGCGAAGTATTGAAAGCAAAGCTACAAGTTCCTACTTTGGTTACAGGTTGGCCAGAGTTGCCAGCAAATTCATTCTCACATCCGGCATATCAGGCGATGCGCGGCGCAATTGAAGCAGGCGCAAAGTTAGATTCCATCGAAAATGAAGATTTGAAATCTCTATTCACGGAATTATCCGTAGAACCAATCCGTTCTGACGGAGAAGTTTCAGATAAGTATGTTGAATCAATTGTTGCTCGCCTCCACGAAGTTGCGCTTTCGCGCACAATTGCTGATGCCAAATCTAAATTGCAGCGTGTAAATCCAACAGATGCAGAGTATGAAGCGCTTTTTACTGAACTTGTGGCACTTGAATCACAGCGCAGAATCTTGCGCGAAAAGGCCTTAGGAACCATTTAGATCAGGCTTTTTTAGGCGATTTTCACCTTCTGCGCCCATGTTGTAGAGTTTGCCCTCGCAGCAATCCCTGATAGCTCAATGGCAGAGCAGCCGGCTGTTAACCGGCAGGTTCTTGGTTCGAGTCCAAGTCAGGGAGCTTTTCATTTTTAAGCCTATTATTTAGACATGTCTTATCGTCCAAGATCTGTGATTGCCTCCTGGAAATCGCAGAGCCCATCAACTCGATTACTGCGGTTCTGGCTTGGCGCCACCTGGGTTTATGGCGGATGGGATAAAGCAAGCGATCCAAGTTTCTTAACACCTGGAACTGTAAATTACATCGGCAATCAGATTCGCGGCACTGCGGAGATTTCCCCGCTAGCACCGCTACTTAACCACTCTCTTGAACATGCAACTTTGGTTGGTATTGCAGTTATGGTTACAGAATTTGCAACTGGTTTAGCAACTCTACTTTTTATTGCACCTAGACTCTTTGCATTTGCAGGCTTTGCGACATCTGTCGGACTTTGGCTAACTGTTACTTTCAGTGTTAAGCCGTATTTCATTGCCAGCGATACTGCTTATGCAGTGATGTGGTTGGCGTACTTCTTAGTTCTCTATTATCAAAATAAAAGGATCACTTTAAATATGGAACGTCGTGGAATTCTTAGACTTGGATCTCTACTAGGGCTAAGTGGCGGGCTAATTGGCCTTGGCCAAATCTTTCCAAAGAAGGAAGTCGCAAGCGCTGCAAGCGGTAAGAAGATCGTGAAACTTGAAGTGCTTCCAATAGGTGGCAACTTTAAGTTCAAAGCTTCAAATGGCGAACCGGCGATGGTATTTCGCACCAAGACTGGCGTATTTGCCTACTCACTTGTATGTACACACCAAGGCTGCACAGTCGGAATCAGTGGCAAGAAGTTGGTCTGCCCATGCCACGGTGCTGCATTCGATCCATTTAAAGGTGCAAAACCGACAGCTGGCCCAGCTCAACGCCCATTGAGCGCGATTAAGGTCAAAGTCTCAGGCGCCTACGTCGTCGAGGCTTAAGCTTTAACCAACATTTAAGAAAAACTCAGGAATTTTTTAGGTTGAAAAGGCATTCTCTAGGCATGAATATTCTCAATAACACAGTAACGAAAGTTGGCGTTGGTTTCGCAGCAGGCGCAATTCTCGTAGGAGGAATTTCCAACGCTGCACCATCGATTACGCCCGGCGCTAAAGCCTGCGTAAGCACCTCTACAAATGCAATCTATGCAACCAAGAATGGCGCATGCGCCTCTGGCCAGAAGTTAACTTCTATTAGCGGAGACTCCATCGATGTCTCTGCAATCGCAAATCTTGCTGGTCCTTCTGTAGTTTCGATTGCAGAGAAAGTCTCTGGTGGTTCGGGTACAGGTTCTGGCTGGATCTATAAATCAAATGGTTCAACAACTTATATCGTGACCAATAACCACGTGGTGGCAGATTTTGCTACATCAAACAGCGGAACACTTACCGTTGAATTGAATAATGGTGACCAGTACGCAGCAACAATTGTTGGTCGCGATAGCAATTACGACTTAGCCGTAATCAAGATTTCAAAGGGCAACCTTCCTGAATTAACACTTGGCGATTCAACTAAGTTGATTGTTGGCGAACCGGTAGTAGCAATTGGTTCTCCACTCGGTCTCTCTTCAACTGTAACCAGCGGAATCATCTCTGCGCTAAATCGTCCAGTGACAACTGGTTCGAACGGGCAGGAGAGCTACGTAAATGCGATCCAGACTGATGCTGCAATCAACCCAGGTAATTCAGGTGGCGCGCTACTTGATGGATCTGGTCGCATCATCGGTATTAACTCTGCAATTGCAACTTTATCTAGCGGAACTTCAGGATCAATAGGCTTGGGTTTCTCAATTCCAATTACTGAAGCCAAGCGCACCATTGATGAACTGATCAGCACCGGTAAATCAACTCGTCCAGTCCTAGGTATTTATTTCGATACAACCTACACAGGAATTGGCGCGAAGATTGGAAAGTTGAGCGCGGGTGAAGGCGCTGAAAAGGCTGGTATTCCAGTCGGTTCTGTCATTAAATCAATCGACGGATTACGTATTACAGACGAAGTGGCTGCAATCGTAAAGATTCGTTCATATGCACCAGGAACGACTGTTAGCGTTGTCGTTGAACTGCCATCAGGTGGAAATAAGACTTATTCCGTTAAATTGGGATCGGCAGCAAGCAATTAATTAACTATTAGTTAACAAAGCTGAAATAGCGCTATGGGTACAATTAACCCATGGCGCTATTTCGTTTACACATCACACTTCCTGATCGTCCGGGCTCATTAGGGGCCGTTGCCTCAGCAATTGGTTTTGCTGGCGGAGATATTCGTGGACTCGTTGTGGTCAAGAGCGAAGACGGCAAGGGCTACGACGACATTACTGTTGCTGTGCCTGGTAGCGATCCGACCGATCTAGTTCAAGTATTGAGCGATATCGGTGGCGTTGAAGTTATCTCTGTAATTCCAGTCGAATAATTTATTTAGAGGATATAGCTTTCCAGGTATCCAAAACCATCTGATCCATGTCACGAGTCGGTGACCAATTTAGTAATGATTTAGCTTTGCTGACATCTGCAATTAGAACAGCTGGATCACCTGCGCGGCGTTCACTTTCAATTGCAGCAATCTTATGTCCAACCGCTTTTTCAGCTGCCGTGATTACCTCTTTAACGGAGTAGCCGTCACCAGAACCTAAGTTAATGATTTCGTGCTTTCCAGCAGGAAGGCTCTCCAGAGCTTTAATATGTGCTTCGACTAGATCGACTACGTGGATGTAATCGCGAATGCAGGTGCCATCTTCGGTCGGCCAATCAGTTCCGAAAATCTTGACTGGTGCGGCATCGGTAGCGCGCAAGACATTTGGAATTAAGTGAGTCTCTGGGTTGTGGCGCTCTGCCAACCAACCGTTCTTAGCTCTATATGCACCAGCTACGTTGAAGTAGCGAAGCGAAATAGCTGAAAAACCGGAATCTGCAACCATGCGGTCGATTTGAAGTTTTGTAGCACCATATGGATTCTTTGGAGCTGGTTCGTCGCTCTCAGAGATTGGCACTCGCTTTGGTTCTCCGTATGTTGCCGCAGTAGAGGAGAGCACAATCTTTGAAATTCCAAGTTCTTCCATCTTTGCAAAGAGAATCTTTGAGCCACCAACATTTACCAATTCGTAAAGTTCTGGTTTCTCTACTGATTCTCCGACGAGAGATTTGGCAGCAAAGTGCATTACTGCTTCACAACCTTCAAGGGCGTTCTCTAAATCAGCCTCTGATAGAAGTGTTCCGTTTACAAACTTTACATTTGCAGGAAGAGAATCAGCATGGCCAGTACTTAAATCATCAAGCACAGTAACTTCGTAACCAGCATCGATAAGCATCGCTGTTGCGGTTGAACCGATATATCCAGCGCCGCCAGTTACAAGGATTCTCAAAGCTTTACCGCTCGTAGCTGTTCGGCTGATTGTTCTGGGGTTACATCCATGATGAAAGCGCCCATTGCAGATTCTGATCCCGCTAAGTATTTAAGTTTTCCTGGTGCGCGGCGCACTGAAGTGACTTGCCAATGAAGACGGAGTAAATCGCGACCCTCACGCACAGGTGCTTGATGCCAAGCAGCGATGTAAGCCATCGGAATTCCGAATACTCCGTCTAGGCGTCGCATTACTTCTAGGGCGATAGCTGGGTAGGAGTCGCACTGCTCTCTGGTTAGCTCAGTTAAATCAGCAACATGAGAGAGCGGTGCTAAGTGAATTTCAAATGGATAGCGAGCCGCATATGGAACATATGCAACCCAATGCTCGTTCTGAGTGACAATGCGGTTCTTTTCGATTAATTCACGCTTTAGCGTTTCATCGAATAAGTTCTTGCCGAATTCTTTCTGGTAACGCTCTGCGGCGCTAAGCATCTTCTCAACACGTGGCGGCAGATACGAATATGCGTAAATCTGGCCATGTGGATGGTGCAAAGTCACGCCGATCTCTTCACCGCGATTTTCAAAGGGAGCGATGTGGCGGATAAAACTCTCTTTCGAAAGTTCCGCAGTGCGATCGCGCCAAGCTTCGAGCAGAGTGCGAACTTGAGATTCTGAAAGATGTGCAAAAGATTGTCCATGATCAGAATTAAAAACAATTACTTCACATTTGCCGATTGCTTTACCCATATCAGTTTCAGGCCCGGCGTAATCTGGAAGCGCGCTATCACCTAAAGGAGGGCGAAGTGATGGAGATTTATTATCAAATACGACAACTTCATATTCAGTTTCAGGAATCTCAGTTAGCAGGTCTGAAGAAGTTGTAGGGCAGAGCGGGCAGAGTTCCTTCGGAGGAAGGAAGACGCGATTCTGTCTATGTGCAGAGATTGCGACCCATTCATTAACAAGTGGATCTAGACGAAGTTCGCCAATTCCTGGTTGTTCATCTTTCGGGCGTTGATCAACTGCTTTACGTTCTGTTGGCTTGCTATCGTAATAACGGATTGTGCGGCCATCAGCCATCTCACGATCTGTACGAATAACGCCGTTTAGCTCCATAGCAAGTTATCTTATCGGCTCAATCAGGCAAGGTCGTAGGTGCGCTTAACTGCGTCTTGCCACTTTTCATATCCTGATATGCGCCAGGCTAAATCGCTCTTACAACTCCAAGTTGATTCGCGTTTCCAAATCTTCTTTATTTCGTCAGTACTTGCCCAGAATCCAACCGCTAGACCAGCTGCAAACGCAGCTCCAAGGGCAGTGGTTTCGGTAATAACTGGTTTAACAATGTCGATGCCCATGATGTCAGCCTGCAGCTGCATGCAGAGTTTGTTATTAGTTATTCCGCCATCTACACGCATCTCTTTTAATTCAATTCCAGAGTCTGCTTCCATTGCATCAATAACTTCTTTGGTTTGATAGCAGATAGCTTCCAAAGTCGCTCTTGCAATATGAGCTTTCGTATTTGCGCGAGTTAATCCAACAATTACTCCGCGTGCATCGCTGCGCCAATATGGTGCAAATAAACCAGAGAATGCCGGAACAAAGTGCACGCCACCGTTGTCAGCAACTGATGCTGCTAGCCCTTCAATCTCTGAAGCAGAATCGATTATTCCTAATTGATCTCGTAGCCATTGAATAGCAGAACCAGTTACCGCAACAGAACCTTCAAGCGCATATTGCACCGGAGCGCTTCCTAATTTGAATAGCACGGTAGTTATTAATCCGTGTTTTGATCTGACCAATACATCGCCAGTGCTAATTAGCGCAAAGTTGCCGGTTCCGTATGTGGTCTTGGATTCGCCTTTACTAAAACAAGTTTGGCCAACCATGGCTGCTTGTTGATCTCCCAAGATACCGGCTATCGGAACGCCATCTGAAGTATGGCCATAGATTTCTGACGAAGATTTGATCTCCGGTAGCCATTCTCGTTTGATGCCGAAAATCTCTAGCAGTTGGCTATCCCAGTCGAGAGTTTCCAAGTTCATCAATTGAGTTCTTGAAGCGTTGGTTACATCAGTTGCGAATTCACCAGTTAATTTAAATAACAACCAAGAATCGATTGTGCCTAAAGCTATATCTGAGCTATCGCTAACTTTGTTCGCCAAAATCCATGCCATTTTGCTTGCAGAGAAATAAGGGGCAATCGGAGTGCCAGTTCTCTGGGTGATAAGCGCCTTTTGGGAATCGCTTAACTTATTTAAGTAATCGGAGGTACGGGTGTCTTGCCAGACGATCGCATTTGTTAGCGCTTTGCCACTCTTTCGATTCCAGCAAACCGTAGTTTCGCGCTGATTTGTAATACCAATAGCTTTTAATTCTGAAGCGCCAAGATTTGCGCTCTCTAAAGCTGAAGCAATTACTCGCTGGGTGTTCAGCCAGATCTCTTCGGCATCATGTTCCACCCAGCCGGCTTGAGGCAATATCTGTTGATGTTCCAACTGTGATTGGCTAATAATCTGGCCTAATTCATTAAAAATGATGAATCGGGTACTAGTTGTTCCTTGATCTAGAGCACCTATGTAAGCCACGTAGGAACTTTACTTATCTAGCGTTAATATTGGCTAGTAATGTTTGATTCCAATTTAAATCCAGAGCAGCGCGCTGATGACCTTGCCCGTTTAGGTAAGGAGCATTTCGACGTGCT
>JBFYJK010000053.1:0-3709 GCA_041311445.1 Candidatus Nanopelagicales bacterium
ACATAAACCTGATCGCCAGCATCACCTTCAGCGAAAAGAATTCCGCCTCGATTGATCTTGACTGGTGTCATTGCGTTGCGCAGAGAGGCAGCCGCGGCATCATCAAGAGCAGTAAAAAGAGGCGCTTTGTGAACTACATCGTCTTCATTGCTCATTTCTTAATCTTAACTGGTTAGTGCTTAAGATAAAAATCGGCAGTAATTTAAGGGCGTGAATGAGGCCAGGGAGATATTTAAAGTCCTGACCAAAACCTACCCTCACGCAACCTGCGAATTAGATTTTAAGAATCCACTGCAATTAGTTGTGGCATCTGTACTTTCAGCCCAATGCACTGACAAACGTGTAAATCAAGTTACCCCAGCTCTCTTTAAGAAATATAAGCGAGCTAGAGATTATGCCAATGCAAATATTTATCAGTTAGAGGATGAGATCCGATCTATTGGACTATTCCGTGCGAAAGCTAGAAACATTAAAGGCCTTGGCATGATGATTGATGCGGATTACGGCGGGGAAGTTCCAGATACTCTAGAAGAGTTGGTAAAACTCCCTGGCGTCGGTCGTAAGACTGCCAATGTTGTGTTGGGTCATGCATTTAATGTTCCGGGAATTACTGTTGATACACACTTCGGACGACTCTCGCGCAGATTTGGTTGGACGCAATTAGAAGATCCAGTGAAGATCGAACATGAAGTTGGCGCACTATTTCCTAAGAAGAACTGGGTTGATTTATCTCAACGAGTTGTTTGGCACGGACGTCGCATCTGTCACTCACGCAAACCAGCGTGTGGTGCTTGTCCTTTGCAGAATATCTGCCCATCATTTGGTGTTGGAGAGATTGATTTCGAGAAAGCTAAGAAGTTGGTAAAGCGCGATGAAGATTTTCGCTAGTTTATTTGCAGCAGCACTGCTTTTAACTTCTTGCGGCCAAAGTGCTCCGGTTACATACACCGATGGAAAAGTAGTTAACTGCAACTCTGTTAAACATGTCGACGGAAGTGAAATTGAACTTCTATGTTTGGGCGATGGCAGCGTTATTGATTTGAAATCACTTCGCGGACCAATGATGTTAAATATCTGGGGATCTTGGTGCGGACCTTGCAAAGCAGAGATTCCCTACTTGCGTCGCTTCTATGACAAGTACAAAACCCAAGTTCAGTTAGTCGGCTTAGATGTTGAAGAGCCGAATAAAGAGGCAGCTAGACCATTTATCGAAAGCCACGGCTTCATTTGGCCAAGTCTTTATGATCCAGATGGCCGCACACGCGTGGAAATAGGAATGGGCGTTCCAGTTACCTGGTTTATCGATGCGCAAGGCAAGGTTATTTATAAGAAGATTGGCGCATTCGCTAACTACGCCGAAGTGGAATCTCTAGCCAAAGAGCACTTTAATCTTCAGTAGAAGTACTTAACCCATCCTTAATTAAGTTCATAACATTTGGATCTGCCAAAGTTGTGGAATCACCAACTGCACGATTCTCTGCAACATCTCGCAGCAATCGACGCATGATTTTGCCGCTTCGAGTCTTTGGAAGTTCATTAACAACCAGAATCTGACGTGGACGTGCAATTGCGCCAATCTCTTTTACAACGTGCGCTTTTAATGAAGTAATTAAAGCTTCGCCCTTTGTGTGATCGATTCCGCCACGAAGAATTACGAAAGCCACAATTGCTTGGCCGGTCATCGCATCATTTGCGCCAACTACGGCAGCCTCTGCAACTTCTTCATGTGAAACAAGTGCAGATTCAACTTCGGTTGTAGAGATGCGGTGTCCGGAAACGTTCATAACGTCGTCAACGCGACCTAATAACCAATATGCGCCATCTGTATCTAACTTTGCGCCATCGCCAGCAAAGTAGATTCCTTCATAGCGTGACCAATAAGTTTCTTTGTAACGCTCTGGTTCGCCCCAAACACCGCGCAACATAGATGGCCATGGCTTATCAAGAATTAAATATCCTCCATGTCCGTTACCAACTTCGCGCGCATTATCGTCAACAACTTTTGCACTGATACCTGGAATCGGACGCATTGCAGATCCAGGTTTGGTTGCAGTTACACCGGGGAGCGGAGAAATCATGATGGCACCCGTTTCGGTCTGCCACCACGTATCAACAATCGGGCAATTGTTTCCGCCAATTACATCGCGGTACCACATCCAAGCTTCTGGATTAATTGGCTCACCAACAGATCCAAGTAAGCGAAGTGATTTCAAATTAAACTTATTTGGAAATTCATCGCCCCACTTCATCCAGGTACGAATCAAAGTTGGCGCGGTATATAGAATGGTTACTTTATATTTTTCGATAATTTCAAACATGCGACCTTTATGCGGAGTATCAGGCGTTCCTTCATACATCACCTGAGTCGCACCATTGATAAGAGGGCCATAAACCACGTATGAATGTCCGGTAATCCAGCCAACATCTGCGGTGCACCAGTAGATATCTGTCTCTGGTTTTAAATCAAAGACTGCGCGATGTGTGTAGGCAGCCTGAGTTAAATAGCCACCGGTTGTATGGAAAATTCCCTTTGGTTTTGCAGTTGTTCCGCTGGTGTACAAAATGAATAACGGGTGCTCAGAATCGAAGCTTTCTGCAACATGTTCAGCAGGTTGGCGATCAACAATTTCATGCCACCAAATATCGCGATCAGTCCAAGCAACTTCCTGGCCGGTGCGCTTTACTACCAATACTTTTGCAACATTATGTTCGCCTTGCAGCGCCTCATCAACCGCAGGCTTTAACGCAAACGCTGCACCTTTTCGATAACCACCATCAGCGGTAATCACCAACCGTGCATCTGCATCTTGAATTCTTGAGATTAAAGCTTCGGCGCTAAATCCACCAAAGACAACTGAGTGTGCTGCACCAACACGTGCACATGCCAACATTGCAACTGCAGCTTCGGGAATCATCGGCATGTAAATCGCAACACGATCGCCAGCTTTAATCCCAATTTCAGTTAGTGCGTTTGCTGCCTTCTTTACATCTGCAAGTAACTGCGCATATGTAATTGTGCGAGTGTCACCAGGTTCACCTTCAAAGAAGAATGCAACGCGATCACCGCGACCTTCTTCGATATGTCGATCTAAACAATTTACTGATGCGTTTAACTTTCCATCAACAAACCATTTTGAGAAAGGAACTTGCCAATCGAGCACAGTGTGCCAACGCTTATCCCACTTTAGAAACTCTGCTTTAGATTCCCAGAACGCGATGCGATCTGCTTCCGCTAACACATACTCATCTTCTTTGATATTTGCTTGCGCAGCGAATTGAGCTGTGGGCGGAAATGAACGATCTTCGTGTAGAAGATTTTCAACTTGGTCCTGTGACATGAGATGTGAGGTTACTCGTCGCATCTATCCACAGCAATGAAATTCGCCAAGAAATCACATATGTATAAGGGTGAAGATTGCGGCCTAGATAGCTACTTAGAAAGGCAGAACATGCTCGCATCATTTATCGCGCTGCTGATGAAGTTCTTCTCATCGACGGCCAACGTAAAGCTGCTCCTGGCGGCCCTAGCCAAATTGTCGGCTGCACTCGGCTAAAACCCTCTAAACCAGCGTAAATCGCCGCTTCCGAAGTGAGATTTCGGGGGCGGCGATTTTATTTTGAGCCTGCCTAATGGTTGGATTAGCCGTAAGCCTCCAGTCGACCCAACGGCGCGTTCGGTGCGAGATTACATAAAACCGAGGAGCAAAAA
>JBFYJK010000056.1:0-3707 GCA_041311445.1 Candidatus Nanopelagicales bacterium
GAAGTTTCGCCACTTGGTGCAGATGGTGAAGTAGTTAATGTCAGTTATGGGGTAAATTCGTAGCCATGTCGAAAACCGTAGCCCTCATCACTATGGGCTGCGCTCGTAACGATGTGGATTCAGAAGAGCTGGCTGGGCGTTTAGCTGCCGATGGCTGGAAATTAGTTGATGATGCAGCGGATGCTGAAGTTGCAGTTATTAACACCTGCGGCTTTATTGAGAGCGCAAAACAAGATTCAATTAACTCACTTCTAGAAGCACATGCGCTTAAAGGTAACGGCGTTACAAAAGCAGTGGTGGCCGTTGGCTGTATGGCTGAACGCTATGGCGAAGAGTTGGCTACTGCGCTGCCTGAAGCTGATGGCATCTTGTCTTTCGATGATTACAAAGATATCTCTGCACGCTTAGGGGACATTCTTTCGGGGCATAAGCCTGCGCCGCACACGCCACAAGATCGTCGCAATCTGCTTCCAATCTCTCCTGCAGAGCGTAAGAAAGAGACTATCGATTTGAATTTCGCACGCAAGCGACTTAACGATGCGCCATGGGCGCCGCTAAAGATTGCTTCAGGGTGCGACCGTCGCTGCGCATTCTGCGCGATTCCACAATTCCGCGGCGCGTTTATCTCTCGCCATCCGCTCGAAGTTATCGAAGAGGCTAAATGGCTTGCAGATAATGGCGTTAGCGAAGTCTTCTTAGTTTCAGAGAACACCACTAGCTACGGAAAAGACTTAGGCGATCTACGCGCCATGGAGAAGTTGATTCCAGAACTTTCAAAGATTGGTGGAATCAAGCGCATTCGACTTTCATATTTGCAACCTGCAGAGATGCGTCCAACTTTGCTGCAAGCAATGATCGAAGATGAAAAGGTTGCGCCGTACTTTGATTTATCTTTCCAGCACAGCGCGAAAGATGTTCTACGAAGCATGCGTCGCTTTGGTGGCAACGAAGAGTTCTTGCATTTAATCAGCCAAATTCGGGCACTTTCACCTGATGCCGGTATCCGCAGTAACTTTATTGTGGGTTTCCCAGGCGAAAAGGAGAGCGACTTTGATGAGCTCTGCCGCTTCGTTGAAGATGCACAGTTAGACGCAGTTGGTGTATTTGGTTATTCAGATGAAGATGGCACTGAAGCACTTAAGATGGATAACAAATTAGATGCAGAAATAATTGCGCATCGCGTATCTCTACTTTCAACCATTTCTGATAACGCAGTTTCAGAACGTGCGGCACTTCGCATTGGCGCAGAGGTTGATGTATTAATCGATGATCCAGAGATTCAAGAAGGTCGCGCTGCATTCCAAGGTCCAGAGGTAGATGGCACCGTTGGGTTCGAAGGCGATACTAATTTCAAATTAGGACAGTGGGTTAAAGCGGTAATCGTTGATTCAGCTGGCGCAGATTTAATTGCGAGGCCGCTGTGAAGATAACTCCTAATCAAATCACTGTTGCGCGCATCGTTGCGCTACCACCTGCAATTTGGGCGCTCTATCAAAGCGGCACTGCGTGGCAATTTATTAGCTGGATAATTTTCTTCTGCATCGCCATGAGCGATGTTGTTGACGGGCGTTTGGCTCGTAAGAGCGGTCAGATTACTGAGATGGGTAAGTTTCTTGACCCAGTTGCAGATAAGTTAATGATTGCAGCGGTGATGATTCCGCTTTCGCTTCAAGAGCGCTTTCCATGGTGGGTCACGATCTCGATTCTCTTCCGCGAAGTCGGAATCACCGTCTTCCGCGCAGTAGTGATTTCAGGAGGCGTCATCAGCGCCAACCGCGGGGGAAAGGTAAAGACCCTCTCGCAGAACTTAGGCATGGGCTGGTTCATCCTGCCGCTGCCAGCCTGGATGGATTGGTTTAAGTTCGGTTGGATCTATGTGGCGGTCGCCCTGACCTACATCACCGGCTATTGGTATATCCGCGCCTGGCTCAACTACCGAGATACTACTGCCGAGTAGATTTGTTTTACCCAAAATAATTGCCAAAACAAATCGAAACGGGCAGACAAATGCCCATTTCTAGAGGATTATTAGGGCCATGTACGCGATGGAGCGTTATCGCTCGATAGTCGAACGAGTTCGTGGCAAGGGCCGCGCCTCGGTTAATGACTTAGCTGATCACTTAGATGTAGCCCCAGAGACCATTCGTCGCGACCTTTCATACTTAGAAAAACAAGGACTTGTTCAACGTGTTCACGGCGGCGCGATTCCGGTTTGGTTGGAGCAGAGCGTTGATTTAAAGAATTCAATTCAGCAAGCAGAGAAGCTGCGTATTGCAAAAGCAATTGTCTCTCTGCTTCCTGAAAACGGAACTGTAATTCTTGATGCAGGTACCACAACTGCACAGATTCTTCCGCTGATTCCAGAAAGTTCACGACTTCGTATCATTACAAATTCTCCTGATCACGCAGTTGCGCTGATGGAGAAAGAGAATATTGAAATCATACTTGCTGGTGGACGCGTACGAAAAGGTACTCGTTCATGCGTTGATCAATGGGCTATCGATACCTTTAGTGGAATCGTTGCAGATATTGCAATCATCGCAACAAATGGAATTTCTTTAGCTCGCGGCCTAACCACGCCAGAACCTGCTGAAGCTGCAGTAAAGAGCGCGATGTTGAATGCAGCTAAGAAGAAGATTGTAGTAGCTGATCACACTAAGTTCACCCAAGATCACTTTGCAAAGTTTGGCGAAGTCAAGGATGTTGATTTAATTGTTACCGACGAAGCCGTTGATCAAGGCGCAATCGCGCAGATTGAAACTGCTGGCATCAAGGTGGTGCGCGCATGATTATTACCGTGACTACTAATCCTTCAATTGATCGCACCATTGCAGTCAATTCATTAACTCTAGGTGGAGTTAATCGCGGAGACTTAAACGCAATTGACCCAGGCGGAAAAGGCGTAAACGTTTCACGTGCACTTGCGGCTTACGGTGCAAAAACTCATGCAGTATTGATCTGCGGCGATTTAGGCAGCCAATGGTTCGGCAAGAAGCTAAACACGCTAAAGATTGCGCATCACGTGATTAAAGCGGAAGGTATTACTCGCAGCAACATCACACTTCAAGAAGCTAATGGCGTAGTTACGAAGATCAACGAACCAGGCTTTGAACTAAACAAAGATGTTCTAAACGAACTGCTACAAACTCTCGATGGCCTTGAATTAAAAGGCTCTTGGGTAGTGCTTGCAGGACGCTTAAATCCAGGCGCAGATGTAAATACTTACCGCGACCTTGCGCAATTTGTTCGCGATCGCGGCGCAAAGGTTGCAATCGATGGCAGCGGTCCAGAGTTCCACGCAGCTCTTGCAGTGAAGCCAGAACTGATTAAGCCAAATCAATTTGAATTAGCAGAACTTGTTGGTCGTCCACTTAAGACCATCCACGATGTAATTGCCGCTGCCCGCGAAGTTATCGACGGCGGAGTAGAGCAGGTGCTCTGTTCACTTGGCAAAGATGGCGCGATCTTGGTAACTGCAGATGAAGTTATGCACTGCGAACCAGAACACTCAGCAACAGGAACACCAGTTGGTGCCGGCGATATTCTCCTTGCGATTTATTTAGGTGGCGGCGCGACACCTGGTGCTCTTAAAGATGCGATTGCATGGAGCGCCGCATCAGTTCCGCTTCCAGGCACCGCGATTCCAACACCGGCACAAGCTGCCGCAGTTTCAGTTAAGACAAATGAAGTTCCAAAAGATTCCCGAG